>NZ_JBFPFX010000013.1:0-161614 GCF_047978245.1 Pseudomonas sp. LFS044
ACCAAGGCTAACAACTATGGCCTATCAGGCCATGGCACGTTGCAACAAATGTAGGAGCGGGCTTGCCCGCGATGCGCCGCGCGGGCGGCGCTCGATCTCAAGGGCGCTGAAGATCCCAAGGCAAGCGCCCCGCGAAGCGCCGCCCGCGCGGCGCTCGATTTCATGAACGCCAAAAACCTCACATCATGCACCCGGATCCCCACCTCCCATCCCCCCAAAAAAAGCCCATAATCCCCCCTTAATCCCCCCATAGTGCAATGCCAGCCACACCACTCCGGGAGCTCCAACCATGCACGTTCTGCTCTGCGAGGACGACGACCTGATCGCCAGCGGCATCTGCGCCGGCCTCACCGCACAGGGCCTGACCGTGGACCGCGTGGCCAACGCCGCCAGCGCCCGGGCCATTCTCCAGGCCGCGCAGTTCGACGTGATGATCCTCGACCTGGGCCTGCCCGACGAAGACGGCCTCAAGCTGCTGCGCCGCCTGCGCCAGCAAGGGGTGGACCTGCCAGTGCTGGTGCTGACGGCACGCGATGCGGTCACCGACCGGGTGGATGGCCTGCAGGCCGGCGCCGACGACTACCTGCTCAAGCCTTTCGACCTGCGCGAGCTGGCCGCGCGCCTGCATACCCTGCTGCGCCGGGTGGCCGGGCGGGCGGTCAACGTGATCGAGCATGGGCCGCTGCGCTATGACCCCAGCAGCTGCGAAGCAAGCCTGGCCGGCCAACCCGTCGACCTGTCGCGCCGCGAGCAGGCCTTGCTCCAGGCGCTGCTGCAAAACCCCGGCCGCGTGCTCTCCAGCGAGCAGCTCAAGGACTGCGTGTACGGCTTCAGCGACGAAGTCGAAAGCAATGCCCTCAACGTGCACATCCACCACCTGCGCCGCAAACTTGGCAACAGCATCGTCGAGACCGTGCGCGGCCTGGGCTACCGCCTTGGCCCGGCGCAGGCACCGGAGGAAGCGGCATCATGAGCTTGCGGGTACGCCTGAGCCTGATCCTTGGCAGCGCCTTCATCATCATCTGGGTGCTGGCCGCCGCGTGGATGCTGCGCGACCTGCGCCAGCAGATGATGTTCTCGCTCGACCAACGCCTGGTGGCTTCGGCGCGCATGGTCGCCGGGTTGATCGACCAGTTGCCGCAGCCGCTGGCCGCCAAGGGTGAAGATGCGCACTTTTCCGCCGACCAGTTCAGCGTGCCCGACGGCATGGCCTGCCAGGTGAGTTCGCTGCGGGGTGAAATCCTTGCCAGCAACCACAAGCACGATGGCGCCATGGACGACCAGCGCAGCGGCTTTCGCGACCAGACCATCGACGGCGCGTCGTGGCGTACCTTCACCTACAACCATGGCGATGTACGCATTACTACCGCCGACCGCCACATGGAACGCGAGGCGCTGAACCAGTCGATACTGCTGGCGGCCTCGGCACCGGTACTGATGGCCTTGCTCGGCAGCCTGGGGCTGGTGTGGATCGGCCTGGGCAAAGGCCTGGAGCCGCTCAACCGCATGCGCGATGCCCTGCGCAGGCGGCGTGCCGACAGCGTCGAGCCGCTGCAGGTGGCAGGCTTGCCCAGTGAGCTGCAGCCGCTGCTCGATACCCAGAACCAGCTGTTCCTGCGTATCGCCCAGACCCTTGAGCGCGAACGCCGCCTGACTGACGACGCTGCCCACGAACTGCGTAGCCCGCTGACCGCGATCAAGACCCACCTGCAGGTGGCACGCATGACCGACGGCGCAGTGCGCGAGCAGGCGCTGGAACATGCCGAGCAGGGTACTGACCGTATGCACCGCACCCTGGAGCAACTGCTGATGCTGGCGCGTGTCGAGGGCAGCTTGTCGTTCGAGGATGGCCTGCAGTGCAGCGCCGAGCAGGTCGCCCGCCAGGCGGTGCAGGATGCCGGTGGCGGTGACAACCGGCGCATCGTCGTCCGCCTGCCTGAGGACGCCACCCGCATCTACCTGGGTATGCCCGCACCCCTGGCAGTGGCTGCCTTGCGCAACCTGCTGGACAACGCCCTGCGCCATGGCGGTGACACCGAGGTGGAGCTGGAGGTGCAGATGGCCGATGGGCAGGTGGGCTTCATGGTCCGCGACCACGGGCCGGGCATTGCTGCAGACGACCTGCAACACCTCACCGAGCGTTTCTGGCGGCATGGACAGAGCGGTGGTTGTGGGCTGGGGCTGGCGATCGTGCAGGCGATCGTGCAGCGCTGTGCCGGCAGCTTGCGCTTCGACAGCCAGGGCGATGGCCTAAGGGTGTTGCTGCAAGTGCCGGCGCGCTCGGGCGCCTGATCTTCTTAGCCTGTACCGGCTCCCACAGAAGAGCAGCGCTGCGGTCGGCGTGGGAGCCGGCTTGCCGGCGATGGGGCCGGCAACGACCACAAAAAATCCCACAACAACCGCTAAATCCCCCCCGCAGCCAAGCGTTTCCCAAGCGACAACTACCCGCACATTCGCTTGCTTGCGAGGATCTACCCATGTCGACCGCTTCCAGCCTTGCCCAAGTCCCGCCGGCCAGCGCGCCGCAACCGCTGTACGAGTTCAACGACTCGCCCTTGCTGCAACGCCAGCAGCAACAGGAATCCAACGCCCGCAGTTACCCCCGGCGCATCCCGCTGGCGCTCAAGCGCGCCCGTGGCATTCATGTCGAGGATGTCGAAGGCCGCCAGTTCATCGACTGCCTGGCCGGGGCCGGTACCCTGGCGCTAGGCCACAATCACCCGGTGGTGATCGAGGCGATACAGCGGGTACTGGCCGATGAAATACCCCTGCACACCCTCGACCTGACCACGCCGGTCAAGGACCGCTTTGTCCAGGACCTGTTCGGCATCCTGCCCGAAGCGCTGCGCCGCGAAGCCCGGGTGCAGTTCTGCGGCCCCACCGGTACCGATGCTGTCGAGGCGGCACTGAAACTGGTGCGCAGCGCCACCGGGCGTAGCACCGTGCTGGCCTTCCAGGGTGCCTACCATGGCATGAGCCAGGGCGCGCTGAGCCTGATGGGCAGCCATGGCCCCAAGCAGCCGTTGGGTGCGTTGCTGGGTAATGGTGTGCAGTTCATGCCGTACCCCTACGATTACCGTTGCCCATTCGGCCTGGGTGGCGAAGCCGGGGTCAAGGCCAACCTGCATTACCTGGAAAACCTGCTGCTCGACCCGGAAAGCGGCGTGCCGTTGCCCGCTGCCGTGATACTGGAAGTGGTGCAGGGCGAGGGTGGCGTGGTGCCTGCCGATATCGAGTGGCTAAAGGGTGTGCGCCGTATTACCGAACAGGCCGGCGTGGCGCTGATCGTCGATGAGATCCAGAGCGGCTTCGCCCGCACCGGGCGGATGTTCGCTTTCGAGCACGCCGGCATCGTGCCGGATGTAGTCACCCTGTCCAAAGCCATCGGTGGCAGCCTGCCGCTGGCGGTGGTGGTCTACCGCGACTGGCTCGACACCTGGAAACCCGGCGCCCATGCCGGCACCTTCCGCGGCAACCAGATGGCCATGGCCGCAGGGTCTGCGGTCATCAACTACCTGGTCGAACACCGCCTGGCCGAGCATGCCGAGGCCATGGGCCAGCGCCTGCGTGGTCATCTGCAATTGTTGCAGAAGGACTATCCGCAGCTGGGTGATATCCGTGGTCGTGGCCTGATGCTCGGGGTCGAACTGGTCGACCCGCAAGGCCCGTGCGACGCGTTGGGCCATCCGCTGGCACATCGTGAACTGGCACCCAAGGTGCAACGAGAATGCCTCAAGCGCGGCCTCATCCTGGAGCTGGGTGGGCGCCATGGCGCGGTGGTGCGCTTCCTGCCGCCGCTGATCATCAGCGCGCCGCAGATCGATGACGTGGCGCAGCGCTTTGCCGAGGCGCTGGCTGCCGCTCACCACTGAGGAGTACCACCCATGACCTCGGTATTCGACCGCCCAGGCGGTCCAATGCGGGTGCTGGACATGGCCAATGTGCAGCTGTTCTGCCTGCCTTATTCGGGGGCCAGCGCCAGGGTGTACTTGCACTGGCGCAACACCCTGCCCGCATGGCTGAGCGTGCTGCCGGTGGAGCTGCCTGGCCGCGCAGGGCGTATCGGCGAGCCCCCGCAGACGGACATGGTGGCCTTGGCAGGTCAGCTGGCGGGCGAAATCCTGCCCAGGATCACCGGGCCGTATGCGTTGTTCGGGCATGGCTTGGGGGCATTGCTGGCGTTCGAGATGGCCCATGCATTGCGCGGCGCCGATGCCCCCGCGCCGTTGGCATTGATTGCCTCGGGCGCGGCGGCGCCGTCGCGGGCCGATACCCTGCTGTGCGAAGGCTACCGGTACACGCTGCGCGAACCCCTGGAATGCCCGATTCACGTGCTGGGTGGTGCGAGCGACACGGTAACCCAGGCGCAGTTGATCGATTGGCAGTTGGAGGGCGCCTCAGGCTTCTCTCTGGATGTCTTGCCAGGTGGCCACCTGTTCATTCATCAGCATGAGGCCAAGGTGCTGCGCATGCTCAGGGCCTGCCTGGAGCGCGATGGGCGCCGCCTGTCTTGGCCGGCTCTGAGGCAAGCCTCGGCTTGAGGCGCGTTTCAGGCGCCACTACCCACCCATGTCAACGCACGCCAGAAGACCTCGCTCACTCGAGGCCTTCTGGCGCGCTCTTGCTTGAGCCCTTGCCTTGGCTTGAACAGCCCAACGCTTGAGCCCAGTCACATTTGCCGGGCATCGCCCGCGCCTGCGGGGCTAAATCGGACCTTCGCTGTTTCGTCCTTGTGGGATGACTGGGTCCTGTGGTCCCGCTTCCTATTGCTAAGGACGCATCGCATGAATGCCGAAGATTCGTTGAAACTCGCTCGCCGCTTCATTGAGCTGCCGCCGGAAAAACGCCCATTGTTCCTTGCCGCGCTGCAGAAAGAGGGGGTGGATTTCGCCGTGTTTCCAATCCCGGCCAATGTCGCCACTGCGGGCCGTGACCGACTCTCCTATGCACAGCGGCGTATGGCGTTTCTCTGGCAACTGGACCCGCAGGGCGCGGCCTACAACCTGCCTATGGCGGTGCGACTCAAAGGGGACCTCGATGTAGCGGCGCTGCAAAGCGCGTTCGATCAGTTGGTTGCACGTCATGAAAGCTTGCGTACCCGCCTGCGCGCTGACGCCGATGAATGGCTGCAGGAGGTGCTGGAGCCTGCGGCCGTGGCCATCACCCGCCATGACCTGAGCCTTTTGGAGGCGGGCGAACGCGAGCAGCAGGTCACGGCGCTCGGCGCAGCCGAGGCACAGGCGCCATTCGACCTGGCCCGCGGGCCGTTGCTGCGGGTACAGCTGGTCAAGCTGCAAACCTGCGAGCACGTGCTGTTGCTGACGCTGCATCACATCGTCGCCGACGGCTGGTCGCTCAATGTACTGGTCGATGAATTCGTGCGGCTGTATGACGCTGCCTGTAAGCAAGTGCCGCTCTCGTTGCCGGCCTTGCCCATTCAATATCGCGATTACGCGGTGTGGCAGCGCAGTTGGCTGGAAGCGGGCGAGCAGGCGCGGCAACTGGCGTATTGGCGTGCTCAGCTGGGCGACGACCACACGGCGCTCGATCTGCCGTTCGATCACCCGCTACGCGCAGTACCCAGCTTGCGTGGCAAGCGTGTGGAACTGCAGGTTGAACCGGCCCTGGCCGCACGCCTGGGTATCCTCGCCAAAGCCCAGGGCGTGACCTTGTTCATGGTGCTGCTGGCCTCGTTCAAGCTGCTGCTGCAGCGCTATAGCGGTCAGCGAGCGATCCGTGTCGGCGTACCGGTTGCCAACCGCCACCGCAGCGAAGTGGAAGGCTTGATCGGCTGCTTCATCAACACCCAAGTGTTGCACACCGAGCTCGATCCGCTGATGGACGTGGCGCAGCTGCTGAGCCGCGTCAAGGACACCGCGCTGGGTGCCCAGGCACACCAGGATCTGCCCTTCGAGCAGTTGGTGGAGGCTTTGGGCGTTGAGCGCAGCGCCAGCCACAGCCCCCTGTTCCAGGTGCTGTTCAATCATCAGTCGGCCATCGCCGATGCGGGGCAGATTCAACTGGCGAGTGGGTTGACCCTGGAAAAGGTCGCCCTGGACAAGCACAGTGCGCGTTTCGACCTGGCGCTGGACACCTACGAAAGTGCCGGCCGCCTGCACGCGGTGTTCACCTATGCGGCGGACCGTTTCGAGCACTCGACGTTGGTGACCTTAAGCCAGCACTGGTTGCAACTGCTGCAGGGCCTGGCCGAGGGGGTGCAGGGCCCGGTGGGCGAGCTGCCATTGGGTGATGCACCGGCCTTGGTGGCGCCGAGTGTGGTCGAAGCGACAGGCTGCATCCATGACCTGATCGACGCCGCTACTGCCCGTGATCCACACCATGTGGCGGCGGTCAGTGGCGCCCGCCAGATCAGCTATGGTGCGTTGCAAGCCCGTGCTGACGGCCTTGCCCGCGTGCTGCTCGACGCTGGCGTGCAACCAGATGAGCGCGTGGCAGTGCTGGCCGATCGTTCCCTCGACATGCTGGTCGCCATCCTGGCAGTGCTCAAGGCCGGCGCCGCTTATTTGCCTGTGGAGCCGGAGCAGCCGCAGGCGCGGTTGGATTTCATGTTGGCCGACAGCCAGGTCAAGCGGGTGCTGGCGCCGGCCGGGCAGCTCAAGCTGGCGCCAGGCATCGAGCGCATCGACCCGGCGCGCGATTACCCTGAGGCGCCGTCGCCGTGTGTGCCGGTCAGCGCCGACAACCTCGCGTATGTGATTTACACCTCGGGTACCACCGGCACGCCCAAGGGCGTCGCCATCAGCCACGGCGCCCTGGCCAACTATGTGCGTGGCGTGGGCGAGCGCATGCAGGTGCATGAACTGCACAGCCTGGCGATGGTCACCACGCCGGCGGCAGACCTGGGGCACACCATGTTTTACGGGGCACTGTGCAATGGCAAGACCCTGCACATGCTGCCCAGGGATACGGTGTTGGACGCCCAGGCCTTCGCGGGTTATCTGCGCCTGCATGCCATCGACGCGGTGAAGATGGTGCCGTCGCACCTGCAGGCGATGCTCGCTGCTGGCCGCGATGCCCTGCCTGGGCGCTGCCTGGTGGTGGGGGGGGAAGCCATCGCCCCGGCATTGATTGCCCGCATCGCCACGCTGGCACCGGGCCTGCGTTTGATCAACCACTATGGCCCCACCGAAACCACGGTGGGTGTGCTGACGCATGAAATCCAGGGGCAGGCATTGCTCGGGCGCCCTCTGGCCAACCTGAGTGCCCATGTATTCGACGCTTGCCTGCTGCCCGTCCCCAATGGAGCGCGTGGTGAACTGTTCCTTGGCGGGGCGGGCCTGGCCAGGGGCTACCTGGCGCAGCCAGCACTGACCGCCGAGCGGTTTGTACCAGACCCAGCGGGCCAAGGCGCTCGCCTGTACCGCAGCGGCGACTGGGTGCGGCGCGACGGCCAAGGCCAGCTGTCGTTTGCCGGGCGCATGGACGGCCAGCTCAAGATTCGTGGCTATCGCGTGGAAACAGCGGAAATCGACAGTTGCCTGCGCCAGCTGCCAGAGCTGGACAATGTGGTGGTGCGGGTGGTCGGCGAGCAGGACAACCGGCAATTGGCAGCGTATCTGGTGCCGCGCGCATGGCCCTCGAACGAGGCCGGCTGCCAGGCCTTCACCGACAACGTACGCCTGGCTCTGCGCCAGGCGCTGCCCGAGCACATGGTGCCGCAGTACCTGATGCTCTTGCCGCACCTGCCCGTGACTGCCAACGGCAAGGTCGATCTGGGCGCACTGCCGCAACCCGTGGCCACCCAGGTGGATTACCGCGCCCCGGTGACAGGGCTGCAAACCCAGGTGGCGGCGATCTGGGGGCAGGTGTTGCAGGTGGAGCAGGTAGGGCTGGACGACAACTTCTTCGCGCTGGGCGGCCATTCGTTGCTGGCCACGCAGGTGGTGTCGCGCATTCGCCAGCAACTGCAGTTGGAAGTGCCCTTGCGTGTGCTATTCGATACCCGCGACCTGCACGCATTCACGCAGGCGCTCGAAGGCCTGGAGCAAACCGGCGGCGACGAGATCCAGGTGCTGGACAGGGGCGAGCGCTTGCCTGTTTCGCATGCGCAATACCGGCAGTGGATGTTCTGGAAGCTCAACCCCGCCAGCACTGCCTACAATACGCCCCTGGCAGTGACGTTGCAGGGGGCGCTCGACCTGGTCGCGCTGCAGGCAGCATTCGACGCGCTGGTCGCTCGGCACGAAACCCTGCGCACCGTGTTCTGCGAAGAAGATGGGCTGCCCTGGCAGGTGGTGATGCCTGCAGCGCCAGTGCTCATAGAGACCCGGGACTTGACGGGCCTGACCGCTGATGGGGTAAAGCCGCACCTGGATCAGTTGTTCGCCAGCCCCTTCGACCTTGGCCAAGGGCCGTTGCTGCGCGTCGCGCTGTTGCGCACGGCTGCGGCCGAGCACCTGCTGGCCGTGTCGTTGCACCACATCGTTTCCGACGGCTGGTCGATGAGCGTCATGGTGCGTGAACTGGCCGCAGTGTACAACGCTGGCCCCGGGGGGCACCCCGTTCAGCGCCCGGCGCTAGCCGTGCAGTATGCCGACTACGCCGCCTGGCAGCGCCAGCGCCTGGCCGATGGCCAATTGCAGGCGCAGCTGGCGTTCTGGAAAGCGAAACTGGAAGACGACTTTGCGGTACTGGAACTGCCGGCCGACCGCTTGCGCCCGCAGCAGCAGAGCTATCGGGGTGGGCGCATCGACGTGCATCTGCCTGGCGAACTGACGTGCCAACTGCGGCGCCTGGCCGTAGCCGCCAATGCCACGCTGTTCCATGTGTTCCTGGCATCGTTCGCGCTGCTGTTGTCCCGTTACAGCGGGCGCCAGACGCTGAACATCGGCATTCCCGTCACCAATCGCAACCGTGTGGAGCTGGAAGGCCTGATCGGCTTTTTCGTCAATACCATCATCGCCCGGGTGGGCATCGCGCCTGCGCAGACCTTCGGCCAACTGCTGGCGGCGGTCAAGGAAACGACCCTGCAGGCCCAGGCCAACAAGGACATCCCCTTCGACGTGCTGGTCGAGCAGCTCAAGCCCGAGCGCGGGCTTGGGCACAATCCATTGTTCCAGGTGATGTACAACCACCTGCTGGATGTGGGCGAGAAGGTCTCCGGCGACAGCGTACAGGGCTTGCACGTGGAGGAAGTGCAGTGGCTGGAACAGACCACGCAGTTCGATTTGTCGCTGGATACCCTTGAGCGCTCGGATGGCGTGACCGCGTCGTTCAGCTACGCCTCCGACCTGTTCGATGCTGATCGCATCCAGCGCCTTGTGGGTCACTGGCTGACGCTGCTGGCGAGCCTCGGCCAGCCCGAGTTGGCCGTCGCCGAACTGCCGCTGGTCGATGCTGCGCAGTACCGCCAGCTGGTAAACGACTGCAACCCGCTGCCCAACGCCGCCGCGCTGGCGCCCAACGCCATGCAACTGATCGAAGAGCAGGCCCGGGCACGGCCGCAGGCCACCGCGCTGGTGCTGGACGACCAGTGCATGAGCTACGACGAGCTGAACCGGCGAGCCAACCGCCTGGCGCACGCGTTGCGCGAACAGGGCGTGGGCCCGGATGTGCGTGTGGGCATCGCGGCGCAGCGCGGCCTTGACCTGATCGTCGGCCTGTTGGCGATTCTCAAGGCGGGTGGCGCCTACGTTCCGCTGGACCCGTCCTACCCGCATGAGCGGCTGGAGCACATGCTGCAGGACAGTGGTATCGAACTGCTGCTGAGCCAACCTCACCTGGCGTCGAACCTGCCGGCCCTGGCCGGCGTTCGGCGCATGGACCTGGGCGCAACCCCTGAAACGCTGCTGGGCTACAGCGACAGCAATCCGCTGCCGTTGACTGTGCCGACCAACCTCGCCTACGTGATCTATACCTCCGGTTCCACCGGCAAGCCCAAGGGCGTGGCCATCGCCCACGGCGAGCTGTCGGCGTTTTGCCAGGTGGCCGCGGACTATTCGCGACTCACCCCCGAAGACAAGGTCCTGCAGTTCGCCACCGTCAGTTTCGACGGCTTCGTCGAGCAGCTATACCCGGCGCTGTGCCAGGGTGCACAGGTGGTGATGCGGGGTGAGCAGCGATGGGATATCGAGACGCTGACCGACACCATCATCCGCCACGGCGTGACCGTGGCCGACCTGCCCACTGCGTACTGGCGGCTGTTCGCCGCGCACATGCGTGGTGCGTCCTCCTGTGGGGCGTTGCGCCAAGTGCATGTGGGTGGCGAAGCCATGCCGCCCGAAGGGCTGAACGACTGGTTTGCTTCCTGCCTCAAGGACGTGCGCCTGCTCAATACCTACGGGCCTACCGAAGCCACGGTAGTGTCGACGGTGTTCGATTGTTCATTCAGCGCACAGCAGCCGTTGCCCAAGGCCAGCGTGCCGATCGGTACGGCCATCGATGGGCGTGCCACCTACCTGTGCGACAGCGGCTTCGCGCTGGCGCCTGTGGGGGTTGTGGCAGAGCTGTTGATCGGCGGCAATGGCTGCCTGGCGCGGGGTTACTTCAACCGGCCGGCGCTGACTGCCGAGCGTTTCGTGCCGGACCCGTTCGATTCCAGTGTGGCGGGGGGCGGGCGCCTGTACCGCACCGGTGACCTGGCCCGCTACCGTACCGACGGGGTGCTGGAATACAGCGGGCGAATCGACCACCAGGTCAAGGTCCGAGGTTTCCGCGTGGAAATGGGCGAGATCGAAGGTCATCTGCTGGGCCACGCCTTGGTGCGCGAGGCCGTGGTACTGGCGCAACCGACACCCAGTGGCCTGCAGTTGGTGGGTTACGTGGTGCCTGTCGAGGGCGTGCAGGCCGGCGACCTTCAGAGCGAAGCGGTGCTGCGTGACACCTTGCGCGATGCGCTCAAGGCAAGCCTGCCCGAGCACATGGTTCCGGCCTTCCTGCTGTTCCTCCCGGCAATGCCGTTGTCGCCCAACGGTAAGCTGGACCGCAAGGCCCTGCCACAGGCCGACGCCAGCCTGCTGCAACAGCGCTATCAAGCACCGCAGAATGCCCTGGAGGCGCAGGTCGCAGAAGTATGGGCACAAGTGCTGAAACTGGACCGCGTCGGCCGCGGCGACCACTTCTTCGAACTGGGCGGCCACTCGTTGCTGGCCACGCAGATGATCTCCCGGGTGCGCCAAGCCCTGGGCCTCGACCTGCCGCTGCGCAGCGTGTTCGAGGCGCCAGTGCTGGCTGATTTCGCCGCGCTGGCCGTGGTCGCGCCACAGGCCAGCCGGGGCGGTATCCCCAAGGTCGCCCGGGATCAGCCATTGACGTTGTCCTACGGCCAGCAACGTCACTGGTTCCTCTGGCAGTTGCAACCTGACAGCGCGGCATACCATGTGCCGGCGGTCCTGCGTTTGACCGGGGCACTGGATGTCGCAGCCCTGAAGCGCAGTTTCAACGACCTGATTGCCCGTCACGAACCATTGCGCACGACCTTCAGCCAGCACGGTGATCAGGTCTACCAGGTCATTCACCCCAGCCTGCCGCTGGCTTGCACCGTGGATATTCTGCAGGGCCGGGATGATGCAGGCGTGCAGGCCTGCATCGACGCGGAAATTCAGCGCCCGTTCGACCTGGAGCACGGGCCGCTGTTGCGCGTACGGTTGTTGCAGCTGCGTGAGGACGAGCATGTACTGATCGTCACCCAGCACCACATCGTCACCGATGGCTGGTCCATACCGATCATGGTCGATGAGTGGGTGCAGCTGTACGAGGGGCACCGTCAGGGTCAGCCTGTCACACTGCCAGCGCTGGCTGTCCAGTATGCTGATTTCGCTCAATGGCAGCGCCAATGGCTGGAGGCAGGCGAGCGCGACCGCCAGTTGGCCTACTGGCGGGCCCAGCTTGGCGCCGAGCAACCGTTGCTGGAGCTGCCTGTGGACCGGCCACGGCCCAGCGTGCAGAGCCACGCTGGCGCGCGCCTGGAGCTGGTGCTCGATGAGCCTCTGACACGCTCGCTGCGGGCCCTGGCCAGCTCGGCGGATGCCACGCTGTTCATGGTGTTGTTGGCCAGCTGGCAGAGCGTGCTGCGGCGTTACTCGGGGCAAACCGATATTCGAGTGGGCGTACCCATCGCCAACCGTACGCAGGTCGATACGGAGCAGTTGATCGGTTTCTTCGTCAATACCCAAGTGATGAAAGCCGAATTCGCGCCTGACACGACGTTTGCCAGCTTGCTGCAGCAAGTGAAACAGGCGGCATTGGGCGCACAGATGCACCAGGACCTGCCGTTCGAGCAGCTGGTAGAGGCGTTGCAACCTGAGCGCAGCCAAAGCCATAGCCCGCTGTTCCAGGTCATGTTCAACCATCAAGGCCAGGGCCGACGCGCCGTTCACAGCTTGCCGGGGCTGAGCCTGGAGCCGTGGCCGCACGCCCATGGCTCTGCGCAGTTCGACCTGACCTTGGACACCGTCGACAACGGCGCCACGCTGGCGGCGTCGCTGACCTACGCAACCGAGCTGTTCGATGGCGCGACCATCGAACGCCTGGCCCGGCACTGGCTGCGTTTGCTGCATGGGGTGGCTCAAGCGCCGCACCTGGCCATTGCCCGGGTGGCCTTGCTCGATGCCCAAGAGCAGCGGCAGGTCATGCAAGCCTGGAACCCTCGGTCCGCCCACTACCCGCAAAGCCAATGCCTGCACCAGCTGATCGAGCAGCGAGTGGCGCAGGACCCGCAGGCCATTGCCGTGACCCTGGACCGCCAGCACCTGAGCTACGGCCAGCTCAACCGCCGTGCCAACCGCCTGGCGCACCGCCTGCGCGAGCTTGGGGTGGGGCCGGATGTGCGGGTAGGGGTGGCGCTGGAGCGTAGCCTGGAAATGGTGGTCAGCCTGCTGGCCATCCTCAAGGCCGGGGGCGCCTACCTGCCTCTGGACCCGCATTACCCTAGCGAACGCTTGGCGTACATGCTGCAGGACAGCGGCGTGCAATGGGTGCTGACCCAGCCGCATCTGCAGCAGCGGCTGTCGGCACCCCAGGCGGTGCATTGCCTGGATGTGGGCACTGGCGATGGCGCCTGGGCCAGCTACAGCGATGCCAACCCCGACAGCGGGGTGCAACCGCAGAACCTGGCTTATGTGATCTACACCTCAGGCTCCACCGGTAAACCCAAGGGTACCCTGCTGGCGCACGACAACGTCACCCGCCTGTTCGAGGCGACCCAGGACGATTTCGGCTTCAACGCCGAGGATGTCTGGACGGTGTTCCATTCCTACGCCTTCGATTTCTCGGTTTGGGAACTGTTCGGCGCCTTGCTGTACGGCGGGCGGGCGGTGATCGTGCCGCAGGACGTGGCGCGCTCGGCTGAAGACTTCCATGAGTTGCTGGTGCAAGAGCGCGTCACCGTGCTCAACCAGACCCCATCGGCGTTCAAGCCGCTCATTCGCGCCGCCTGCGCCGGAGCGCAGGGCGGGCAGGTGCTTGCATTGCGCTACGTGGTGTTTGGCGGTGAAGCACTGGATGTGGCAAGCCTTGCGCCTTGGTTCGAGCAGTTCGGCGATGCCCGGCCACGCTTGATCAACATGTACGGCATCACCGAGACCACGGTGCACGTCACTTACCGTCCGGTCACCCGCCAAGACTTGCAGGGCGTTGTAACCAGCCCCTTGGGCAGGGTCATTGGCGATTTGTCCTGGTACTTGCTGGACGACCAGTTCGAGCTCGCGCCCCAGGGCTGTCGTGGCGAACTGCACGTCGGCCAGGCCGGCCTGGCGCGGGGTTACTTCAACCGCCCTGGGCTGACGGCCGAACGTTTCGTGCCCAACCCCTTCGATACCAGCGAGCAAGGCGGCGGGCGGCTTTACCGCACCGGTGACCTTGCACGGTGTGGAGCCAACGGCATCATCGAATACAACGGACGTATCGATCACCAGGTCAAGGTGCGTGGTTTCCGTATCGAGCTGGGGGAAATCGAAGCCCGGCTGGTGGAGCAACCGGCTGTACGCGAGGCGACGGTGCTGGCCCAGGAAGGGCCTGGCGGCACGCAACTGGTGGCCTACCTGGTCCCCGCCGAGTCGGCGCTGCTGGACAGCCCCCAGGCTCAACAGGGCCTGCGTGACACCTTGCGTGCGGCGCTCAAGGCGGTGCTGGCCGAGCATATGGTGCCGGCCCATCTTTCGTTCCTCGCCGGGCTCCCGCTGACGGCCAATGGCAAGCTTGACCGCAAGGCCCTGCCGCAACCGCAGTTGGAGCAACTGGCGCATACCTATGTCGCACCCCAAGGCGAGCACGAGCTACAGGTGGCGGCAATCTGGGCCGAAGTGCTGGATGTCGAGCGGGTAGGGCGCAGCGACGACTTCTTTGCGCTGGGCGGGCATTCGTTGTTGGCGACCCAGGTGGTTGCGCGTGTGCGTCAGCAATTGGCGCCAGGCCTCAAGCTGCGTGCGCTGTTCGACCATCCGCGGCTGGACGACTTCGTTGCCTGCCTCGGCTGCGAGGAGCTTGCACGGCCAGCGCTGCCGGTGTTGCACGCCCGTGCGGGCACTACGCGCGCGCCGCTGGCGCTGGTGCAACGCAGGTTGTGGGTGGTGGAACAGCTATCACCAGGCAGTGCTGCCTACGGTATGCCCATGGCGTTGCGCCTGCGCGGCGAACTGTCGGTCGAGCTGCTTCATGCCAGCTTGCAGGCCGTGGTCGAGCGCCACGAGGTGTTGCGCACCACCTATGGTCAGGACAGCGAAGGTGAACCCATTGCCTTGATTGCGCCGCAGTTGGCCGTCGAGTTGCCGGTTTACGACTGGTCGGGCCTGAGCCGGGCCGAGCAGGAAGCCCAGGTGGCGAACCAGGCGCTGGCCAACGAAGCCTACCCCTTCGTACTCGATCAAGGGCCGCTGCTGCGGATGCAGGTTGCGCGGCTGGGGCCGTTGGAACACGTGCTGTTCTATTCCATGCACCACATCATCTCCGATGGCTGGTCGATGGCAGTCATGGCCAATGAGCTGGTGCAGATCTATGCAAGATTGCGCGCGGGCGACCACTCGCCACTGCCGGCTCTGGCGCTGCAGTACTCGGACTTTGCCCATTGGCAGCAAGCGTTGCAGGACGCCGGTGTGCTGCAGCGACAGGCGCAGTACTGGGCCGGCACGCTCGCCGGCTACTCCGGGCGGCTGCCGTTGCCGCTGCGCCAGCCGCGGCCGGCACACGCCAGCCATGAAGGCGGCAGCGTCTCGTTCCGCCTTCGCGATGGGTTGACCGCAGCGCTGAACGAATTGGCGGCACAGGCCCACGTCACGCTGTACAGCGTGATCCTGGCCGCGTTCCAGGCCTATTTGCACCGTTTGACCCGCAGTGACGATGTGGTGGTGGGCGTCGACTACGCCGGTCGTCAGCAGGCTGAGCTGGAAGGCTTGATCGGCTTCTTCGTCAACGTGCTACCGGTGCGCTCACGCCAGGTGCCAGGCAGCACGTTCGCCCAGTTCCTGGCCCAGGGTCGCGAGCAGCTGCTCAACGCATTCGAGCATCAGGACTTGCCGCTGGACATGATCGTGGAGGCCGCACGGGTGCCACGGCACAAGGGCATCAGCCCGCTGGTGCAGGTGTTGTTCGTGATGAACGACTTGCCCCTGCCTACTGCGGGTATCGAGGGGTTGAGCGTTGAAGCGCTGCCCAGTGTGTCGCAGCAATCGAAATTCGACATGGCGCTGTTCGTCGAGCAGGGCCAGCAGGCCGAACTCAGTGGCCATTGGCAATACGCCTCAGCGTTGTTCGAGCAGGCTGAGATCCAGGGGTTCGTGGACGGCTGGATAGCCGTTCTCGAGCAGATCACATGTGACCAGAGCGTGAGAGTGGAAGACATGACCATGCCAATTCAAGACGCGGCGGCCAGCCCAGCACCTGCCGGTAAAGCCAACAAGCTGGACAAGTTCCTGAAAAAGAACCAGACCCGCCCTGCAGCAGGGGCACAACGTCCGATTCGCGAGTCCCTGCTGGTGCCGGACCAGGTGTTCCCACTGCTGCTGGAGCCGACCGACCCTGGGCTGGACGTAACGGGCTGGATCGCGGCCAATCGTGCCTGGGTCGAAGAAAAACTGTTGCATCACGGCGGCATTCTGTTCCGAGGCTTCAGCGTGCCTGACAGCCAGGCGTTCGAGGCATTCGCCGAGGCGGTACAGCCAGGTTTGTACGGCAATTACGGCGACCTGCCGAAGAAGGAGGGCGGGCAGAACACCTATCGGTCCACGCCCTATCCCGAGAAGAAGATGATCCTCTTCCACAACGAAAGCGCCCACCAGGACAGCTGGCCACGTAAGCAACTGTTCTTCTGCGAACTGCCATCGCCGGTCGGCGGCGCCACCCCGGTGGTGGACTGCCGGCAAATGTACCGGCGTCTGCCTGCCGCGCTGCGTGAGACCTTCGAGCGCAAGGGCCTGCTGTATGTGCGCACGTTCACCGGCAAGCTCGACGTGTCCTGGCAGCATTTCTTCAAGACCGAGCAGCGCGCCGAAGTCGAGGCCCGCTGCCAGGCTGCCGGTATTCAGTGGCAATGGCTGGCCGACGATGAATTGCAGATCCGTACTCCGTGCCCCGCCATCATCACTCACCCGGGGAGTGGCGTGCGCTCGTTCTTCAACCAAGTGCAACTGCACCACCCTTATTGCCTGGATGACGATGTGCGCGAAGACCTGCTGACACTGTTTGGCAATGAGCGTATGCCGCGCAACGTGTACTACGGCGATGGCTCGCCGATCGAGGACGAAGTGATGCAGCTGATCGGCGAACTGTATGAACAATGCGCGGTGCGTTTCGACTGGCGCAAGGGCGACGTGATTCTGCTGGACAACATGCTGATTGCTCACGCCCGTGACCCCTTCGAGGGGCCGCGCAAGATTGTCGTGGCCATGGGCGACATGCTCGACCGGGCCAGCCTGGCTGCGATGCAGCCGCACCCACAGGAGGTGGATGCATGAGCACCATGATGGTTGAAAGCGTTGCGCTTTGCCCACAACAGCACTGGGCTTTGCAGGCCCTGAAGCGCGCCACGACCTTCGCTGAAGCAACCCGGCGCGTCACCCTGGATATCCAAGGGGAGCTGGATGTGCCCCGGCTCCAACGTGCCGTGGCAGCGCTGCCTGAGTTGCACCCTGAACTGACGGCGCGCCTGCAGGCAGTGACGGGCTTTCACGGGCTGCGCTGGTGCCCTGTAGCCGACTGCACTTCGCTGCCGCTGACGTCGCACCTGGCGCTGGTGTCAGGGTCGCAGGCCCAGTTGCAGCGCGAGGCCTGGTTGGGCCAGGCCTTCTCCCTGGCTGGCGGCCCCTGGGCGCAGGCCTTGCTGCTGCGCTTGGGCCAGACGCACTGGCAACTGACGCTGGCGGTGGCCAGCGTACTGGTCGATGGTCCCGGCATGGGCCTGCTGGCCGAAGGGCTGATCACCTTGTATGGAGCACCTGAGACACGCCTGTCGGAAGAGGCCGGGTGTTTTGAGCAGTACCTGGAATGGCGTGCGGAAACGGCGATCGATGAGGATGCCGAGCAGGCTCAGCGCTACTGGCGCGACCACCTTCAAGGTGAGTCGAGCGGCCGCGCCAGGCTGCCCTATCGCCTGGGCGACAGCCAGGGTAGCGCCATGGAACGTGTGCACGCCGAGGTGGCCCCGGCGCTGCTGGCCGGCCTGCAGGCGCAGGCTGCCGCGTTGCAGGTCGCACCGTTGACTGTGGTGCAGGCAGCCTGGTGGGTGCTGCTGGGCCGGGTCAGCGAGCAACCCGGATTCCTCGCGCAATGGCGGCATGACAGCCGTGAAGACTATGACTATTTTGCCCACAGCGCTGGGGTGCTGGAAAAGTCCCTGCCGCTGAAGCTGCGCATTGACGATGCCCAGCCTTTCGATGAGTGGGTGGCCCAGCTTGCCACGTTGGCGGCACAGCACGTGACCTGGCAGGAATACTGGGCGGCAGCCCCCGACGAGGCGCCGCCTGCCCTGGGTTTTGCAGCGGCGCGTGAGCACTGTGCCAGTGCGCCGCAGGGCTGGCGCCTGGAGCAAGCGCCGCGTGGCGGCGAGCCCTGTGAGTTGATGCTGCAGGTGCAGCTGTCTGCCGAAGGCGACTGCAAAGCCCTTTGGCTCGACTTTCTGCCCGACTGCTACGACGCCTCCAGCGTGCAGCGCCTGCTTGAGCAGTTGCTGATGCTGCTGCAGGGGATTGTCGATGACGCCACGCAGGCCGTGGGTGCCTTCAACCTGGTCGACCAGGCAGAGCAGGCGCGCTTGCTGGCCCTCAACCCGGCGCTGCCGGCATCGCCTGCGCCGCTGTTGATGGCGCGGCTGGCGCAGTGGCTGGCGCACGATTGCACGCGGGACGTCGTGGTTCACGGCGACCAGCGTTTGAGCTACGGCACGTTGGGACAACGCGTACAACGCCTGGCGGCGAGCCTTGCTGCCCAGGGCGTGGGGCCAGGTGCGCGGGTGGCCGTCGCCTTGCCGCGTTCGAGCGCGTTGGTGGAGTCGATCCTCGCCACCTGGTGGCTGGGTGCGGCCTATGTGCCATTGGACCCGCAGTGGCCACAGGCCCGTCAGGCCAACATTGTCAGCCGAGCGGGCGCAGCCTGGGTGATTGGCCAGGCCGCGCAGTCGGCCCCCTGGCAAATGCAGGGCGTGCAGCTGCTTGATCCGGCAATGCTGGTGGAGCAACCCCTGGGCCAATGCACGCAGCCTTACCCGCTGCAGGGCGATGAGGCGGCCTACATCCTGTTCACCTCCGGGTCCACCGGGGAGCCCAAGGGCGTGATCATCGAGCATCGCCAGTTGGCCAATTACCTGGCCGGCGCCACTCAGGTGATGGGCCTGGCGCAATGTTCGCAGTTTGCCTTCACCAGCGGCGTGGCGGCGGACCTGGGCAATACCACCTTGTTCGGCGCGCTGTACAACGGTGCCTGCCTGCAGGTGGCCGATGAAGAGACCCTGCGCGATCCTGAGCGCTTCATGGGCTACCTGAGGGGTGGCAATGTCGATTGCCTGAAGATCGTCCCCTCGCACCTGTCGGCTTTGCTGGAGGCCGAGCACCCCTGTCTGCCGGCCACCCTGGTGCTGGGTGGGGAAGCGCCGGCCCCCAGCCTGCTCGAGCGGATTTTCCAAGTGCGCGCCGATTGTCGCGTGTTCAACCACTATGGCCCCACCGAGGCCACGGTCGGGGTGATGGTGCAAGCGCTGTCGCCCGCTTCGGCCGGGTGTGGGCCCGTGGGGCTTGGCAGCGTGCTGCCGGGCAACCAGGTGTATGTGCTGGACGGTCAGCAACGCCTGGTGCCTCCGGGTGTGCTGGGCGAGCTGTACATCAGCGGCCGCCAGCTGTGCCGAGGCTACCTGAGCAGCGCTACCGACGTTTTCGTCGACAACCCGTTCGCAGCGGGAGAGCGGCTCTATCGCACGGGTGACCTGGCCCGTTATCGGGTCGATGGCAGTCTGGCCTTGCACGGGCGCAAAGACCAGCAGGTAAAACTCAATGGCTTCCGGGTCGAGCTCGGCGAGCTGGAAGCCGAGCTGCTGCAGGTGCCCTGTGTGCGCGAGGCGGCGGTTGTCGCGGTGCCTGCCGAGGACGCTCAGGCGGGGCTGCAACCGGCAGCCTTTGTCGTTGTGCACGCCGATGAGCAGGACCCCCTGGCCAGCATCCGGCGCGACCTGGCCTTGCAACTGCCTGGGCCTTTGCTGCCACGGCGTATCCAGGTGGTTGCGCAATTGCCACGGTTGGCCAATGGCAAGGTCGACCGCCAGGCCTTGGCCAGCCTGGCACCCCAGCCGCCAGAGGCTGAACTGCAGCCGGCCCGCACGGCGTTCGAGCAGTTGCTGGCCAAGCGCATGGGCCAATTGCTGGACCAGCCAGCCCTGGGCTTGCACCAGGACTTCTTTGCCGCCGGGGGGCACTCGTTGCTCGCCATCAAGCTGGTCGCGGGCATCCGCAAGGTACTGCGCCGTGATATCAGCCCGGCCATGGTGTTCGACAACCCGACAGTGGCACAGCTTGCCCAAGCGCTGGGTGAATTGCCCGACGCGGACCCGCAAGCGCTTGAAGCCCTGGCGCGTGCCCACCTGCAACTGGAGGCATTGCCGCCTGAACAGCGCGCGGCGCTGGAAGAAAAGGCCCGTCGCCTGCGCGAAGCGCAAAGCTGATTGCAAGGGCGCGTGCCCCGCGCGCCCGCGTCAGTTCACAAAAATGAAAAAATCATTAATTTTCGCTGAATGTCGCTCGTCTCATCTACGCCTTCAACCAAGGCGTAGGTGCCGACGCAGATCGGGAAGGGGTTCTGCGGGGCGTTTTTCAATACGCCAACCATTAGAAAAGACCATCACGACAAGGGGATTACAATGGGTTCCGTAGTACGGCAAGGGCGGCGCAGGACGTCTTCACTGCATAAGCGCGCGGGCATTCTGTGCCTGTCCGTATCGGCGCTGCTGCTGGCGATGGGGGATGCGGCATTTGCCAAAGAGGTCAAGATCGATATCCCCAAGCAGCCGCTGGGCAGCGCCTTGCGCGAGTTTGGCGAGCAGACCGGCCTGCAGCTCCTTTATTCCCCCGAACTGATCGGCAACGCGCAATCGTCGCGCGTGTCCGGCAACATGGAATCGGAAACCGCGCTGCATCTGTTGCTCGAAGGTACCGGCTACAACTTCCAGATCGAAAACGGCGCAGTGATCCTGCTGCCCGCCACCAGCAGTAGCAACGGTGTCACGCTGCAGTCGACCGCCATCACCAGCCAGGGCATGGGCGAGATGACCGAGAACAGTGGGTCTTATACCACCGGTGCGGTGAGCGTGGGCTCCAAGACCCCGACCAGCTTGCGCGACACGCCGCAGTCGGTGTCGGTGTTGTCCAGCCAGTTGATCGAAGACCGAAGTGTCACCAGCCTGCAGGACGCGCTGAAAATGGCCCCGGGGGTCACGGTGCAGAAAACCACCAGCGACACCTACGAGTTCTACTCGCGCGGCTTCAACATCGACAGCATCCAGATCGACGGCGCCGCGCCCATGGCGTTGTCGTCGGTGGCCACCAGTTTCTATTCGCGCCGCTTGTACAACCTGGCCGAATTCGACCACGTGGAAGTGTTGCGTGGTTCGGGTGCGCTGTTTGGCGGTGTCGGTGACCCTGGTGGGGTCATCAACCTGGTGCGCAAGCGCCCGTTGTCGGACTTCCAGTTGAAGTTCGAGGCCGCCGCCGGCTCCTGGGACAACTACCGTTCGCAAGTCGACCTGACCGGCCCGTTGACCGACAGCGGCAACGTACGCGGCCGACTGGTGACCGCCTACACCGACCGCCAGTACTTCACGGATAAACTGGCCACGCAGAAACCCACCGTCTATGGGGTGTTCGAGGTCGACCTGGGCCCGCAGACCATCTTTACCCTGGGTGGCATGTATGAGAGCACCCACTCCAACTCGTCGTTGGGCCTGCCACGCTATACCACAGGCGCTGACATCGGGCTGGCGCGTCACACCAACCTGGGGCAGAACTGGTCCTACATGGACAACATTTCCCAGGAGATCTTCACCAAGGTCGACCACTACTTCGACAACGACTGGAAACTGAACGTCTCCTACACCAATACCCGCGACGCCGGCAAGGCGCTGGCAGCGGTATCGGGCAACGCCGTCAACCCGGTGACCCTGGCCGGGCCGGTCTGGCGCGCCAGCTACAACGTCTACTCCACCAGCCAGGACCTGCTCGACAGCAACCTTTCTGGCAGCTTCGATGCCTTTGGCCGCGAGCATGAGTTCGTGCTGGGGGCCGACTATCAACGCGTGACCAGCCGCTGGCAGGGTTCAGGGGTGTTCACCGGCACCGGTGTGCCCATCGACGTGTTCGACCCCGGTTACTGGAAGCCGACCACCACCTCGCTGGTGACCCCGCGTGACTACAGCCCCAACACTCAGGAACAGTACGGTTTGTATGGTCGCCTGACGTTGCAGGTGAGCGATCCGATGAAGGTCATCCTGGGAGGCCGGGCAGCCCGTTACCACTTCCAGCAGGTGTACACCAACGCCGGTGTGGTGCAGAGCGACATCGACATGCGCGAACCGACGCGTTTCGTGCCGTACTTCGGTGCCATCTACGACCTCGATGACCAATGGTCGCTGTATGGCAGCTACTCGAAGATCTACAAGCCTCAACAAAGCTACCTTCGCGGGCCAATCGGCAGTAACGACGTGCTGGAGCCGCTGGAGGGCAAGACCTCCGAGGTGGGCATCAAGGGTGAACTGTTCGAGGGCCGTTTGAACACCAGCCTTGCCGTGTTCTACACCAAGCGCAAGAACGGCGCGGTGCAGGACACCAACTATCCGCAGGCGTCGGTGTTGTATGGCGGCAGTTGCTGCTACGTGAACCAGGGCGAGGTGGTCAGCAAGGGTATCGAGCTGGAAGCAACGGGCGAAATCCTCAAGGATTGGAACCTGATGGCCAGCTACGTGTACAACTACAACAAGAACGAGACTGACAGCACGGCGTTGAGCACTATCACGCCCAAGCATCAATTCAAGGTGTGGTCGACCTACCAGCTGCCTGGAGAGTTTTCCGACTGGACCGTGGGCGGCGGGGTCGATCTGCAAAGCGCCACCTACGTCAGCGGTACCACGGTGCGAGTGGATGGCAATGGCAACGTTGTGGAGTCGAACATCCCGTTCGATTACAAGCAAAGTGGCTACGCGGTGTGGAACGCGCTGCTGCGCTACCGCGTGGATGACCACTGGACAGTGTCGCTCAACGCCAACAACCTGTTCGACAAATCGTACTACCAGACTGTTTCCAGCGCGGCGAACGGCAACTTCTACGGTGACCCGCGCAACTACATGCTGACGCTGCGTGGCGACTTCTAAGCTCTGTACGACAAGTCTCAAGGCTTTTCGTACAGAGCCTAAGCCCTCACTCGGCCGAGCTGCACAGCCCTGCACCGCCTGACAACAGGCGTCGACGCCGGCCAATTCCTGCCCAGGGATTGGCCGGCTTTGTTTTGCCCGGCCGGTCGGCTGCGGGCCCGCCACGGCTGGCCGGGTGTGTAAATTTCACCACAGGCCTTTCGTCATCTGAGGACGATCCAATTCCCGCTCCTTCGAAACGAGGCCGACACTGATGTCTTCCACCCCCCTGACCGATGATGATCTGCTGGCGCTGTTGATGGCTGACGACAGGGACGATCCAGGGGTCATTCGGCCTTTGGGTCGGCCGTTGACGTGTCAGGCGTCTTTCGCTCAGCAACGTCTGTGGGTGCTGCAGCAGCTGGACCCTGCCAGTTCGGCCTACCACCTGGCGCGCGCGCTGCGGCTGACGGGGCCCTTGCAAGTGCCTGTGCTGGAGGCGGCGCTGGAGCGGGTGGTGGCGCGTCATGAAATCCTGCGGACCGGTTTCGAAGCGGTCGATGGCCAGCCTATGCAGGTCGTGGCAACGGTGCGCCCGGTGCTGCAGGTCGAGCGCCTGGCCGCATCGAGCGAAGTCGAGCGCCGCCAGGCATTGGCCGAGCGCCTGCAAGCGTTGACCCTTCAGCCCTTCGAGCTGAGCCAGGCGCCGTTGCTGCGTTGTGTGCTTTTCGAGCTCGGGCCCGAGGAGCATGTGCTGTTCCTGAACATGCACCATATTGTCTCCGATGCCTGGTCCAACCCCATCCTGCTGCGTGACCTGACCCTGGCGTATGCCCAGGCCCTGCAGGGTGATACCGCGCCCTTGCCGGCACTGCCTGTGCAATACGCGGACTATGCCCACTGGCAACGCCATGTGTACCCCGGCACTGCCGACTACGCACGGGCTCAGGCCTACTGGCAGGACTACCTGGCAGGGGACATCGCGCCCTTGGCCTTGCCGTCGGATCGCCCGCTTCAGGTTGCGCAGCCGAGCGTCGCGGCCTTGCAGCGCATCAGCGTGCCCCAGGCACTGCTGGCACGTCTGCACGCGCAATGCGAAGTGCTCGGGCTGACACCCTTCGCCTTCGTACTGGGCGCCTGGCAGCTGTTGCTGGCGCGCTACAGCGGCCAGTCCGATTTCTGCGTAGGGGTGCCTAATGCCGCGCGCAACCGCGCGCAGATCCAGGAGCTGGTGGGTTACTTCGTCAACACCCAGCTGTACCGGGTGCAGGTCGACGGCGCGATGACCGGGCTGGCGTTCCTGCAGGCCATCCGCCGCCACTCCCTGGCCCTGCTGGAGCATGCCGACTGGCCGATCGAGATGCTCGAGCAACAGGGGCAGGCTGCTGCCACATTCGAGACCTTGTTCAACTGGCGAGTGGACGGCGACGGGCCGACGGCGCTGCGGCTGGGGGAAGTGGCCGTCGACTTCCTGCCGACGGGCCCGCAGCGGGCCAAGTTCGCCTTGTCACTGGATGTCGACTATGCCCCCGAGGCCATCAGCGGGACAGTCGAATATGACCCAGGGCAGTTCAGCCCTGAGACCATCGAGCGTCTGGGGCGCTATTGGCTGCAGGTGCTGGACGGTCTGCTTCAGGCGCCCGAGCGGCCCCTTGCCGAGCTGACGCTGCTGGATGCCGAGGAGCAGCGCCGCGTCATTGCCCAGTGGAACCCCGCGCTGACGGATTACCCGGCCGAACGCTGCCTGCATACCTGCATCGAGGCGCAAGTGGCCAGGGCGCCCCACGCCATCGCCGTCGTGGCGGGCGAGCAGCGGGTGACCTACGACGTGCTCAACCGCCGAGCCAACCGCCTTGCGCACCAGCTGCGGGCCTCGGGGGTAGGGCCGGACGTGCGCGTGGGGGTCGCGCTGGAGCGTGGCGTGGACATGGTGGTAGGCCTGTTGGCCATTCTCAAGGCGGGCGGCGCCTACGTGCCGATGGACCCTGAGTACCCGCAGGAGCGGCTGGCCTATATGCTGGCCGACAGCGCCATCACCTTGCTGGTGACACATAGCCAATCGCGCGGCCAGTTGCCCGAGGTCGAAGGGGTAAGGTGCATCGAGCTCGATCAGATACCGGCGCTGGATGGCTACCCTGACACCAACCTTGCCAATATCACCCATCCGGGCAACCTGGCTTACGTCATCTACACCTCGGGTTCCACGGGCAAGCCCAAGGGCACTTTGCTGCCCCATCAGAACGTGACACGCCTGTTCCAGGCGACACAGGCAGATTTTCATTTCGATGAGAACGACGTCTGGAGCGTGTTCCATTCCTATGCATTCGATTTCTCCGTGTGGGAGCTGTTCGGCGCCCTGTTGCATGGCGCCACCGCAGTGATCGTGCCGCGGGATGTGGCGCGGTCGGCCGAGGACTTTCATGCCTTGCTGGTACGTGAACGGGTCACGGTGCTTAACCAGACGCCGTCGGCCTTCGCCCCATTGATTGCGGTCGCCTGCGCGCCCGCCAACCGTCATCTGGCCTTGGCGCTGCGCTACGTGGTGTTTGGCGGCGAGGCCCTGGACGTCAGCAGCCTTGCCCCCTGGTTCGAGCATTTCGGCGACCAGCATCCGCAGTTGATCAACATGTACGGCATTACCGAAACCACGGTGCATGTCACGTACCGAGCGTTGAGCCGCGCCGACCTGGCGTTGCAAGGCGCCAGCCCGATTGGCGAGGTCATCGATGACCTCTCCTGGTACCTGCTGGACCACGATTTCAACCTGGTCGCACCCGGTTGCCAGGGGGAATTGCATGTCGGCCGCGCCGGCCTGGCGCGCGGTTACCATGGGCGCCCGGGTTTGACCGCCGAGCGATTCGTCCCCGACCCGTTCGATGACAGCCCGCTGGGCGGTGGGCGCCTGTACCGTACGGGTGACCTTGCCGGCTACCGGATCGATGGCGTCATCGACTACCGGGGACGTATCGATCACCAGGTCAAGATTCGTGGTTTCCGCGTCGAGCTGGGCGAAATCGAAGCCAAACTGCAAAACCATGAAGCCATTGCCAAGGCAGTGGTGCTCGACAGGGATGGGCCGGGCGGCAAGCAATTGGTCGCCTACCTGCTGACCGAAGGTGAGCGCGCCGCTGACGCCCCGCAACAGGACACGCTGCGCAACGCACTGCGCGATTACCTGCGGGGGCTGCTGCCGGATCACATGGTCCCTGCGCACCTGATCTTCCTGCAGGCGTTGCCATTGACGGTCAATGGCAAGCTCGATCGCAAGGCGCTGCCCGCCCCGCAGGCCACCCTTGGTGCCGGGTACGTGGCACCCGAAGGCGGTCACGAGCACGCTATCGCCAGCCTTTGGGCCCAGGTGCTCAAGGTGCAGCGCGTAGGGCGTTACGACAACTTCTTCGAGCTGGGTGGGCATTCGCTGCTGGCTACCCAGGTGATTTCGCGGTTGCGCCAGGTGCTGAACATCGACCTGCCCTTGCGCACCTTGTTCGAGACGCCGGTACTGGCAAGCTTTGCGGCGTTGGCAGGGCAGGGCAGCCTGGACAGTGCGCCGCCCTTCACAACCGTGGATCGTACCCTGCCGCTGAGCCTGTCCTATGCGCAGCACCGGCAATGGTTCCTGTGGCAACTGGAGCCCGAAAGCTGCGCGTACAACATCCCGGCGGCGTTGCGCCTGCGGGGGCAGTTGGACGTCGCGGCGCTGGCCCGCAGTTTCGACGCGCTGGTAGTGCGCCATGAAACCTTGCGCACGAGCTTCCAGATCGAGGCCGGGCAGGCGGTGCAAGTGGTGCATGCGCACATGCCATTCGCACTGCAGGCCGAGCCGGTCGCCCCGCCAGCGGGCGAGGCGCTGGAGGGGTGGCTCAAGGGCCAGATCGAAAGGGAAACCCAACGCCCCTTCGACCTCGCGCAAGCCCCGCTCTTGCGGGTGAAACTGCTGCGCCTGGCGGATGACGACCATGTGCTGATACTCACCTTGCACCATATCGTTACCGATGGCTGGTCGATGCCCATCCTGGTCGAAGAGCTGGAGCATTACTACGCCGGTTTCTGCACTGGCCAGGTGGTGCCACTGCCTGAGCTGGCGGTGCAATACGCCGACTACGCAGCATGGCAGCGGCAGTGGATGCAAGCCGGTGAGCAGGATCGCCAGCTGGCGTATTGGAAACAGCAGTTGGGCGGCGAGCAGCCGGTGCTGGAGCTGCCCACCGACCGCCCGCGCCCGGCCGTGCAGAGCCTGGTCGGGGCCAACCATGAGATCGTGCTGGATGAGGCGCTTGCCGAAGCGCTCAAGGCGCTGGCCAGGCAGCACAATGCAACGTTGTTCATGGTCCTGCTGGCCAGTTTTCAGGTGTTGCTGCACCGCTACTCAGGGCAACGGGACATCCGCGTGGGAGTGCCGATCGCCAACCGCAATCGAGCGCAGATCGAGCGCCTGATCGGCTTTTTCGTCAATACCCAGGTGCTGCGCGCCGACTGCGATCCGCAGGTGTCCTTCAGCGCGCTGCTGGGGCAGGTCAAGGACACTGCCCTGGCGGCCCAGGCCCATCAGGACCTGCCGTTCGAGCAACTGGTGGAAGCGCTGCAGCCAGAACGCAGCCTGAGCCACAGCCCGTTGTTCCAGGTGATGCTCAATCACCAGACCCAGGTGCGTGGCGAAACCCAAGCGCTGCCGGGCCTTACACTGCAGCGGCTGTCGTGGGAGCGCCACAGTGCGCAGTTCGACCTGACCTTGAACACCTTCGAGCATGAGCACGGCCTGGGCGCCTCGTTGAGCTACGCCACCGCGCTGTTCGACCGGCAGACCGTGCAGGCCTTGGCCGATAACTGGCGCGTACTGCTGCAAAGCATCGTCGAGCAGCCTGAAGCGCGTATCGCCGACCTGGCGCTGCTTGATGCACAAGCCCGCCAGCAGGTCATCAAGGCCTGGAACCCGGCGCCGGCGCAGCAGCAGGTCGAGCAGTGCTTGCACCAGGCTATCGAGGCCCATGCCGCCCGTTCGCCGCAGGCGGTAGCTGTGACGTGCGAGGGCCGACAACTGACCTACCGCCAGCTCAATCAGCGCGCCAACCGCTTGGCTCGCCAGTTGCGGGGCCTGGGCGTAGGCCCGGACGTGCGGGTGGGCGTTGCCATGGCGCGCAGCCTGGACATGGTGGTTGGGCTGCTGGGGATTCTCAAGGCCGGTGGTGCCTATGTGCCCCTGGACCCCGAATACCCCGAGGACCGCCTGGCCTACATGATCGAAGACAGTGGGATCACCTTGCTGCTGACGCAGCCCGACCTCTCGGGGCAGCTGCCCTTGGCCCCGGGGGTGCAGAGCCTGGTGCTGGGGCAGGACGAACCCGCGCTCGACGCTGACGACCTCCATGACCTGGACAACCAGACGTCGCCTGAGAACCTGGCCTATGTGATCTATACGTCGGGCTCCACCGGCAGGCCCAAGGGGACGTTGCTGCCGCATGCCAATGTGATGCGTCTGTTCCAGGCCACCCAGGGCTGGTTCCAGTTCAATGCCGAGGATGTCTGGAGCGTCTTCCACTCCTATGCCTTCGACTTTTCCGTGTGGGAGCTGTTCGGCGCGCTGCTGCATGGCGCCCGGGCGGTCATCGTCCCGCGCGACGTGGCGCGCTCGCCGGAGGACTTTCATGCCCTGCTGGTACATGAGCAAGTTACGGTACTCAATCAGACACCGTCGGCGTTCAAGCAACTGGCTGCCATTGCCTGCCAGCCGGTACATGACCCGGCGGCGCTGGCCTTGCGCTACGTCGTGTTTGGCGGCGAGGCGCTGGATATCGCCAGCCTCAGGCCGTGGTTCGAGCGCTTCGGTGACCAGCGCCCCCAGTTGATCAACATGTACGGCATCACCGAAACCACGGTGCACGTCACCTACCGCCCGTTGCGGCTGGCCGATGTGCAGCGCGAAGGCCTGAGCCCGATCGGCGAGGTCATTCCCGATTTGTCCTGGTACCTGCTGGACGCCAACCTCAACCTGGCCGTGGCCGGCAGCCATGGCGAACTGCACATCGGCCAGGCGGGGCTTGCGCGTGGCTATCATCAGCGCCCGGCGCTGACCGCGGAACGCTTCATTCCCGACCCGTTCGACCGCAGCCCTCAGGGCGGCGGCCGGCTGTACCGTACCGGTGACCTGGCGCGCTACCGCGCCGAAGGCGGCATCGACTATGTGGGCCGTATCGATCATCAAGTGAAGATCCGCGGCTTCCGGATCGAGTTGGGTGAAATCGAAGCGCGCCTGCAGGCGCACCCTCGCGTTGGCGAGGCGGTGGTGCTGGCTGTCGACGGCCCTGGCGGCAAGCAGCTGGTTGCCTACCTGATCACCAATGAGGCGCAGCCGCTGCAGCTGGCCGCTGAGCATCAATTGCGCAGCGAACTGCGGGATTACCTGCTGGCCGGCCTGCCGGACCATATGGTGCCCGCGCACCAGGTGTTCTTGACTGCCTGGCCACTCACCACAAACGGCAAACTCGACCGCAAGGCACTGCCGGCACCTGATTCCACACACGTGCGGCAAACCTTCGTGGCCCCGGAAACGCCCTTGCAACAACAGATTGCAGCGGTATGGGCCGATGTGTTGAAACTGGACCGCGTGGGGCTTGCAGATAACTTCTTTGAATTGGGTGGCGACTCGATCATCTCGATCCAGGTAGTCAGCCGAGCGCGCCAGGCGGGCATCCGTTTCACGCCCAAGCAGCTGTTCCAGCACCAGACCGTGCAGGGGCTGGCCACGGTGGCCAGGCAGGGCGAGCAGGGTGAAATGCTGATCGACCAGGGACCTGTCACAGGCCGGGCCCTGCTACTGCCGATCCATCAGTATTTCTTCGATGAGTCGATCCCGGAGCGGCATCACTGGAACCAGGCCCTGTTACTGCAGCCGGTCGAGGCCTTGGACGCTCAGGTACTGGAGGGTGCGCTGCAGGCGTTGATCGCCCACCACGATGCCTTGCGCTTGAGTTTCACCCAGGCCGATAACGGTGGTTGGCAGGGCCATTACCAGGACGTCGCGCAGCAACCGTCGTGCTTCTGGCACGAGACGGTGGCCGATGTCACGGCGCTGGAAGCCTTGTGCGAGCGCGCCCAGCGCAGCCTCGACCTGGCCCAGGGGCCATTGCTGCGCGCGGTGTTCGCCACCTTGCCCGATGGCGGCCAACGGCTGTTGCTGGCGATTCACCACCTGACGGTGGACGGGGTGTCCTGGCGCATCCTGCTGGAAGACCTGCAGACCGCGTATGGCCAACTGCGGGCAGGGCAGCCCGTCAGTCTGCCGGCCAAGACCAGTTCTACCCGTGCATGGGCCGAAAACCTGCGCGATTATGCCCAAGGCATCGGGCTCGAGCAGTTGCCGTACTGGCAAGCCCTGTTGACGGATGTGCAGGCCGATCTGCCTTGCGACAACCCTTCAGGGTCGCTGCAAGGGGTACACATGGCGGTCGCCCATACCCGCTTGAATGCCGAGGATACCCGCGCCCTGTTGCAACAGGCGCCGGCGGCCTATCGCACCCAGGTCAACGACCTGTTGCTGACCGCCCTGGCTCGAGTGATTGCGCGCTGGACTGCGGCCGAGCATGTGCTGGTGCAGTTGGAGGGGCATGGCCGCGAGGACCTGTTCGACAGCGTGGACCTGACCCGTACCGTGGGTTGGTTTACCAGTATGTTCCCGGTCAAGCTCAGCCCTGCGCCATCGCTCGCGCATTCGCTCAAGTGCATCAAGGAGCAGCTGCGGGCTATCCCCGACAAAGGGGTGGGCTTTGGTGCGTTGCGCTACCTTGCCGATGAGCCCACCCGTCAGGCCTTGGCCGCCTTGCCGGTGCCGCGCATCACGTTCAACTACCTGGGGCAATTCGACGGCAGCTTCGCCGAGCCCACGGGCGAGGGCGGCCAAGGGGCCGGGCTGCTGACCCCGGCAGCAGAAAGCAGCGGCGCCAGCCTGAGCAGCGAAGCGCCTCTGGGTAACTGGCTGTCCATCAATGGTCGCGTCTATGGGGGGGAGCTGAGCCTGGGCTGGAGCTTCAGCCGGGAGATGTTCAAGCCGGAATCGGTGCAGCAGCTGGCGGATGAATACGCCGCCGAGCTCAAGGCCCTGATCGCCCATTGCGTCAGCGGCGAAGTGGCGGGCATCACCCCATCGGACGTGCCGCTGTCTGGCCTCGATCAAGTGCAACTGGACAGCCTGCCCGTTGCGGCAGCGCACATCGAAGACATCTACCCGCTGTCGCCCATGCAACAGGGCATGCTGTTCCATGCCAGCGAAGACGATCAGGCAGACCTGTACATCAACCAGACCAGCGTGCCGGTCACCGGGCTGGATGCCACGCGTTTCATCGACGCCTGGCAACAAGTGGTTGCCCATCATCCGATCCTGCGCACAAGCTTCCATCAAGGGGCACCTTTGGTTGAACCGGTGCAGCTGGTGCAGCGCCAGGCGCAGCTGGACATTCGCCTGCTGGACTGGTCGTCCAGAGCAGTGAGCGACGATGAGTTGGCGCAACAGGTGCTGGATGATCGTCGCCGTGGTTTCGACCTGGCCCAGGCGCCACTGATGCGGCTGACCCTGATAAGCCTGGCGGACCGTCATCATCTGATCTGGACCAGCCATCACCTGTTGATGGACGGTTGGAGCGCCTCACGGTTGATTGCCGATGTGCTGGCCAGCTACGCAGGCCAGGCCCTCGAGGCCCAAACGTGCCGTTACCGTGACTATATCGACTGGTTGCAGCGCCAGGACCTGCAGGCCGCCCAGCGCTTCTGGGAAGAAAAACTGGACGGGGAGGGTGCCGCGACGCTGCTCGCCGACGCATTGCCGCAGCCTGCGGCGCCATTGCCCGGGCATGCCGCGCTCTACCTGAAGTGGGACCAGGCGCGAACCCAGGCGCTGCAGGACTTCGCCCAACGCCAGCGGATCACGCCCAACACCTTGATCCAGGCCGTGTGGTTGCTGCTGCTGCAACGCTACACCGGCCAGGACCGCGTGTGCTTCGGCGCCACCGTGGCCGGCCGACCGGCAGACGTGGTCGGTGCCGACAAACTGCTGGGCCTGTTCATCAATACCATCCCGGTGATTCAGCGCCCCGTTGTTACCCAGCCTGTTTCGCAGTGGTTGCAGGCGCTGCAGACCTACAACCTGGAGGCCCGCGACTTCGAGCACACCTCGCTGGCCGACATCCAGCGCTGGAGCGGCCGCAGTGGCTTGCCCCTGTTCGACAGCATCATCGTGTTCGAGAACTACCCGATCGATGACCGCTTGCAGCAAGGCGTAGGCGGCCCTTTGAGCTTCGGGCAGGTGCAAACGCGGGATGTTACCAACTACGCCATGGACCTGGCGGTGAACCTGGGCAACACCCTGAGCATCGAGTTCCTCTACCTGCGCAACCGCTTCAGTGAGCCGGTGGTTGCGAACATCGTCGCCGCGTTCGACACCCTGCTCGACGCCATCCTGGCCAACCCCGAGGCATGCCTGGGCAACTTGCCCCTGTGCGCCCCTGGGTTGCCGGCGGCGGCCACCGCCCTGCCGGCGCGCACCTCGGTGGCCGAGCTGATTGCCGCCCAAGCGCAGCGCTCAGGCGATGCCATAGCGGTGGTCTGCGCGGAGCAATCCCTGAGCTATGGAGCATTGGAGCAGCGTGCCAACCAGCTGGCGCACGTGCTGGTAGCGCGGGGTATCGGGCCGGAAAGCCGGGTTGGAGTGGCCCTGGAACGTTCGGTGGACAGCATCGTGGCGTTCTATGCCGTGCTCAAGGCCGGCGCGGCCTACGTGCCGCTGGACATCGACTACCCTCGTGAACGCCTGGAATGGATCATCCAGGATTCGGGCATGGCGCTGCTGCTGACCCACTCGGCGCTGCTGGCACGTCTGCCCGTCACGCCGGGGTCCGGATGCCTGGTCCTGGAAGGCCTGGACCTGGCGGCCCAGCCCGGCAGCGCACTGCAGGTACGGGTAAACGAGCAGAACCTGGCCTACATGATCTACACCTCGGGTTCCACCGGCCAGCCCAAGGGCGTGGCGGTGAGCCATGGGCCGTTGAGCATGCACTGCCAGGCGATCATCGAACGCTACGGCATGGACCGTGACACCCGCGAGCTGCTGTTCATGTCCTTCGCCTTCGACGGCGCCCAAGAGCGCTGGCTGTCGACGATGCTGGCCGGAGGGCGGCTGGTAATGCGTGACAGCCAGCTATGGACCGCCGAGCAGACCCTGCAGGTGCTGCGCGACCAGGCGATCACCATCGCCTGTTTCCCGCCGGCCTACCTGCAGCAACTGGCCGAGCAGGCTGCCACAGAGGTGTTGCCGCCGCCCGCAGTGCACACTTACTGCTTCGGCGGCGACGCGGTGGCGCAGGCGACTTTCGAGTTGGTCAAGGCCAGCCTGCAACCGCGCTACCTGACCAATGGCTATGGCCCGACCGAAACCGTGGTGACCCCGCTGCTGTGGAAGGTCGCTGGTGATCAGCCTTGCGGCGGCCCGATCGCGCCGATTGGTGAAGCCGTGGGCGCGCGTGAGTTGTACGTACTGGACGATCAGCTGAACCTGTTGCCCGATGGCGTGGCCGGTGAGTTGTACATCGGCGGCGAGGGCCTGGCGCGGGGTTATCACCAGCGTCCGGGGCTCACCGCCGAGCGTTTCGTGGCCAACCCGTTCCAGGCCGGTGGCCGGTTGTACCGCAGTGGCGACCTGGTGCGCCGGCGCGCCGACGGCATCTACGACTATCTGGGGCGTCTGGACCAGCAGGTTAAGATTCGCGGCTTCCGTATCGAGCTTGGCGAAATCGAGGCGCGCCTGCGTGCCTGCGAAAGCGTGCGCGATGCGGTCGTGAGCGTGTTGGGCGAGGGCGCCGACAAGCGCCTGGTGGGGTATGTCACCAGCTCCGCCAGCGAGGACATCGGCGAGTCGCTGCGCGAGCAGCTGCGTGCGCTGCTGCCCGATTACATGGTGCCCGCCCGTGTTCTGGTGCTGGACGCCCTGCCGCTCAACCCGAACGGCAAGGTGGACCGCAAGGCGCTGCCCGACCCGGACTTCAGCGAGCCTGCGGCGCGTCATGTTGCGCCGCGCAACCTGTTCGAGGAGCAATTGGCACAGATATGGGCCGATGTGCTGGGCGTGGAAAGGGTGGGGGTGACGGACAACTTCTTCGAACGGGGCGGCGACTCGCTGCGCAGCCTGAAAGTGATATCGCGCGTGCGCAGCCTTCAACGTGAAGGGTTTGAACTCAAACTGCGTGACCTCATGACCCGGCCGACGATCGCTGAACTGTCCGGTTACAGCGAGCCGACGGCCGGGGCACTGGACCCGCTGCTGTTGCTCAATGAGCCGGTGAGCGGCGTACCGCCGCTGTTCTGCCTGCATGCAGGGTTCGGCACGGTGTTCGACTACGAGCCTTTGGCACGTCGCCTGACGGGCGAGTGCAGCGTTTACGGCGTGCAGTGCCGGATGCTGCTGGACCCGGGCTGGCAGGACGAGTCATTGCCCGCCATGGCCATCGACTATGCCCAGTACATTCGCCAGAAGCAGCCCAGCGGCCCTTATCGCTTGCTGGGGTGGTCGCTGGGCGGCGTCCTTGCGGTGTTGGTGGCCGCTGAATTGCAGCAGCAGGGGCAGGTTGTGGAGCATGTATCGCTGGTGGACAGCTTCATCCCGGGTGAGGCCGAGCCTGCCGCAGCATCCGAGGCCTTTGACTGGCGCCAGGAACTGGCCGGTTTCTGTCAGGTAATGAATGTCGTCAAGCCTGCCGGTGCGTTGCCTTCGACCCACCAGGCCTCAACCTTGCCGTCGTTGCCACAGCTCACGGCGTACTTCGCCACAGGCGCTGACGCAGGGACGGGGTTCGATGCCGAAGACCTGGCCCAGGCGTTCATTGTCGGGTTGCGGTTGCGCGCCTTGTCGTTGCAAGCACTGACGTTGCCGATGCTGTCCGGGGCGGTGGGCTTCTGGTGGGCACAGGCCGCGGTTGGGCAGGTGCTCACAGATTTCGAACGGCAAGTGGCTGTCGCGTCGACCCAGGTAGCGCTGGACACCGATCATTACAGCATTCTCAGGCATTCGCGCTTGCTGGATGGGGTGGCCCACGCTCTGGCCAACGAGGTGTCTGCCTAACCACCCAGCGCACGGAGCGGCGGCTGTCGGGCGCTGCTCCGACTGCGTCAGACCTTCGATATGACTGTGCCCCATCGCACCCCGGACCGGCCGCTTCATGGCCGCGCTGTCGGCGCGTGGGGCTTCTTGCTTTCACGTGTATGAAGTCCGTTCTTCAAGGAGAATCAAAGATGTCGCTGCATCCCGATCTGGAAGCTTTTCTGGAATTGGTGGAGCTTGGCAGGGCTACCGGTAAAAGCCTGCCCATGCATGAGCAGAGTGTCGAGCAGGCGCGCGAGGAGTTCGAGCTGAGTGCCCTGTTGCTCGACCCCGCCCCGCCGCAAGATACCGCGGTCACCCCGCTGCAGATTCCCACCCGCGACGGCGCACGGTTGCCGGCGCGGCTGTACCGTGCTCCTGCCTGTCAGAACCAGGGGCCGGTGATCCTCTATTTCCATGGCGGCGGTTACGTGGTCGGTAGCCTGGACTCCCATGACATGGTCTGTCGTCGCCTGTCGCAAGCCACTGGCTATGCGGTGCTGGCCCCCGCCTATCGCCTGGCGCCCGAACATCGCTTTCCGGCCGCAGTGCACGACGCCCACGACAGCGCCTGTTGGCTGGCCGACAATGCCGCACAACTGGGCCTGGACGCGAGGCGGATCGTGGCGGCGGGGGATAGCGCTGGCGCCACCCTGGCCACGTTGCTGGCGCGCACCGCTGCCCTGCAAGGTGCTGACGCCGGCTTCGCGCTGGCGGCGCAGGTGCTGTTCTACCCGGTCTGCGACGCCTCGGTCACGTACCCGTCAAGCCGCGCTTACGCCGAGGGTTACCTGCTGGAGCACAAGACCATGGACTGGTTCTACCAGCACTACCTCGACACGCTGGGCAAGCGCGAGGATTGGCAGGTGTCGCCGCTGTTGGCTGCTGATATGCCGCCCTTGGCGCCCGCTTACGTCAGCGTGGCGCAATACGACCCGCTGCGCGATGAAGGGCTGGCCTATGCCGCGTTCCTGCAGCGGGGTGGTACGCCGGTGCACCTGAGGGAGGAAAAGGGGCTGACCCACGACTACCTGAGGATGTCGGGGGTGATCAATGGCGGGGTAGAAACGCTGTACCAGGCTGCAGCCCACTGGTTGCGGCAGCAGGGCTGAAATGCAAACCGCCGGCAGCGCAAGGCTGCCGGCGGCTTCGGCAATCACGCAACGTTCAGCTCGCAGAGCACCTTGCCTGCTTCCATGCGCACCAACTGGTCGGCCACGTCGAAATAGCGGTCGTCATGGCTGATGACGATGATGGTCTTGCCCAGTTTTTTCAGTTCCGGCAGCAGTTCGGTGTAGAACACACGGCGGAATGTAGGGTCCTGGTCTGCCGCCCATTCATCGAACACCAGCACCGGGCGCTCTTCCAGCCAGGCATTGATCAGCGCAAGGCGCTTGCGTTGCCCGGTGGACAGATCGGTGGTGCTGAACACGCCATCGCGGATACTCACCTTGTGTGCGATCTCCAGGCGCTTGAGGTAAGTCTGGGCACTTTCCGGCACTTGCTGCGATCCCATGGCAGGGTCGTCGAACAGGTAGTAGTCGGCAAAAATAGTGGTGAACAGCTGGCGGTAGTCATCGCGGTGTTTTGCGTCGATGGCCTGACCATCGATGCGGATCTCCCCCTGCTGCGGCGCATACAGCCCCAGCAGCAGCTTGATCAGGGTGGTTTTGCCGCAGCCGTTCTCGCCGACGATGAAAACGATGTCGCCCTGCTTGATCTCGAGGTTCACCGGGCCCAGCACGAAGGGCGCGCTACCCTCCACAGGCGGGAACGCATAGCGTACATCACGCATCTGCAGCGTGTTGAGGCCGGTCAGTTGGCTCTTGCGATCCTCCAGCAGCAGGTGCGGCTCGGGCGAAGAAAACTGTTCGGACAGCTCGGCGATGCGGCGGAAGGCGATCTGCGCGCGGCTGACGATGGGCAAGGTGCCTACCAGGTGTTCCAGTGGGCCCTTCATGTACAGCAGCACCAGCACGAAGCCGCTCATCACCGAGGCATCTGCGGCCGGCCACAGGGACTGCAGCACCAGCGCCGCGCCGATCACCACGAAGAACAGCATGGAGCCAAAGCTTTTGGCCACGACGAAGGTATTGATCGAGCGAATCTGAGTGTCGCGGATGCGGTCGGCAGTGCCTTGGATGTGGCGGCTGAACATGCGTTGCCGACGTGGCCGGTGGATGCGTAGCTCCTTGGCGCCTGCGGCGATGGCGTTGTAATGCTTCTGCAGCTCGTCCTCGGCATCGCGCGCCGCCAGGAAGCCCTTCATGCCTTTGGCCCGGGCCAGGTACTGCGCGGCGGTGCCCAGAGCGATGGCCACCAGCATCAACAGGAACATCGGCCATGACAGCAGCGCGAGGTAGCCCAGGCAGCCCAGCGTCACGGTCATGGAGATCGCCAGCGGGGCGAAGGCGAAGGCGAAGTCGCTGATGGTGTCCACGTCATGGGTCAGTACCGGGATCAGGCGGTGACTGCGATAACGCTCGATCTGCTCGATGGGTGCGGACAGCACCTTTTCGCCCAGTTCCTTGCGCAACGTGGCGATGATGTACTGGCCCACGCGGTTGGTGCCCAGGTCGGAAAAGATCGAGCTGGACAACGCCACCAGGCACAACCCGGCGAACAGCCATACCACCCCCTGGCCCAGGCCGCTCTGGGCATGCAGCGAGCGATTGATGGTGGCCAGCAGGACGGTAATGCTCAAACCGCCGATCACGCCCAGCAGGACTGACCCCAGCACGGTGTACTTGAACGGACGCAGCAGGATGAACAACTCCCGCAGCGCGCTTTTAGGTTGCGGTGACATGGTGTACTCCTTGTGAGGCATCGGGCGCAGGTTAAGTGCACACATGCGCGAATAGAGAGGTCAGGCGCGGCACGAGCGCCAGGATCCAGCGGCGGCGCGTGCCCGTCATCGAGCCTTCATGACCTGGTCAAAGGCCGCCAGAAACGCCTGCATCTGCTGCGGGGTACCCACGGTCACGCGCATCCAGTCAGGCCACGCATCGAACACGCGTCCCACCCGGACCTTGCGCTCGGCCAGTGCCTCGATCACCGGTTGCGCAGGGCGCCCGAGCGCTATCATGAAGCAGTTCGCCTGGGCGTCCGTGCAGCGGTAGCCGGCGGCGCGCAGGCGCTGGGTGGTGTCCAGCAGCACCTGCTGGTTGGTGCGCTTGCGTTCGCTGACCAGATCTGCCTGTTCGAGGCAGGCGATGCCCCCCAGGGAGGCCGCCAGCGAAATGAAGTTGCGCCCATTGAGCCGCTGCAGGTCGTTCAGCACTGCAGGCCTGGCGATGGCCAGCCCCAGGCGTGCGCCTGCCATGCCATACAGCTTGGAGAAGGTGCGCAGGACCATGACATCATCGTGCTGCACGGCCAGGTCCAGGCACGGTGGGGCGTCGCTGAAATGGATATAAGCTTCATCGATGATCGCCAGGCAGCCGGCGGGTTTGTGCTTGACCACATGCTCGATGTCGGCGCGTGGGGTGAGCGTGCCTGTGGGGTTGTTGGGGTTGCACAGGTAGATAACCCCGGGGTTGCTGTCGACGGCCAACATACCGCGCACATCATGGGCGTGGCGGGCATCGAGCGGCACCTCGTGCACTGCCGCGCCCACGCTCCTGGCGCCGGCAGCCACCGAGTCGTAGGTGGGCGCGGCCGTGACTACAGAGCGTTGGCCAGCGTACCGCGCCAGCGCGTACTGCAGGGGTGATCGCGACCCGCAGAACACGGCCACGTGGTCGCGGGGTACTTGATTCTGCCGGGCGAACAGTTCGATCAGGCGCACCTGTTGTTCGTAGTAGTAACGCCCGCTCTGGCGGGCGCCGAGCTCGAGCGCCTTGACCGCTGACGGGCACGGACCATACGGGCTTTCGTTGTAGTCCAGGCGCACGATGTCATCGCCAAAGATCGGGTCTATGCCAGTGCTGGCAGGCGCTTGCGTTGCCCAGGCAGGCAGGGCAGGGGCGACGCTGGCCAGCGCGGCGGTGGTGACGAAGCGTCGTCGACTCAAAGCACTCATGGTGGTTCTCCCTGTGGTCAGTGCTGGCCGTTGGCGTCGAGCTCGCGGGCTACGCGAAAGCCCAGCCAGTCACCGCGGACGTCCGGTTCGCGCTCGTTGCGGTTGCCCGAACGCGAGAAAATCGCCGGTTCGCTGTAGTCGTTGCCGCGGATCTGGCGATGTTCGCAACTGCCGCCGGTGGTCCAGGCGCTGCCGTCGGTAGGGGCGCCGACGTAGTCGGTGTGCCAGCAGTCTTCCACCCACTCGTAGACATTGCCGTGCATGTCGTACATGCCGAAGGCGTTGGGCGGGAAGCTGCCGACTGGCGAGGTGAACGAGAAGCCGTCGGTTGGCCCGTAGACGTTGGCATGTTTGCTGATCGTATATTCCCCTTCCTTGTCGAACGGGAAGGGGAACGAACCCTTGGAGCCGGCGCGGGCAGCGTATTCACGTTGCGCTTCGCTGAGCATGCGGTAGGGCTTGCCGGTGGTTTTGGCCAGCCAGGCGATGTAGTCGCGGGCCTCGAACCACGTCATGCACACCGCCGGCTGGCGCGGGCCCTGGGCGTAGTGCGGCTTGCCGTTCTGGCACAGGCGGCCGGGGCGGTGGTCGCCGTCGGGCAGTACAGTGCCGGTGGCTTTGGCATACGCTTGCCATTGCTCGGCGGTGATGGTGAAGCGGCTGACCGCGAAGGGGCGCGCAAAGGTCACTGTGTGCAGCGGGTTTTCGTCGTCCTGCTTGCCCACCTCGTCATCGGGGGTGCCCATCACGAAGCTGCCGGCGGGCAGCACCACCATTTCCGGGCAGTTCTTCTGGCAGTCGGTGAATACCTTGCCGGGTTCGCTCGGGTCGGCGGCGAATGAGTGGGCCGACAGCGAAAGGCAACCTAGGGCAAGTAGCAGGTCAAGGCGTTTCATGGGTGTCCTTGTAGTTGAGCGACAGGAGAGTTGGCCGGCTTGGCGGCCTTCTGGACGGTGTCCCACACGCGCAGGAAGTTGCCGCCCCATAGTTTGGCGATGTCTTCATCGGAGTAGCCGCGCTGTATCAGCTCAGCGGTGACGTTGCGGCTCTCGCCCACGTTCTGGTAGCCGATCACGCCGCCACCGTCGTTGAAGTCCGAGCTGATACCGACGTGGTCGATGCCAATCTTCTTCACCGCGTAGTCGATGGAATCGACGTATTCAGCCAGGGTGGCTTCGGGTTCCTGGCCCAGGATGTCGTAGAAGGGGGTCAGGAATTCGCCGAACTTCTTCTCTGACCAGATCGAGAACACCGGGTCGGTGGTGGTGCCCATCTGGGTCTGGTTCTGCACGTCGGGCAACCCGTAGCGTTCACGCAGGGCGTTCATCCTGGCGATGGCATCGCGCGAGAAAGGCTTGAGGTATTTGGAATAGGCGACGATGTTGACCAGGCCGTCGGTGGCTTTGATGTGGGCCAGGTCGGCGTCGCTGAGGTTGCGGCGGATGTCCATCATGCCCTGCACGCCGGTGTGCGAGGCGATCACCGGTGCGCGGCTCAGCTGGGTGACCTGGGAGAGGGCCTGGCTGGACATCTGCGAGACGTCGATGACCACGCCCAGGTCGTTGAGCTTGGCTACCGCGCGGCGGCCCAGCGGCGACAGACCACCCAGCGGGTCGAGCGAGTCACCCAGGAAGGGTAGCGGGCGTGCCGAATCCACCCAGCTGTTGTTGCCTACGTAGCCGGGGCCGAATACCCGTACGCCGCGCGCGGCCCACAGGTCGAGTTTGTCGACGTCGTCGCCCAGCGGTGCGGCGTTGAGCATGCTGATGACGATGGCAAACTTGCCTTCGTCGGCCAGGCGGCGGAAGTCTGCCGGGGTGTAGGCAATGCCGGCCTGATTGGGGAAGTCCCGGGCGATGCCGGTGATGATCTTGTAGCGCACCTCCAGTTCATTGGCCATGGCGGCCTGGAAGCCGGCGGTGGGGCGGTGCGGCCAGTTGGGCCCGCTCCAGAACTCGGGCCATGACCAGATGGCGATCGAGGCGCCGCGCAGGCGCGCCTTGCCGGCCTTGACCAGATCGAACTGGGTAGGCCCGTCACGGTTGGCTTCGCGGCCGTCGGTGCCATAGCTCAGGGGGACGTCCAGGTGGGCGTCAAGCGCCAGGATGCGCTCCTGCAGGGCGTTGGCCCGCTGCACGATGTCCCGGCTGTAGGGATGCGCCGGCAGGTACACCCAGTACCACCAGGCGCCGGCACCCGCAGTGGCCAGCAACAAGGCCAGGGCCAACAGCCAGGGCCACTTGCGCGATAGAAGAAGGTGTTTCGTCATTGCCATTTCGACCCGACTGGACGACGGCCCCATGCCGTTCGAACTTGTTGGGTGATACGAGTCGATGGCGGAAGAATTTACCAAACGCCTAAATCGTCCTTGTGACCGTTCGTTTCCGCTGGAGTAGTCACGTCATGAGTACAGTGGATGAAGGTGTCACGCCGAGGAATGCTGGCAGGGCTTGTGGCCGCCGGTGTAGCGCTGCCTGCGGGTTATTACGCCTGGCAGAAATGGGACGAGGCCCAGGAGGCCGAGCTCAGTTCCGACGAGCCGGCGGTGCCGGTGGACGATGTACCCAATGCACTGCTGGGTGAGCGCCTGGCGGGGATCTGGGAGTGGCACCTGGTGGAGGGCGAATCGGCGCTGCGTGAACTCGCCCAGCCGTTGGAGCTGCTGCTGGACGTAGGGCAGGGCGCGCGGGCCGTGCGCGGCTACCTGGGGCGACCGCCCTACGGCGACGGTTTTCAGGTATACGGGCCGTTGGCTGCCGAGCGGCTGCCGCACCTGCGCTTGCAACTGGTCTCGGCCGGTGGCCAGCGTTATGACTGCGAAGCGGTGCTGGATGAGATCTGGGAGGGCTGGAGCCAAGGTGGTGGCGGCGCGACCATCAGCGGCCAGGTGCGCCCTGCAGGTACCCAGCCCGGTTTCTCCGGGCCCAAGGGGCGGTTCGTCGCCAGTCGTCGGCCCTTCGTGCCTGCGCGTGAACGGCTCGCCTATGCGCCTGAGCTGCACGAGCAGCTGATTTCGCCGGGCTGGCGCTACTTTCATCAGTTGTGGCACGCCACCCGCGACCGCTGGCACCGTATCGACGAGTCACGGCGCCAGGCCGTGCGTGCACTGGGCTGGCAGGCCGGGCCCCTGGGCAAGGAACGCAATGCCCGCGGTCATGATCGTCACCGCAACGGTTCGGGCGAGGATTTCCTGTTCATGCATCGGCACATGCTGCAGGGTGTGCGCCAGGTGCAGGACCTGCGCTCGTGGGCGAGCCTGCCAACCCCGCGCCCCTACGTGGGCGAGAACGTGCAGGCGTTTGCCGACTACATGAACAACCTTACTGGCTACAGTGTGCCGCCGTGCTGGCAGGCTGACGACGATGACGCGTTCAATCAGTGGCTGTACTACATCAAGAGCCGTGAGGGCCTGTACGCCAACTTCCAGCTGTGGGAGTCGCAATTGCATGACCCTGCATACCTCAGCACGCTGTGCCTTGGGGAGCTGGGCTCGCGTATCGAGTTGGGTATTCACGACTGGCTGCACATGCGCTGGGCGGCCATGGGCCAGGACCCGAACACGGGCTGGCCAATGGCCTATGCGCGACGTAACTATGATTTTTCCGAGCGTTGGTTCGGGGCCGGCAACGACTTTCTCGGCGACCCGTTTTCCTCCCATGTGAACCCGGTGTTCTGGGCGTTCCATGGCTGGATCGACGACCGTCTAGATGACTGGTTCCTGGCCCATGAGCAGGCGCACCCAGGGGAGGTGCGACGCTTGACCGTCAACGGCATTCCCTGGTTCGCGCCAGGGCGTTGGGTGCGCGTGGCGCAGCCGTGGCTGGGGCCATCCAGCCAGGGTTGTGGTGCCTGGGGCAAAGGCAATGGTGGCGGTAGCGAGCTGGATATCGAAACCATGAAGCTGGCGTTACAAGTGATCTTCAGCCCCGAGCAGGAGGCTGATCGCTTGATGAAGCGCGTGCCGCCGAGCCGGCCATGGTTTGCCCAGTATCTGGCGCCAGGGCCGCGCAAGGATGGGCTGTAGCCGCAACACGCGCGATGCCAGCCGCTGCTACGCCAGGGGCGTCACAGGCGCTGGGTGGCCCAGCCGCCGCCCAGGGCTTTGTAAAGCGCCACGCTGGCCTGCAGGCGATCCCTGCGCAGCAACACCCGCTCGGCCTGGGCATTGAACAGGCTGCTTTGTGCCTGCAGCACGCTGAGCAGGTCTTCTGCACCTGCACGGTAGCGGCTTTCGGCAAGGTCGAAGGCGCGTTGCGCCTGCTGCAGTTCTTGTTGTTGCCAGCGGGCCTGACGGTCCAGGCCATCGACGCTGTTGAGCGCTTTTTCGACCTCGCCGAAGCTGGTGATCAACACCCCACGGTAGGCTTCCAGTAGTTCTTCCTGGCGCGCCTGAGCTTTGTCGCGTTCGGCGCGCAATTGGCCGTTGTTGAAGATTGGCGCGGTCAGGCCCGCCCCCAGATTGAGCACCGGGTTACGCAACAGGTCAGCGACCTGGCGGTCGCCGGTGGCCACGCTGGCGCTCAGGGTCAGGCTTGGAAAGAGCGCGGCACGTGCCACGCGCACGTCGGCCTGGGCGGCGGCCAGGCGTGCCTCCGCAGCGGCGATGTCGGGGCGGCGTGTCAGCAGCTGGCTGGGGATGCCGGCATCGATCGCGGGCCCCTGCATCTGCTCGAAAGGCAAGTCTTCCAATTGCAGGTTTTGTACGGGCTCGCCCAGCAAGGTGGCGAGGGTGATCAGCGCGTCGCGGGCTTGCTGGTGGTAAAGCGGCAACTGCCGTTGCTGGCCAGCAACCAGGCTTTGCTGCTGGGCCAGCTCCAGTGCGGTGGCGGAGCCGGCCTGGTGGCGGGCGCGCACCACGTCGAGGACTTTCTGCGCATTGCCCAGGTTCATCGTGGCAATTCGGGTTTGTTCGCGCGCGGCCAGGGCTGCAAGGTAGGTGTCGGCCACCTGGCCTGCCAGGCTCAGTTCGAGGGTATCGCGATCCCGTTCGCTGGCCTGGAGGCTGTGCCGGGCGCTGTCGCGAGCCGCGGCGTTGCGCCCCCAGAAGTCCACTTCATAGCTGGCCGTGAGTGCCGTACTGAAATAGTGGTAGGTACGCTCGCTGCTGGAGGCGTCCAGTTCGCTGTAGCCCTGGCCCTTCAACAAGCGCTGGCGATAAGCGTCGGCGCTTGCATCGAGCCGGGGCAGCAGCGTGCCGCCGGCGACCCGCACATCGGCACCTGCCTGGCGTACCCGCGCCATGGCCGCTTTGAGGTCGTAGCTGCCACTGCGGCTCTGGTCTATCAGCCGTGCCAGCTGCGGGCTGTTGAAGCTCGCCCACCATCGTTCGAAATGTGCGGCCTGCGCCTGGGGCGCGGCTGGGCTTTGCCAGCTGGACGGTGGCGCGATAGCGCTGTCCACGGGCGTGTTCTGGGTGCAGGCGCCGAGCAGTGCCAGCAGGGGGATCAGGGCATATGGGGCTTTGGTCATGGGTCATTCACTGGACAGGGCGGCAACCGGGTCGAGCCCGGCGGCCTTGCGGGCTGGCATGAAACCGAAGATCACACCGGTGGCGACCGAGCAGGCGAAGGCGCCGAACATGGCCAGGGTGGAAAAGGCCACGGCTACCTTCGCCAGGTTCAGGCCGGCGCCGATCAACAGTGCCAGGGCCACGCCTGTCAGGCCACCGACCAACGACAGCACCACGGCTTCAGTCAGAAACTGGCGCATTATGTCGCGCTGACGAGCCCCGGTGGCCACGCGAATGCCGATCTCGCGAGTGCGTTCGCGCACCGTCATCAGCATCACGTTCATCACGCCGATGCCGCCCACCAGCAGCGAGATGGCGGCGATGGCTCCGAGCATGAGCGACAGGCCGTTGCGCGTCTGGGCCTCGGCCTGGATCAAGGCGGCGCTGTTGTCTATCTCGAAGTCCTGCACACCATCATGCAGGGTGGTCATCAGGCTGCGGATGGCCTGTTCCGCCTCCTGGACCAGGGTGCTGTCGGTGGCGGCGATGATCACGTACTCGGGGTGCTCGACACCGGACAGGCGAATACGTGCAGCCGAGTAGGGGATGGCGATGCGCAGATCGTTGCGCTGGTTGGCGCCGCTGGAGCCTTTGCTGGCGAGCACGCCAATGACCTGAAAGGGCACGTTCTCCACCAGAATGTAGCGGCCGATCGGGTCCTGACCGTCGCTGAAGAGTCTTTTGCGAACCTCGGAACCTATGACTGCGACGGCGGCGCCGGACGCCATGTCGTTGTCGTCGAAAAAGCTGCCTTCGGCCACCGGCCAGTTCAGGATCGCCGGAAAAGCCGGGCTGTAGCCGCCGATGGTCGAGGTCATTTCACTGTTGCCGTGGCGCACCTCGGCCTGCAGGGTGGTCGCGGCCATGATCGATTTGACCTGGGGCAGTTCAGCCAGCGCCTGTACGTCGCTGAGGCGGATATTGCCTGGCGGTGCACGCGGGGTGGCGGGAGCACCGTTCATGAACATGATGTTGGAGCCGAAGGCGCCGATTTGCGCCATTACCTGGCGTTTGCTGCCTTCGCCCACCGCCAGCATTACCACTACCGACGCCACGCCGATGATGATGCCCAGCAGCGTCAAGGCGGTGCGCATACGGTTGGTCCACATCATCCGCCAAGCGGCTACCAGGGCATCGCGGGTTTCGGCAAGCCATGGGCTGCGCGCCTGGTGGGCGTGCGCCAGGCGCTGGCGCAGCGTGTCGGCCTGCAGGGCGCCGGGGTTGGCAGGTGGGGGCGGATTGCCGGCAGCACTGTCGCTGACCACCTCGCCATCGCGTACCTCGATGATGCGTTGTGCGCGGGCGGCGACCTCTCGGTCGTGGGTAATCAGGATCACCACGTGGCCTTGCCGGGCCAACTCATCGAGCAGGGCCATGACCTCGGTGCCGCTGTGGCTGTCCAGCGCGCCGGTGGGCTCGTCGGCGAGTATGATGTGCCCGCCGTTCATCAGTGCCCGGGCAATCGACACGCGCTGCTGCTGGCCACCGGACAACTGCCGTGGGCGGTTGCCAATGCGCTCGCCCAGCCCCAGGCGCTGCAGCAAGGCCTTGGCGCGGGCGGCGCGTTCAGCAGCGGGGGTGCCAGCGTAGATGGCCGGCATCTCGACGTTTTCCTGGGCAGAAGCCGAAGGGATCAGGTGGTAGCCCTGGAATACAAAACCAAAGGCTTCACGGCGTAGCCAGGCCAACTCATCGTCGTTGAACCCGGCCACATCTTCGCCAGCGAAACGGTACAGGCCGGCGCTTGGCCGGTCCAGGCAGCCAAGGATGTTCATCAGGGTCGACTTGCCGGACCCCGAGGTGCCGATGATGGCGATGAATTCCCCGGCATGAATGGCCAGATCGATGCCACGCAGTACCTCCACGGTGGGGCTGTCGCCACCGCCATAGGCCTTGCGGATGCCGCACAGCTGAATCAGCGGTGTGCTCATGGTCAGCCTCCGCTGCCAGTGGGGCCGATCAGCAGCCGATCGCCTTCCTTCAAGCCGTCAATGATCTGCACCCGCAGGCGGTCACTGAGCCCGGTGCGCACGGCGCGCTGCTGTACCTGGCCGTTGTCGGCCAGGACCTGGGCAGTGCGCTGGCCAGGTTCATCGGGCTTGCCTTGCAGCGCGGCGACCGGCGCGGTCAGGACGCCCTGGGCGCTGCCGGCGACGAAGAAGATCTGCGCGGTCATGTCGGCCATCAGTGTGTTGTCGGTGTTGTCGACATCCAGCAGTACGGTGTACAGCACCACGCGCCCGGCACCACTGCCGGTGCCGCTGTTTGCACCGGCTGCCGCCGGGCTGCCGCCGCCCTGGCTGAGCTGGTCCAGCGGCTTGGGCGGGATGGGCAGAATTTGCCGTACCGTGCTCGGCCAGCGCCGATCGCCGCCACTGAGGGTAGTGAAGTAGGCTTGCATGCCCACCCTGACCTGGCCGATATCGGCTTCCGACACCTCGGCCCATACAGTCATCGGCGATAGCCGTGCAATACGCAGGATCAGCGGTGTGCGCTGTTGGGCGTTGAGCGTCTGGCCCTCACGGGCGTCGAGCGCCACCACGGTGCCGCTCATGGGCGCATAGATGCGCGTATAGCCCAGTTCGGCCTGGGCACTGCGCAGGGTGGCTTGGGCCTGGAGGATTTGCGCCTGGTACATGTGGACGCGGGCCTGGGTTGTCAGCACCTTGGCCTGAGCGGTCTGCACGTCCTCGTCGCGGGTGGCGCCATCGGCGGCCATGCGTTGTTGGCGCTGCAGTTGCTGCTTGGCGAGCAGGTGTTCGGCCTGCTGTTCCTTGACCTGGGCCTTCAGGGTTTCGATTGCGTACCGTTCGGCGTCCAGTTGCGCCTGTTGCGTAGACGGGTCGATTTCCACCAACAGTTGGCCCTGCCTGACCACGTCGCCCACTTGCACGTGCAGCGTGCGGATTTGCCCGGAGGCTTGGGCACCGACATCCACATACTGACGCGGTTGCAGGGTGCCCAGAGCGGTAACGCTGGACTCGATATTGCCGCGCGCTACGCGCACGAAGGGGCGCTGGTCCGCCTCACCGGGCAGTAGATGCCAGGCCGCCGTGGCAGCCAGCGGAACGAGGCAAAGCATGACGATTGCAGCACGGCGGGTGAGGCGAAGGTGGATCATGCAGGGGTCCGGCCAGTTGGGGAGACTGCCGGTTAAACGAGGGTGAAGAGGCGAAATTTAGCCCGGTACGATTCAAGTGGATGGGCGCCTCGCGCAGCTTGCAAAGCGCGTGCCCCGTACCCGTAGCAGAATGCCCTTCGGGTGGTTCGCTGCGGGTCAGTCGCTGACGGTCAGGGTGCCTTTCATCACTGTGGCATGGAAGGGGTAGGAGCAGAAGAACACGTAGTCATCGCCCTGTTTCAACGCCTTGGTGTCGAATGTAACCGATGCCTCTTCATTGCCGCCTATCAGCTTGGTGTGTGCAATCACCCGGGCATCCCCCGGCTGGATGTAGTCATTGCTTTGGCCTGCCTTGGCGCCGTCGTCGGCGACGGCCTTGAGGTCATCCTTCCTGGTCAACACCCAGTTATGCCCCATGACGTTTTTCGGCAGGGTGCCTGGGTGTTTCAGGTTGACCGTGAAATGCTCGCAACTGGCAGGCACGGTGATGGTCTTGAGGTCGTAGGTCATCTGGTCGGTGCCGTGAATGGTCACCGAGCATTGCGGGTCAGCGTAAACAACACCTGAAAGCGTCAGTGCAGCCAGGGCTGCGGCAGTGCGAAGCATGGTCTATCTCCATGAATGAACGGACGGCGCCACGCGTGGGCGCCAGCCTGAAAGGCGGGCACCCATGCAGGTCACAAATAGACGAAGGCGAAGGCAGTCGATTTAGCCGCGACCACGCCAGTGCCTCAAGTTGCTGAGAATCATTGTAATTTGTAAGATTGCGCGCTGATATCATCCCCAGTACGACGCGCTTCACCGCTGGCAGGAGGCCTTGGGTACCCTCATGGAACACTACTATCGCGAACTGGTGAGGTTTCTGTCTGCACGCATGGGGAGCCGCGAGGCGGCCGAGGACGTGGCCCACGATACCTATCTGCGGGTGCTGGAGCGTGCCGGCGGCGAGCAGATCGCACACCCGCGGGCGTTTCTGTACCGTATTGCGCTTAACCTCGTCGTTGACCGTCACCGCCGCCACCAGGTGCGTATGGCCGCGCCGTTGGAGGCAGTTGATGTGCAAGAGGCGGATGTCACTCAGCAGTTGCAGCATGACCTGCAACGCGACCAGCGCCTTGCATTGATGCAGAAGGCCCTGGACGAACTGAGCAAGCCCTGCCGCGACAGCTTCCTGTTACGCAAGCTCGACGGCCTGTCACACCAGCAGATTGCCGATCACCTGGGCATCTCCCGCAGCCTGGTGGAAAAGCACATCGTCAACGCCATGAAGCATTGCCGCGTGCGCATGCGCCAATGGGAATCCTGAAAAAGCGGTGAAAGGCCGGTGAAAATTCTGTGTGCTGGCAACTTGATTTCTAGATGTTTCACGACAACTATCTAACTTGACCCCTCCAAGTGTTCAGCCTTGGTGGTTGCCTGTTGCCGGCGCAGTTTGGTCAGGGAGCGTGCCCTATCTACCTGACTGCCCAGGTCCGCCAATGACCAACAAGACCCTGCGCATCCTGATTGCCGACGAGCACCCGTCCCAGCGCTTGCAGCTGGAAAGGCTGCTCAATGGCCTGGGCTATTACCGGATCGCTCCGGTCGAGTGCTTCGATGAGTTGCAGCGCCTGGTGCACTGCGCGCTGCAGCCATTCAACCTGCTGGTTGGCAATATCGAGCTGGCCAGCCATGCCGGTGTCGACCTGGCACGATTTTGCCGGGTCAGCACGCAGATCCAGCATGCCCTGCTGTACCACTCCCGCCAGTTGAAGGTGCCTGCCGTGCCGCAGACCGAGCGCCAGGCGGTGAACGTCAGCCTGCCGCAGGTGCCGGACAACGAGGCCCTGGAGGCCTTCATGGCGATCATCGACGCGCCGGTCGTGGTCGGCAAGCTGGCCTTGCCGCCCGGCCTCGCCAGCGGCGGGCCACCGGCCTACCCGCGCAGGAACTTCGCCCACACCGTGTTCAGCCGATAGCGGGGGCGGGCAGGGCGGCGAGTATTTGCTATCCTCCTGCCCTTTGCCGATTTGCGGACCCTTGTCATGACTGCCATCGATACCGCTCGCCCGCCCCGGTTCAGCCGCGGCGACCACCGGACCCTGGGCCTGGCGGCGCTGGGCGGCGCGCTGGAAATCTACGATTTCATCATCTTCGTATTCTTCGCCCTGACCCTCAGCCAGCTGTTCTTCCCGCCAGAAATGCCCGAGTGGCTGCGCCTGCTGCAGAGCTTCGGGATTTTTGTCACCGGCTACCTGGCGCGGCCGCTGGGCGGCATTCTCATGGCGCACTTCGCCGACCACCTGGGGCGCAAGCGGGTGTTCAGCCTCAGCATCCTGATGATGGCCCTGCCGTGCCTGCTGATCGGGGTGATGCCGACCTATGCCGACATCGGCTACGCGGCGCCGCTGATCCTGCTGGGGCTGCGCATTCTGCAGGGCGCCGCAGTCGGGGGGGAGGTGCCAAGCGCCTGGACCTTCGTTGCCGAACATGCCCCGCACGGGCGGCGCGGCTATGCCCTGGGCTTCCTGCAAGCCGGCTTGACCTTCGGCTATCTGCTGGGTGCGCTGACCGCCACATTGCTGGCGCAGGCCTTTACCGCGCAGGAGATTCTCGATTACGCCTGGCGTTATCCCTTCCTGCTGGGCGGGGTGTTCGGTGTGATCGGCGTGTGGTTGCGCCGTTGGTTGAGTGAAACACCGGTGTTTCTGGCCTTGCGCGAGCGTCAGCAGCAGCCGGTGAAGTTCCCGTTGCGGCGCGTGCTGGGGGGGCACCGTCGGGCGCTGATCCCGGCAGCGCTGCTGACCTGCGTGCTGACCTCGGCAGTCGTGGTGCTGGTGGTGATCACCCCGACGGTGATGCAGCAGCGCTTCGGCATGACCGCCGGGCATACCTTCGCCCTGAGCAGCGTCGGCATTGTCTTCCTGAACATTGGCTGCGTGCTGGCCGGGCTGCTGGTCGATCGCCTGGGCGCCTGGCGTGCGCTGATGATTTACAGCCTGCTGCTGCCGCTGGGCATCGGCGCCTTGTATGCGAGCCTGGTGGGGCAGTGGGGCCTGACCTGGCTGGCGTATGCGCTGGCGGGGCTTTCTTGTGGTGTGGTGGGTGTGGTGCCGTCGGTGATGGTCGGGCTGTTCCCGGCCGAGATCCGGGTGTCGGGTATTTCCTTCACCTATAACGTCGCCTATGCCCTGTGGGCCAGCACCACGCCGTTGGCGTTGATTGCACTGATGCCGTGGAGCCCGTGGGTGTGTGTCGGGTTCTGTCTGATCATGGGGACTGTCGGGTTGCTGACAGCGGTGTATTTCGGGCGCCGCGAGCCATTGGCGTTCGCGGCGGAACCCATGCCGATCATGTGTGGTGACAAATGACCCACTAAGTGTTTGCGGGTGGTGAGGCAGACTTTCAGGTGGAGGCTATTGGATAACCTATTAGCCAAATTTACCTAGAAGGTTAATTTCTCATGGAAAAGAGAACGCCTCATTGCCCGCTGGAGCGGGTATGGGCATTGATTGCGGCGCGGCGCATTCGCACGACTAGCACCGCATTGCAGGGTGCTCAGGCTTCTGGAGTGGATTACCCATGCATGCTCGAGGTCATCATGAGTTTTAAGCGCACGGATTTCCACAAGAGCATGACCAGCCATGTCGATCGTCGAATTTGGCAGGAAAGCGTCTACCTCAAGCTGTCCGTAATCGACGACGTGCTCATCGTGTCTTTCAAGGAGCTGTGATCATGAGATGTCCTATTTGCGGTGGTGCGGAGCTCGCACCTGACACCCAGGATATGCCGTATTGCTACAAGGGTGAGACGACGCTGATCCCTGATGTCAGTGGCGATTATTGTTCTGTCTGTGGCGAGTCTGTACTGGGCCATGATGAGGCCATGCGTGTCAGTAACCTGATGTCGGCTTTCAACCGTCAAGTGAATGCTATGGCGGTCGATCCTGGATTCATTACCTCGGTGCGCAAGAAATTCGATCTGGACCAGCGCGAGGCTGGGGAAATTTTCGGCGGAGGGGTGAATGCCTTCTCACGTTACGAAAATGGCAAAACCAGGCCGCCAGTGGCTTTGGTCAAACTGTTCAAACTGCTGGATCGTCACCCCGAGCTGTTCGAGGAAGTCAGGACTGCCTGACACTGCACATACGAAAAAGCCCCCTTACCGCGAGGTCAGGGGGCTTTTTGCTGCCGCATCGGCAGGGCTTACATGTTCGGGTAATTCGGCCCACCTGCGCCTTCAGGGGTAACCCAGGTGATGTTCTGGGCCGGGTCCTTGATGTCGCAGGTCTTGCAGTGCACGCAGTTCTGCGCGTTGATCTGGAAGCGCTTGTTGCCGTCTTCCTGGGTGACCACTTCGTACACGCCCGCCGGGCAGTAACGCTGCGCCGGCTCGTCGTACAGCGGCAGGTTGCTGGCGATTGGGATACTCGGGTCGGTCAGCTTCAGGTGGCAGGGTTGTTCCTCTTCGTGGTTGGTGCTGGAGAGGAATACCGAGCTGAGCTTGTCGAAGCTGAGCTTGCCGTCCGGTTTCGGGTAGTCGATCTTTTTCGAATCCGCGGCCAGCTTGAGGCAGGCGTAGTCCGGCTTGGTATCGTGCAGGGTGAACGGCAGCTTGCCGCCGAACCAGTTCTGGTCCACATAGTTGAACGCGGCGCCCAGCAGCGGGCCGAACTTGTGCATGGCAGGGCCGAAGTTGCGGCTGGCGAACAGTTCTTCGTACAGCCAGCTGGCCTTGAAGGCGCTGACGTAGCTGTTCAGCTGGTCACCACCTTCGCTGCCGGCGATCAGGGCGTCGGCCACCGCTTCGGCGGCGAGCATGCCGGACTTCATGGCGGTGTGGCTGCCCTTGATCTTGGCCACGTTCATGGTGCCCAGGTCGCAACCGATCAGTGCGCCACCATTGAAGACCATTTTCGGCAGCGAGTTGATACCGCCCTTGGCCAGGGCACGGGCACCGTAGCTGATGCGCTTGCCGCCTTCGAGGTACTGGCTGATCACCGGGTGGTGCTTGAGGCGCTGGAATTCATCGAACGGCGACAGGTACGGGTTGGCGTAGGACAGGTCGACGATCAGCCCGACCACCACCTGGTTGTTTTCCAGGTGATAGAGGAACGAGCCACCGGTGTTGTCCTTGGCCACCACGTCCAGCGGCCAGCCAGCGGTGTGCACCACCAGGCCCTGCTCGTGCTTGGCCGGGTCGATTTCCCAGATTTCCTTCAGGCCGATGCCGTAGTGCTGGACGTCGGACTCGCTGTCGAGGTTGAAACGCTTGATCAGCTGCTTGCCGATGTGGCCGCGGCAACCTTCGGCGAACAGGGTGTACTTGGCGCGCAGTTCCATGCCGGGGGTGTACAGGCCGTCCTTCGGGTTGCCTTCACGGTCGACGCCCAGGTCACCGGTGACGATGCCGCGAACCACGCCGTTGTCATCGATCAGCGCTTCCTGGGCGGCGAAGCCCGGGTAGATTTCCACGCCCAGGTTTTCCGCCTGCTGGGCCAGCCAGCGGCACAGGTTGCCCAGCGAAATGATGTAGTTGCCCTGGTTGTGCATGGTCTTGGGCACGAACAGGTCAGGCACCTTGGTCGAACTGCCGGCATCCTTGAGCACGTAGATGTCGTCGCGCTTGACCTCGGTGTTCAGCGGCGCGCCGAGTTCCTTCCAGTCGGGGAACAGTTCGTTCAGGGCGCGCGGCTCGAACACCGCGCCGGAGAGAATGTGGGCGCCGACTTCGGAGCCTTTCTCGACCACGCAGACGCTGATTTCGCTACCGGCTTCGGCGGCCTTCTGCTTCAGGCGGCAGGCGGCTGACAGGCCTGCCGGGCCAGCGCCGACGATGACCACGTCGAATTCCATGTATTCGCGTTCCACTGGTTCTCTCCTACTCATCAAGGCTGGTGCTGTTGCTTTGTCTTATGGGTGTGGGGTGATCATGCGCACCGCGCTTCACGGGAGCGGAGCTGTAGCAGCGCAGAGGATGGACTACACCGTTTTGTCTTGGCCGCGCATTATATCTACACCACTTGGCGGGTCCAATACAAACGTTTGTTTGAATTTGCCGCAGGCCAGTAAAATCACAGGAACGCGGCTGGAGGGTGACCGATTTGCCGTATTGACCGGATTGGGTGTTGCGGTCAAGATACGAGCGGTTTTACGTTCGCCGTAGGCTTATCGCCGGGCGCAGGTACACCTCTAAAAACCAGGTGTGGAGCAGGGCTTTCGGGCCAGATCACGGTTTGTAGTGGAGTTTACACGCCACCACAGAAAATGACCCGCAGCTATTTGCCGCAATGGTCTGAACAAGACTGATTGGTCACGCTGAAGTTTGCGCCCCCCGGCACGTTTTTAGAGGTGCCCTTGTACCCACGCGCATCGCCGGGCATAGCCCCAGGCGACTATCTATTCACCGGAGAGTAACGAGGAATCCATGAAGGTTCTTGTAGCTGTCAAACGAGTGGTCGACTACAACGTCAAGGTTCGCGTCAAGGCGGACAACTCCGGCGTCGACCTTGCTAACGTCAAGATGTCCATGAACCCCTTCTGCGAAATCGCCGTGGAAGAAGCCGTACGCCTGAAAGAGAAGGGCGTGGCGAGCGAGATCGTCGTCGTCTCCGTCGGCCCGACCACTGCCCAGGAGCAGCTGCGTACTGCGCTGGCACTGGGTGCCGATCGTGCCATCCTGGTCGAAGCCGCCGATGAGCTGAATTCGCTGGCCGTGGCCAAGGCGCTGAAAGCCGTTGTCGACAAAGAGCAGCCGCAGCTGGTCATTCTCGGCAAACAGGCCATCGACAGTGACAACAACCAGACCGGCCAGATGCTGGCCGCGCTGACCGGCTACGCCCAGGGCACCTTCGCCTCCAAGGTCGAGGTGGCTGGCGACAAGCTGAACGTCACCCGTGAAATCGATGGCGGCCTGCAGACCGTATCGCTGAACCTGCCAGCGATCGTCACCACCGACCTGCGCCTGAACGAGCCGCGCTACGCGTCGCTGCCGAACATCATGAAGGCCAAGAAGAAGCCGCTGGAGACCGTCAAGCCTGACGATCTGGGCGTTTCCCTCGCCTCCACCAACAAGACCCTGAAAGTCGAAGCGCCGGCTGCACGCAGCGCGGGTATCAAGGTCAAGTCGGTGGCCGAACTGGTCGAGAAGCTGAAGAACGAAGCGAAGGTAATCTAAATGACTATCCTGGTTGTCGCTGAATACGAGAACGGTGCCGTAGCCCCGTCCACCCTGAACACTGTCGCCGCAGCCGCCAAGATCGGTGGTGATGTGCACGTGCTGGTCGCAGGCCAGAACGTCGGTGGCGTTGCCGAATCCGCTGCCAAGATCGCTGGCGTTGCCAAGGTGCTGGTGGCTGATAACGCCGCCTACGCCCACGTCCTGCCGGAAAACGTCGCGCCGCTGATCGTTGCTCTTGTTGAACAAGGCGGTGCCAACGGTTACAGCCACGTGCTGGCCCCGGCCACCACCAACGGCAAGAACATCCTGCCACGCGTTGCCGCGCTGCTGGACGTCGACCAGATCTCCGAGATCATCTCGGTCGAATCCGCCGACACGTTCAAGCGCCCGATCTATGCCGGTAACGCCATTGCCACCGTGCAATCGAGCGCTGCGGTCAAGGTCATCACCGTGCGTACCACTGGCTTCGACGCCGTGGCCGCCGAAGGTGGCTCGGCCGCTGTCGAGGCCGTTGGCGCTGCGCACAACGCCGGTATCTCCACCTTCGTCGGTGAAGAACTGGCCAAGTCCGACCGCCCAGAGCTGACCGCTGCCAAAATCGTCGTTTCCGGCGGCCGCGGCATGGGCAACGGTGACAACTTCAAGCACCTGTACAGCCTGGCCGACAAGCTCGGCGCCGCCGTGGGTGCCTCGCGCGCTGCGGTCGACGCAGGCTTTGTGCCCAACGACATGCAGGTCGGCCAGACCGGCAAGATCGTTGCGCCGCAGCTGTACATCGCCGTCGGTATCTCCGGCGCGATCCAGCACCTGGCCGGCATGAAAGACTCCAAGGTGATCGTTGCGATCAACAAGGATGAAGAAGCGCCGATCTTCCAGGTGGCCGACTACGGCCTGGTCGCTGACCTGTTCGAAGCGGTTCCAGAGCTGGAAAAGCTGGTCTGATCCGCCTGCTTCACTTATAAAGAAGCCCGGCCCTTGTAACGAGGGCCGGGCTTTTTTTATGCGGGCAAGGAGTAAGGGATGGCGTTTCGCGAAGCAGGCAAGGTGCTGGCATGCACGGTGGCGATGCTGTCGCCGCTGGCAATGGCGGCAGGCAAATGTGAGCGCCTGGTGGCTACCGGCAGCCCGGATGCCCCGCCTTATTCCTGGCAAGACCCGAAAGACCCTGAACACCTCATCGGCGCCAACGTCGACCTGTTGCGCCAGGTGGCCGGCGAGCTGGGCGTGAAGGTGGAGGTGTTGAATGCCGGCAGGCGCGACCAGGCGCTGGAAGAGGTGCGCAGCGGGCGCATGGACCTGCTGCTCGATACGCCCATGCAAGTGGAGCAGCTGACTGCACTGGACTACATTCACCCGCCCTTGCAGCTCAACGAATACCTGGTCTGGACGCGACATGACGCCGAGGTCGACTTCGACGGCCCAGCGGACCTGGCGAAATACCAGGGCACGCTGTCGGAGCGCGCCCGCCTGACCCCCGCCTTCAGCGCCTTTGCCAAGGCGCAGCTGAAGCTGGTGCCCGCGCAGAACCTGACCCAGGCGTTTCAAAAACTGGTGCTGGGCCAGGTCGATTATGTGCTGGCCGGACGCTACTCGGGCATGGCCATGACCCAGAGCCTGGGCATGAGCAACGACCTTATCGCGCGCGGCCTGCCGGTGGATCGCCCAGGGCTGTACCTGGCCGTCTCGCACAACTCGGCGTGCAATGACGCGTGGTTGCGTGGGCAACTGGCAAAAAAACTGACAGAATTGCCGATCTCCGGTGCGTCTGAAGCCGTGCTGCAACGCAATGTCGAGCGCTGGAAAGCGCAGATGCACGTGCAGGCGGATGCCCCCAAACAGTAGGAAGAGTGCGTGAGAACCCAATCACTGATCCTTGCCGTGGCCATGCTCGGCCTGGCCGGCTGCGCCAATGACCCGGCGCCCAACGAGCAGATGCGTATTTCCGAGCAGGCGCTGGAACAGGCCAAGGCGGTCGGTGCCACCGACCAGGTCGAGGAGCTGAAGCTGGCCGAAGACAAGCTTGCCCGGGCCAAGACCAATATGCTGACCGAAGACTACCGCGACGCCCGCATGCGGGCCGAGCAGGCCGAGCTGGATGCGCGGCTGGCCGAAGCCCGTGTGCTTAACCAGAAGAGCGACGAGCAACTCGACGCGCTGCAGGCTCGGGTCAAGCGCTTGCGCAAGCAGCTGGAGGTGCAGCCATGATGCGCTACAAGCCAATGGCCGCTCTGGCCCTGCTGGCACTGACCGCCGGGCTGCAAGGTTGCGCCAGCCAGCGCAGCGAGTCCGCGCTGGATGACGCCGCCACGGCGTTCCAGAAGGTCAAGGATGATTCCGATGTGCTGCGCAGCGCGCCGCGTGACGTGATCCGTGCCGGTGAATCGCTGGCCCGCGCCGAACGCCTGTCCAGCTACATCGGTACAGGCACCGACGTGCGCCACTATGCCTACTTGAGCCAGCGCTACAGCGAGATCGCCAGCGAGCACGCCAAGCTGGCGCTGAATCAGGAGCGCCTGGCCAAGCTCGACCTCGAACGCCAGCGCCTGCAACTGGCCCTGCGCGAGGCCAAATTGGCCAGCGTGCAGCAGCAAGGCAAGTGGGTCGAGACGCAAATCGCCGCGTTGGCCTCGGAGCAGGCTGACCGCGGGTTGGTGATGACGCTGGGCGATGTGCTGTTCGACACCGGCCGCGCCGACCTGAAGAACTCGGCCAGCCGCACCGTGCTGAAGCTGGTGCAGTTCCTGCAGCTCAACCCTCGTCGCGTGGTACGGATCGAAGGTTACGCCGACAACACGGGCGCGCCGGAGGACAACCTCAAGCTATCGCGTGATCGGGCGCAAGCGGTGGCCGATATGCTGGTCGATCTGGGCATCAACGAAAAACGTCTGCAGGTTGAGGGGTATGGCGATCAGTATCCGATCGAGGCCAATGCCTCCGAGCGGGGCAGGGCGCAGAACCGCCGGGTCGAAATCGTCTTTTCTGACGAAAAAGGCAAGCTGGCGCCAGCGCGCTGATCATTGAAAGAAAGGGGCTGCGTTGCAGTCCCTTTTTTTATCGGCGCGTGACGTGTTAATCGTTTAGACAGGTGTTACGCAACGGTATTGTCGACTATTCTGCAATCTGTCCCAGTACACTTCGCAACTGTTACGGTATTCTCTGTCGTCAGTGAGTCGCACAAGAACAACGAGCCCGTCCGCGCGTCGAGATATCGCCATGACCAACCTGCTGTTGTACCAGCGTATCGCCCAGCAACTGGCCGATGACATCCGTCGTGGTGTCTACCAGCCAGGGGAGCGGGTACCGTCCGTGCGCAAGATGAGCGCTCAGCTCAATGTCAGCCATGCCACGGTGCTGCAGGCCTATGCCAATCTCGAGGATCAGGGGCTGATCCGCGCCCGGCCGCAGTCGGGCTACTACGTGCACCAAACGCCGGCGCTGACCGCGCAGACACCCGACATCGCCAGGGTCGAGCGCCCCGGCCTGGTGACCCGGGCCAGTATCATCCAGCAGGTATTGACCGAGGCGCGTCGGGATGGCGTATTCCCCTTCGGGGCCGCCGTGCCCCATGTCGATTACTTGCCGGTGCGCGCCCTGCATCAGCAGATCGCCAAGGTCACCCGGTTTCACAGCCCGCGTGCGTTCAGCTACATGTTCAGCCCAGGTTTCGAGCCACTGCGCCGGCAGATCGCCATACGCATGCGCGATGCCGGCGTACTGGTTGACCCGCGCGAGGTGATCGTCACCCATGGCTGTGTCGACGCGCTGCAGATGTCGCTGCGCGTGCTGACCCGCCCGGGTGATCTGATCGCCGCCGAGTCACCCACCTATTACGGCCTGCTGCAGTTGGCCGACCTGCTCGGCCTGAAGGTCATCGAGATTCCCAGTGACCCGTCTACCGGCATTAGCCTGGAGGCCCTGCAGCTTGCAGCCAACCAGTGGTCGATCAAGGCCCTGGTGCTGACCTCGCGCCTGAGCAACCCACTGGGTGGCACCATCCCCGAAGAGCGGCAGAAGCAGTTGCTGCGCCTGGCGTCGGACTTCGACATACAGATCGTTGAAGACGACATTTATGGCGAACTGATGTTCGAGCAGGGCAAGACCAAGGCGCTCAAAGCATTCGACCGGCTGGACCGGGTCATCTACTGTTCGAGTTTTTCCAAGACGCTGTCGCCCGGTGTGAGGGTTGGCTGGATGGTGGCGGGGCGCTACCAGGACGAGATCCAGCGGTTGCAGACCTTCACCACGCATTCCGCGTGCAGCGTCACGCAAATGGGGGTGGCGGCTTACCTGGAAAACGGCGGCTACGATCGCCACCTGCGGTTTATCCGTCAGGAGTATCGCAAGAACCTCAGCGCTTACCAGCTGGCGGTGCAGCAGCACTTCCCGGAAGGCACGCAGATGACCCGGCCCACGGGTGGGTTCATCCTTTGGGTGAGCCTGCCGGGAAGGGTCAATACGCAGGACTTGCACGTGCGCGCGCTGGAGCAGGGTATCAGCATCGCGCCGGGGCTGATCTTCAGTAATACCGAGCAGTTCAATCACTGCATCCGGCTGAACTGTGGCATCCCGTGGAACAAGGAAGCCGAGCGGGCGGTGATGACGCTCGGGCTGCTGGCACAGCAATTGTGCAGGGAGTCGCAACCCTCACTTTTGTAAGGCTTGCCAGGCGCGGGCGGAACGGAGAGCATACGCACATTTCCTGCCTTGCTAGCCGGTGTCCATGAAACTGTTGCGTTGTATTGCCTTGATCGTCTGCCTTGTGCCGTTTGTTGCGCTTCCTGGCGTATCCCAGGCGGCGCAGCCTGCGGTTCAAGCGCAACAGGGCAAGGCGGCTGCAAAGCCTGCGACCAGGCAGCCAGCCAAATCCAAACCCAAGCCGAAAGCCAAGGTGGCACGCAAGCCGGTCAGCAAGGCGGTGGCCAAGCCGCTGCCGAAAGCCAAACTCGACCTGAGCCTGCCGGCTGATATGGTCGATGACCTCGAACCCAGCGTCGGCAACTCTGCCAACCGCCGCAAACCTTTGCTGCCCGCCATGTTCACCGAAAAGCCACAAAGCGACGACAGCCCGTTCCAGCTCAACGGCCGGTTGATCAGCAACGAAATGCAGTTGCAGATGCGCAACGATAGCCGCCGTGATGTGGAAGGCGCGGCCATCGACTTCGAGTTCCGTCAGTAGCCAGCGGTAACTGACTGTTGAGTCACGGCCGATTTCATCAGGCCAGCAATTTCAAACGTATGTTTGAGCGGTTACTATCCAGGGACGTTCGTCCCGTTTTGTTTCAGGGAGTCTTGTTGTCATGAATTGCCGTGAGGGCTGCGGTGCCTGCTGCATCGCCCCGTCCATCAGCTCTGCGATGCCGCGCATGCCCCACGGCAAGCCGGCTGGCGAGCGCTGCCTGCACCTTACCGTCGAGAACCTCTGCGACCTGTTCGGCAAGCCCGAGCGGCCTGCGGTGTGTGGGGGGTTCAAGGCGGATATCGAGGTGTGCGGCAACGATCGCGACGAGGCAATCAGGATTCTCGGCTGGTGGGAGCAGATGACGGCGGCGTGACAGGCTGGATCTTCGACAACAAGGATAAAGATGATGAGATCGTTCAAGCGTATTGCACTGCTGTGTGGCATGGGTGTCCTGCTGGCGCCTGCCGCCTGGGCGGAAAGCTGGCAGGTGGCCAAGGACGAGGAGGGGATCAAGGTCTCCCTCAGCGAAGTGCCGGGCTCCAAGTACAAGGCCTATCGCGGTGTCACCCTGATCAAGGCGCCGCTGGCCAAGGTCGAGGCGCTGCAAGAGGATGTGGCTGGGGCCTGTTCCTGGATTCACGAGTGCAAATCGCAGAAGCTGCTCAAGCACGAAGGTGACCAGAGCTGGACCTACACCCAGTTCAATACGCCGTGGCCGGTGACCCCGCGGGACTCGGTGCTGCATGTCACCACGGTCAAGGCCGCTGATGGCAGCCTGACCCGCAACCTGAAAGAAGAGCCGACGTATGTCCCCGAAGAGAAGGGGTTCGTGCGGGTGGCGAAAGTCGAAGGCTTCTGGAAGCTGGTGCCCAAGGGCGACAGTACAGAGGTCACTTACCAGGTGCACACCGAGCCGGGTGGCAGTGTGCCGGCGATGGTTGCCAACAAGTTTGTCGTGGAGGCGCCGTTCAATACCTTGAAAGGGCTGCGCGAGCGGGCCGAGAAAAACTGAGGCTCGGAGCGCCGTAATGCGCGTGCCTGCATAAGCGGTTCAGCAGGATGGCAATAAAAAAGGCTGCCCAAGGGCAGCCTTTTTGCGGTCGGCTCAGGGAGCTTAGTTGCGGTCTTTCAGTTCGACGATGTCGCGCTGCAGCTCGCCGGTGTACAGCTGGCGCGGGCGGCCAATCTTGTACGGGCTGGAGAGCATTTCTTTCCAGTGCGAGATCCAGCCCACGGTACGTGCCAGGGCGAAGATCACGGTGAACATGCTGGTCGGAATGCCGATCGCCTTCAGGATGATGCCCGAGTAGAAGTCGACGTTCGGGTACAGCGAGCGCTCGATGAAGTACGGATCGGTCAGGGCGATCTCTTCCAGGCGCATGGCCAGTTCCAGCTGCGGGTCGTTCTTGATGCCGAGCTCACCCAGGACTTCGTCGCAGGTCTTCTTCATCACGGTGGCGCGTGGGTCACGGTTCTTGTAAACGCGGTGACCGAAGCCCATCAGCTTGAACGGGTCGTTCTTGTCCTTGGCCTTGGCGATGTACTTGTCGATGTTCGAAACATCGCCAATTTCATCGAGCATGGTCAGTACGGCTTCGTTCGCGCCGCCGTGGGCAGGGCCCCACAGTGCGGCGATACCGGCGGCAATACAGGCGAACGGGTTGGCACCCGAAGAGCCGGCCAGGCGCACGGTGGAAGTGGAGGCGTTCTGTTCGTGGTCGGCATGGAGGATGAAGATCTTGTCCATTGCCTTGGCCAGCACCGGGCTGATCGGTTTGATCTCGCACGGGGTATTGAACATCATGTGCAGGAAGTTTTCCGCGTACGACAGGTCGTTGCGCGGGTACATCATCGGTTGGCCCATGGAGTACTTGTAAACCATCGCGGCCAGGGTCGGCATCTTGGCGACCAGGCGCACCGCGGAAATTTCGCGGTGTTGCGGGTTATTGATGTCCAGGGAGTCGTGATAGAACGCCGAGAGGGCGCCAACCACACCGCACATCACCGCCATCGGGTGAGCGTCGCGGCGGAAACCGTTGAAGAAGGACTTCAGCTGCTCGTGAACCATGGTGTGGTTCTTGACGGTGCTGACGAACTGGGCCTTCTGCTCGGCATTCGGCAGTTCGCCGTTGAGCAGCAGGTAGCAGGTTTCCAGGTAGTCCGATTGTTCGGCGAGCTGTTCGATCGGGTAGCCGCGGTGCAGCAGCACGCCCTGGTCGCCATCGATGTAGGTGATCTTCGACTCGCACGAGGCGGTCGCCATGAAACCTGGGTCGAAGGTGAAGTGACCTGTGGCCCCCAACCCGCGGACGTCGATTACATCAGGACCAACGGTGCCGGTTAAAATGGGCAGCTCGACGGGGGCAGCGCCCTCGATGACCAACTGCGCTTTTTTGTCAGCCATGTGGCCTCCTATTAATGCTTGAAATCATCAGACAGACCCCCCACGCAGGGCCCGCACCACTATAGAGAAGTAAATTTGAATGTCAATTTGCCTAAAGGCTGGTTGAAACCGGCTCTGAGGCCTGATTTTTCACGAAATTCTCGCCCATTTACGCCTTTTGTTCGCTAAAGGCAATGCGCTATTTGGGCTACCCCGTCACGTTGTCATAAGCAGCCTAACTGTCTATACTCGGCACCCGACTCCCAGGGGCTTGCAAGCCCGAACTGCTGGGTGTCGCCGTTCCCTGGGTGGTGGGTACCTGACCAGTACACTTACCAACAACTTTGCCCTGATTCGCTAGGGGCTCTTCAGTGTGAAAAAAGCCGTGAAAAGCCAACGACCTGTAAACCTAGACCTAAGGACCATCAAGCTTCCTGTCACTGCGTACACGTCCATTCTTCACCGTATCTCCGGCGTCATCCTGTTCCTCGGCCTTGCCATCATGCTTTATGCACTGGGCAAATCGCTGGGTTCCGAGGAAGGCTTCGGTGAGGTGAAGGCGTGTCTGACCAGCCCGCTGGCCAAGTTCGTGACCTGGGGCCTGTTGTCCGCCCTGCTTTATCACCTCGTGGCAGGTGTACGCCACCTGATCATGGACATGGGCATCGGTGAGACGCTGGAAGGCGGCAAGCTGGGCTCGAAAATCGTGATCGTCATCTCCGTGGTGCTGATCGTTCTGGTGGGAGTTTGGGTATGGTAACCAATGTCACGAACCTGTCGCGTTCGGGCCTCTATGACTGGATGGCGCAGCGCGTATCGGCGGTCGTTCTCGCGGCTTACTTCATTTTCCTGATCGGCTACGTGGTCTGCCACCCAGGCATCGACTACACCCAGTGGCATGGTCTGTTCTCCAACAACGCGATGCGGATCTTCAGTCTGCTGGCCCTCGTTGCCCTGGGCGCTCACGCCTGGGTCGGCATGTGGACCATTGCGACCGACTACCTGACGCCTATGTCGTTCGGCAAGTCGGCAACTGCGATTCGTTTCCTGTTCCAGGCGGTATGCGGCGTTGCGATGTTCGCTTACTTCGTCTGGGGTGTGCAGATTCTCTGGGGTATCTGATCCATGGCTAGCATTCCTACTATTTCCTTCGACGCCATCATCATTGGTGGCGGCGGTGCCGGCATGCGCGCAGCGCTGCAGCTGGCTCAGGGCGGTCACAAGACTGCCGTAGTCACCAAGGTCTTCCCGACCCGTTCGCACACTGTATCCGCCCAGGGCGGCATCACCTGCGCCATCGCTTCGGCCGACCCGAACGATGACTGGCGCTGGCACATGTACGATACCGTCAAGGGTTCCGACTACATCGGTGACCAGGACGCTATCGAATACATGTGTCAGGAAGGCCCGGCTGCGGTCTTCGAACTGGACCACATGGGCCTGCCGTTCTCGCGTACCGAAACCGGCCGCATCTACCAGCGTCCGTTCGGTGGCCAGTCCAAGGACTTCGGCAAGGGCGGCCAGGCTGCTCGTACCTGCGCAGCATCCGACCGTACCGGTCACGCGCTGCTGCACACCCTGTACCAGGGCAACCTGAAAGCCGGTACCACCTTCCTCAACGAGTACTACGCCGTTGACCTGGTAAAAAACCAGGAAGGCGCCTTCGTCGGTGTGATCGCGATCTGCATCGAAACCGGCGAAACCATGTACATCAAGTCCAAGGCCACCGTTCTGGCGACTGGCGGTGCGGGCCGTATCTATGCCTCCACTACCAACGCCCTGATCAATACCGGCGACGGTATCGGCATGGCCCTGCGTGCCGGTGTACCGGTGCAGGACATCGAAATGTGGCAGTTCCACCCGACCGGCATCGCCGGCGCCGGTGTACTGGTCACCGAGGGTTGCCGCGGTGAGGGTGGCTACCTGATCAACGCCCACGGCGAGCGCTTCATGGAGCGTTACGCGCCGAACGCGAAAGACCTGGCCGGCCGCGACGTGGTTGCCCGTTCCATGGTCAAAGAGATCATCGCCGGCAACGGCGTGGGCCCGAACAAGGACCACGTACTGCTGAAGCTGGACCACCTGGGTGAGGAAGTGCTGCACAGCCGCCTGCCAGGCATCTGCGAGCTGTCCAAGACCTTCGCCCACGTCGACCCTGTCGTCGCGCCGGTGCCGGTCGTTCCGACCTGCCACTACATGATGGGTGGCGTTGCTACCAACATTCATGGCCAGGCCATCACCATGGACGAAGAAGGCAAGGATCACATCATCCCTGGCCTGTTCGCCGTAGGTGAAGTGGCGTGCGTATCGGTTCACGGTGCCAACCGCCTGGGCGGCAACTCGCTGCTCGACCTGGTGGTGTTCGGTCGTGCGGCCGGCCTGCACCTGGAGAAGGCGCTGAGCGACGGCATCGAGCACCTCGACGCCAGCGACACCGACATCGATGTTGCCCTGAACCGCCTGAACAAGCTCAACGAGCGCTCCACTGGCGAAGACGTTGCCAGCCTCAAGCGCGAGCTGCAGAGCTGCATGCAGAACTACTTCGGTGTATTCCGTACCGGCGAATACATGCTCAAAGGTATCGAGCAACTGGCTGGTCTGCGCGAGCGTATCGCCAACGTCAAGATCAACGACAAGTCCCAGGCCTTCAACACCGCGCGTATCGAAGCGCTGGAGCTGCAGAACCTGCTGGAAGTTGCCGAAGCTACCGCCATTGCAGCCGAAGCCCGTAAAGAGTCCCGCGGCGCCCACGCCCGTGAAGACTTCGAAGACCGTGACGACGAAAACTGGCTGTGCCACACCCTGTACTACCCGGGTGTCAAGCGCGTTGCCAAGCGCGGCGTCAACTTTGCGCCGAAGACTGTTCCAGCCTTCGAACCAAAAATCCGGACTTACTAAGGGTGGCTGCTATGTTGAAAGTCGAAGTTTATCGCTACAACCCCGACACCGACGCGGCGCCCAAGATGGAGTCGTTCGACGTCGACACCGGCGGCAAGGACCTGATGGTTCTGGATGTGCTGGCGCTGATCAAGGAAAAGGACGAGGGTTTCTCGTACCGTCGCTCCTGCCGTGAAGGCGTGTGCGGTTCCGACGGCATGAACATGAACGGCAAGAACGGCCTGGCCTGCATCACCCCGCTGTCGGGCGTGGTCAAGGGCAACAAGCTGGTGCTGCGCCCGCTGCCGGGCCTGCCGGTCATTCGTGACCTGGTCGTTGACATGAGCATCTTCTACAAGCAGTACGAGAAGGTGAAGCCATTCCTGCAGAACGACACGCCGGCCCCGGCCATCGAGCGTCTGCAGTCGCCGGAAGAGCGTGACAAGCTGGACGGTCTGTACGAGTGCATCCTGTGCGCTTGCTGCTCGACTTCCTGCCCATCGTTCTGGTGGAACCCAGACAAGTTCCTGGGCCCCGCGGCCCTGCTGCAGGCCTATCGCTTCCTGGCCGACAGCCGTGACACCAAGACCCAGGAGCGCCTGGCGTCCCTGGATGACCCGTTCAGCGTGTTCCGCTGCCGTGGGATCATGAACTGCGTCAACGTTTGCCCGAAGGGTCTGAACCCGACCAAGGCAATCGGCCACGTACGTAACATGCTGCTGCAAAGCGGCACCTGATTCAAAGCGTTGTAACTGCAGTAAGCCGAGGTGCGGGTGGTGAGCCCGCACTGAGGTAAAACCTGAGCAAGGGCCCACAAAGCCCGCGCTCGATACCTATGAAGATATGAGACCAGCAGGGGCTTTCCGGGCTGGTACCCGGAAAATCAGCAAGATCCAAGTGGCGTGGTTCAGTCGCTGTGTTCGGACTTTTCCAGGTTTGCTGTGGCTCTCGCCGATCAGTCCCCTAATCGAGGGTGACCAAGCATGCAAGAAAGCGTGATGCAGCGCATGTGGGAAAGCGCCCACCTTTCAGGTGGTAACGCTGCATATGTGGAAGAGCTCTACGAGCTCTACCTGCACGACCCTAACGCTGTGCCAGAAGAGTGGCGCACTTACTTCCAGAAGTTGCCTGCTGATGGCAGCACCGCTACTGATGTATCGCACTCGACAATCCGCGACCATTTCGTACTGCTGGCAAAGAACCAGCGCCGCGCCCAACCGGTGTCCGCCGGGAGCGTGAGCAGTGAACACGAGAAGAAGCAGGTTGAAGTTCTGCGACTGATCCAGGCCTATCGTATGCGCGGCCATCAGGCTGCCAAGCTCGACCCGTTGGGGTTGTGGCAGCGCCCTGCGCCCGTAGACCTGTCGATCAATCACTACGGCTTGACCAATGCCGATCTTGATACGACCTTCCGTGCCGGCGACCTGTTCATCGGCAAAGAGGAAGCGAGCCTACGCGAGATCGTCGAAGCGCTCCAGAAGACATATTGTCGCACCATTGGCGCCGAGTTCACCCACATCGTCGATTCCGAGCAGCGCAGCTGGTTCCAGCAGCGCCTCGAAAGCGTGCGCGGTCGTCCGGAATTCTCCGCCGACGTGCAGGCTCACCTGCTCGAGCGCGTGACGGCCGGTGAGGGCCTCGAGAAGTACCTGGGCACCAAGTACCCGGGCACCAAGCGTTTCGGCCTGGAAGGCGGCGAAAGCCTGATTCCGATGCTGGACGAAATGATCCAGCGCTCCGGCTCCTACGGCACCAAGGAAGTCGTGATCGGCATGGCCCACCGCGGCCGTCTGAACGTGCTGGTCAACACCTTCGGCAAGAACCCGCGCGAGCTGTTCGACGAGTTCGAAGGCAAGAAGATGAACGAGCTGGGCTCCGGTGACGTTAAATACCACCAGGGCTTCTCCTCGAACGTGATGACCACCGGTGGCGAAGTTCACCTGGCCATGGCGTTCAACCCGTCCCACCTGGAAATCGTCTCGCCAGTGGTTGAAGGTTCGGTGCGCGCCCGTCAGGACCGTCGCAACGACACCGTCGGCGACAAGGTGCTGCCGATCTCGATCCACGGCGACGCGGCCTTCGCCGGCCAGGGCGTGGTCATGGAAACCTTCCAGATGTCGCAGACCCGCGGTTTCAAGACCGGCGGTACCGTGCACATCGTGATCAACAACCAGGTTGGTTTCACCATCAGCAACCCGCTGGACGCGCGTTCCACCGAGTACGCCACCGACGTTGCCAAGATGATCCAGGCGCCGATCCTGCACGTTAACGGTGATGATCCGGAAGCCGTGCTGTTCGTGACCCAGCTGGCCATCGATTACCGCATGCAGTTCAAGCGTGACGTGGTCATCGACCTGGTCTGCTACCGCCGCCGCGGCCACAACGAGGCCGACGAGCCCAACGGTACCCAGCCGCTGATGTATCAGCAGATCAGCAAGCAGCGCACCACCCGTGAGCTGTATGCCGAAGCGCTGATCCAGGCTGGTCGCATCGACGCCGAGCGCGCTCAGGCCAAGATCGACGAGTACCGCAACGCCCTGGACAACGGCCTGCACGTGGTCAAGAGCCTGGTCAAGGAGCCGAACCGCGAGCTGTTCGTCGACTGGCGTCCCTACCTGGGCCACGCCTGGACCGCGCGTCACGACACCCGCTTCGACCTCAAGACCCTGCAGGACCTGTCGGCCAAGCTGCTGGAGCTGCCGGAAGGTTTCGTGGTTCAGCGCCAGGTTTCGAAGATCTACGAAGATCGCCAGAAGATGCAGGCCGGTGGCTTGCCGATCAACTGGGGTTATGCAGAGACCATGGCTTACGCCACGCTGCAGTTCGAAGGTCACCCGATCCGCATGACCGGCCAGGACATCGGCCGTGGCACCTTCTCGCACCGCCACGCGGTCTTGCACAACCAGAAGGACGCCAGCACCTACGTACCGCTGCAGAACCTGTTCCCGGGCCAGCCGCGCTTCGACCTGTACGACTCCTTCCTGTCGGAAGAAGCGGTACTGGCCTTCGAATACGGTTACTCGACCACCACGCCGAACGCGCTGGTGATCTGGGAAGCCCAGTTCGGCGACTTCGCCAACGGTGCGCAAGTGGTGATCGACCAGTTCATCACCAGCGGTGAGCACAAGTGGGGCCGCCTGTGCGGTCTGACCATGCTGCTGCCTCACGGTTATGAAGGGCAGGGCCCGGAGCACTCCTCCGCGCGCCTGGAGCGTTACCTGCAGCTGTGCGCCGAGCACAACATCCAGGTCTGCGTACCAACCACGCCAGCACAGATCTACCACCTGCTGCGTCGCCAGGTCATCCGTCCGCTGCGCAAGCCGCTGATCGTCCTGACGCCGAAGTCGCTGCTGCGCCACAAGCTGGCCATCTCGACCTTGGAAGACCTGGCAGAAGGCTCGTTCCAGACCGTGATCCCGGAAATCGACACCCTGGATCCGGCCAAGGTCGAGCGCCTGGTACTGTGCGGCGGCAAGGTGTACTACGACCTGCTGGAAAAACGCCGTGCCGAAGGACGCGAAGACATCGCCATCGTGCGTATCGAGCAGCTGTACCCGTTCCCGGAAGACGACTTGGTCGACATCCTGGCGCCGTACACCAACCTCAAGCATGCCGTCTGGTGTCAGGAAGAACCGATGAACCAGGGCGCCTGGTACAGCAGTCAGCACCACATGCGCCGTATCCTGGGCCGCCACAACAAGGCGCTGGTCCTGGAATACGCCGGCCGCGACGCTTCTGCCGCACCAGCCTGTGGTTACGCTTCGAAGCACGCCGAACAGCAGGAAAAACTGCTGCAAGACGCCTTCACTGTCTAACGCCTTCGCGCACCTGAAACCGAATTTAAGGAAACACAGATAATGGCTATCGAGATCAAAGCCCCAACCTTCCCGGAATCGGTTGCCGACGGCACCGTTGCCACCTGGCACAAGAAGCCGGGCGAAGCCGTCAAGCGTGACGAGCTGATCGTCGACATCGAAACCGACAAGGTGGTCCTGGAAGTACTGGCCACCGCTGACGGCGTGATGGGCGACATCGTCAAGGGCGAGGGCGATACCGTCCTGTCCGACGAAGTCCTGGGTTCGATCGTCGAAGGCGGCGCTGCCGCCGCCGCTCCAGCTGCCGCTCCGGCCGCTGCTGCCCCGGCTGCTGCCGCTGCCGACGCTGGCGAAGACGACCCGGTCGCCGCGCCAGCCGCGCGCAAGCTGGCTGAAGAAAACGGCATCGACCTGGCTACCGTTGCCGGCACTGGCAAAGGCGGTCGCGTCACCAAGGAAGACGTGGTGGCTGCAGTCGCCAACAAGAAGTCGGCACCTGCCGCTGCGCCGGCTGCCAAGCCTGCCGCTGCCGCTGCTGCCCCGGTTGTGGCCGCCGCTGGCGACCGTACCGAGAAGCGCGTGCCGATGACCCGCCTGCGTGCCAAGATCGCCGAGCGCCTGGTCGAAGCCCAATCCAACATGGCGATGCTGACTACCTTCAACGAAGTCGACATGACCGAAGTCATGGCCCTGCGTTCGAAGTACAAGGACCTGTTCGAGAAGACCCACAACGGCGTGCGCCTGGGCTTCATGTCGTTCTTCGTCAAGGCCGCCACCGAAGCGCTGAAGCGCTTCCCGGCTGTCAACGCCTCGATCGACGGCAACGACATCGTCTACCACGGCTTCGCCGACGTCGGCGTTGCCGTCTCCAGCGACCGTGGCCTGGTGGTACCGGTACTGCGTAACGCCGAGTCGATGAGCCTGGCTGAAATCGAGAACGGCATCGCCACCTTCGGCAAGAAAGCCCGTGACGGCAAACTGTCGATCGAAGAAATGACCGGCGGTACCTTCACCATCACCAACGGCGGTACTTTCGGTTCGATGATGTCGACCCCGATCGTCAACCCGCCGCAGGCCGCCATTCTCGGCATGCACAACATCATCCAGCGCCCGATGGCCATCAACGGCCAAGTGGTTATCCGCCCGATGATGTACCTGGCGCTGTCGTACGATCACCGCCTGATCGACGGCAAGGAAGCGGTAACCTTCCTGGTCACCATCAAGAACCTGCTGGAAGATCCGTCTCGCCTGCTGCTGGACATCTAATCGCGCAGCTGTAAGCTGCAAGCCGCAAGCTTCAAGCCGAAGCCTGCTGGTCTTGCGGCTTGCAGCTTGCCGCTTGAAGCTAAAAAGGAATCTTTTATGACCCAGAAATTCGACGTAGTGGTGATTGGTGCAGGTCCTGGCGGCTATGTGGCTGCCATCAAGGCTGCCCAACTTGGTCTGAAGACTGCCTGTATCGAGAAATACACCGACGCCGAGGGCAAGCTGGCCCTGGGCGGCACCTGCCTGAACGTAGGGTGCATCCCGTCCAAGGCGCTGCTGGACAGCTCCTGGAAGTACAAGGAAGCCAAAGAGAGCTTCAACGTCCACGGTATCTCCACTGGCGAAGTGAAGATGGACGTCGCCGCGATGGTTGGCCGCAAGGCTGGCATCGTCAAGAACCTGACCGGTGGCGTTGCCACCCTGTTCAAGGCCAACGGCGTTACCTCGATCCAGGGCCACGGCAAACTGCTGGCTGGCAAGAAAGTCGAAGTCACCAAGGCTGATGGCACCACCGAAATCATCGAAGCCGAAAACGTGATCCTGGCCTCCGGCTCGCGTCCGATCGACATTCCGCCGGCTCCGGTCGACCAGAACGTCATCGTCGACTCCACCGGCGCCCTGGAATTCCAGACCGTACCTAAACGCCTGGGCGTGATCGGTGCTGGCGTGATCGGCCTGGAACTGGGTTCGGTATGGGCTCGCCTGGGTGCTGAAGTCACCGTCCTGGAAGCCCTGGACACCTTCCTGATGGCTGCCGACACCGCCGTGTCGAAAGAAGCTCAGAAGACGCTGACCAAGCAAGGCCTGGACATCAAACTGGGCGCTCGCGTCACCGGTTCGAAAGTCAACGGCAACGAAGTCGAAGTCACCTACACCAACGCCGAAGGCGAGCAGAAGATCACCTTCGACAAGCTGATCGTCGCGGTCGGCCGTCGCCCGGTGACCACTGACCTGCTGGCCTCCGACAGCGGCGTGACCATCGACGAGCGTGGCTACATCTTCGTCGACGATCACTGCGCCACCAGCGTTCCGGGCGTGTTCGCCATCGGTGACGTGGTACGCGGCATGATGCTGGCACACAAGGCCTCGGAAGAGGGCATCATGGTCGTCGAGCGCATCAAGGGCCACAAAGCCCAGATGAACTACGACCTGATCCCGTCGGTTATCTACACCCACCCGGAAATCGCGTGGGTCGGCAAGACCGAACAAGCCTTGAAGGCCGAGGGTGTTGAGGTTAACGTAGGCACCTTCCCGTTCGCCGCCAGCGGCCGGGCGATGGCAGCCAACGACACCGGTGGTTTCGTCAAGGTCATCGCCGATGCCAAGACCGACCGCGTACTGGGTGTGCACGTGATTGGCCCATCGGCTGCCGAACTGGTACAGCAGGGCGCAATCGCAATGGAATTCGGCACCAGTGCCGAGGATCTGGGCATGATGGTCTTCAGCCATCCAACCCTGTCCGAAGCGCTGCATGAAGCAGCGCTGGCAGTGAATGGCGGCGCCATTCACGTAGCCAACCGTAAGAAGCGTTAATTATAAGAAACCACGGCGGGCTGCCCGTCGTGAGTCTTGCGTGCATGACTCACCGCGGAACGTTCGCCGGACCGAACTACACGGGAAAACCCGGGGTTGACGGTCACAGGTGGTGCGGCGCCAGCAATGGCGCAGCGCCGAAGCGCAGTACCTAACGAAGACGGTAAAAAGCATGAATCTTCACGAGTATCAGGGTAAGCAGCTGTTCGCTGAATACGGCCTGCCAGTTTCCAAGGGTTTCGCAGTCGACACCCCTGAAGCTGCAGCAGAAGCTTGCGACAAGATCGGCGGTTCCGAGTGGGTTGTCAAAGCCCAGGTTCACGCAGGTGGTCGCGGTAAAGCGGGCGGCGTCAAGCTGGTTCGCAGCAAGGAAGACGCCAAGGCGTTCGCTGCGCAATGGTTGGGCAAGCGTCTGGTAACCTACCAGACCGACGCCAACGGTCAGCCAGTGACCAAGATCCTGGTCGAATCCTGCACTGACATCGCCAAAGAGCTGTACCTGGGCGCTGTAGTCGATCGCTCGAGCCGCCGCATCGTGTTCATGGCCTCCACCGAAGGTGGCGTGGACATCGAGAAAGTTGCTCACGAAACTCCTGAGAAGATCATCAAGGCTACTATCGATCCGCTGGTCGGCGCTCAGCCGTTCCAGGGTCGTGAACTGGCATTCCAGCTGGGTCTGGAAGGCAAGCAAGTTGCTCAGTTCGCCAAGATTTTCGTAGGCCTGGCCAAGCTCTTCAAAGAGCACGACCTGGCCCTGCTCGAAGTCAACCCGCTGGTCATCAAGGCCGACGGCGACCTGCACTGCCTGGATGCGAAGATCAACATCGACGCAAACGCCATGTACCGTCAGCCGAAGCTGAAAACCTTCCACGACCCGTCGCAGGACGATCCTCGTGAAGCCCACGCTGCCAGCTTCGAGCTGAACTACGTGGCCCTGGAAGGCAACATCGGTTGCATGGTCAACGGTGCCGGCCTGGCCATGGGTACCATGGACATCGTCAACCTGCACGGCGGCAAACCAGCCAACTTCCTCGACGTAGGCGGCGGTGCCACCAAAGAGCGCGTTACCGAAGCGTTCAAGATCATTCTGTCCGACAGCAATGTCGCGGCCGTTCTGGTCAACATCTTCGGCGGCATCGTTCGCTGCGACATGATTGCCGAAGGCATCATCGGTGCAGTGAAAGAAGTCGGCGTTAAAGTTCCGGTCGTCGTTCGCCTCGAAGGCAACAACGCCGAACTGGGCGCTAAAGTACTGGCAGAAAGCGGTTTGAACATCATTGCGGCAACCAGCCTGACCGACGCTGCTCAACAAGTTGTCAAAGCTGCGGAGGGCAAGTAATGAGCGTCCTGATCAATAAAGACACCAAAGTCATCTGCCAGGGCTTCACCGGCTCGCAGGGTACTTTCCACTCCGAACAAGCCATCGCCTACGGCACCAAGATGGTCGGCGGCGTTACCCCAGGCAAGGGTGGCAGCACCCACCTGGGCCTGCCGGTGTTCAACACCGTCAAGGAAGCTGTGGAAGCGACCGGCGCTGACGCTTCGGTGATCTACGTTCCGGCTCCGTTCTGCAAGGACTCGATCCTGGAAGCGGCCTTCGGCGGCATCAAGCTGATCGTCTGCATCACCGAAGGCATTCCTACCCTGGACATGCTGGATGCCAAGGTCAAGTGCGACGAGCTGGGCGTTACCCTGATCGGCCCTAACTGCCCAGGCGTGATCACACCGGGCGAGTGCAAGATCGGCATCATGCCAGGCCACATCCACTTGCCAGGCAAGGTCGGTATCGTGTCGCGTTCCGGCACTCTGACCTACGAAGCCGTGAAGCAGACCACCGACGCCGGCTTCGGCCAGTCGACCTGCGTGGGCATCGGCGGTGACCCGATCCCGGGCTCCAACTTCATCGACATCCTGAAGCTGTTCCAGGAAGACCCGAAGACCGAAGCGATCGTCATGATCGGTGAGATCGGCGGTTCGGCTGAAGAAGAAGCTGCGGCCTACATCAAGGCCCACGTCACCAAGCCTGTCGTTTCCTACATCGCTGGTGTTACTGCACCTGCGGGCAAGCGCATGGGCCACGCTGGCGCCATCATCTCCGGCGGCAAAGGCACTGCGGACGAGAAGTTCGCTGCGCTGCAGGACGCGGGTGTGAAGACCGTGCGTTCCCTGGCTGACATCGGCAAGGCCCTGGCCGAGCTGACTGGCTGGGAAGCCAAGAAGTAAGTAACACGTAATACCCCCACGCGCACAAAGGCCACCTTCGGGTGGCCTTTGTCGTTTCTCTGGTGTAACTGCGCTTCAGAAAATTCGATTACCCCTATCAGGATTTTCAACCAGACATTCGCGTGATTCAGCAATAAATTGTCGTCCGAGACGGTCAACCAGACGACAAACATGTACGCACATCGGACAAGCAGCACTGTGCCAGTGCGTTTGTGGGGTAAAACGGTTAATCTACGCGTTCACTCTGTGCCCGTACCCCAAAAGGGAACGACACGCTAAACGGGTCTGGCCTATCAAGCCGGGCAGCATTTCCCTCATCCATGGGGAAATCCCTTCTCGAATCCCGATTTCAGCAGTGTGGTACTACCCTAAATGAAAGTTTTAAAAGGCCAGGATATCCTGGCACTTGGCTTTATGACGTTTGCGCTTTTCGTAGGCGCCGGCAATATCATCTTCCCGCCTATCGTTGGCCTGCAGTCCGGGCCGCACGTGTGGATGGCCGCACTCGGCTTCCTGGTGACTGCCGTGGGCCTTCCGGTCATCACCGTGGTCGCTCTGGCCAAAGTCGGTGGCGGCATGGATGCACTCAGCAGCCCGATCGGCAAGTTCTTCGGTGGCCTGCTGGCGGCCGTTTGCTACCTCTCGGTGGGCCCGCTGTTCGCGACTCCGCGGACCGCGACCGTGTCGTTCGAAGTCGGCGTGGCGCCGCTGACCGGCGAAAGCCCGTTGGCGCTGTTCATCTACAGCCTGGTGTACTTCATCGTCGTGCTGGCGGTTTCCATGTATCCGGGCAAGCTGCTCGATACCGTGGGCCGTTTCCTCGCGCCGCTGAAGATCATTGCCCTGGCCGTATTGGGCATCGCTGCCTTCGCGCTGCCGGCGGGCAGCATTGGTGAGGCACAGCCAGCGTATGCTGCGGCGGCCTTCTCCAAAGGCTTCTCCGATGGCTACCTGACCATGGACACCCTGGGGGCTCTGGTCTTCGGTATCGTCATCGTCAACGCCATCCGTTCGCGTGGTGTCGAGTCGCCCAAGCTGATTACCCGCTATGCCATCATCGCCGGCCTGATTGCCGGTGTGGGCCTGGCGCTGGTGTACATCAGCCTGTTCCGCCTGGGTGCCACCAGCCACGACATCGCGGCTGACGCCACCAATGGTGCGGCGGTCCTGCACGCTTATGTGCAGCACACCTTCGGCTCGCTTGGCAGTGGTTTCCTTGCCGTGCTGATCGCGCTGGCCTGCCTGGTAACGGCCGTTGGCCTGACCTGCGCCTGTGCCGAGTACTTCAGCCAGATCCTGCCGCTGTCGTACCGTGCATTGGTGGTGATCCTGGCGGGCTTCTCGCTGCTGATCTCCAACCTGGGCCTGACCAAGCTGATCATGTTCTCCATCCCGGTGCTGACCGCCATCTACCCGCCATGCATCGTGGTGGTGGGTTTGAGCTTCGTCAAAGACCTGTGGAATTCGCCGACGCGCATCCTCGCGCCGGTAATGCTGGTGTCGCTGGTGTTCGGCATCGTCGATGCGGTCAAGGGCAGCAGCATTGCCCACGTGCTGCCAGACTTCATGGCGCACTTGCCGCTGAGCGATCAGGGCCTGGCCTGGCTGGTGCCTTCGGTGGTCACCCTGGTTGGCGCCGTGGCGTGCGACCGTATGCTCGGCAAGCCGCGCGAAGCGCTGGCCTGATGCGTTGAAGCCCGCCGCTGGTACCGGCCACAAGCCGTAGGGTGCCAGCCGCAGGTCGATGCCCTGAACCCCGTATCCTCAAGGATGCGGGGTTTTTTTGTTACAGGGGTGTGCCTTTCCGTGTTTGCGGGCGTCGAAACCCGGTCTCTATTCTTAGTGCACCTGGCCTTCGGGAGCCCTGCATGAATTTCATCCAAAGCAACCTCCACAATTTGCTGGCCGTCAGCTGGTTCGTCCTCTGCTGGGGCGGCTACACCCGCTACGCCATCTGGAAGGGCCGCGACACGGCCTGCCTGGCCAGTGTGCTGCACTTGTACCGGGAAGACTGGATGCGGCGCATGTTGCTGCGCGACAACCGCATCGCCGATGCCAGCGTGATCGGCAACCTGGAGCGTAACGCCTCGTTCTTTGCCTCCAGTACCCTGATTATCCTCGCCGGCATCCTCACCGTGCTGGGTGCCTCGGATCGCGCCTTGTCACTGTTGGCAGACCTGCCCTTGGTGCAGCAGGCGTCGCAGGGGATGTCGGAAATCAAGTTGCTGTGCCTGGCGGCGGTTTTCGTCTACGCCTTCTTCACCTTCAGCTGGTGCATGCGCCAATACAACTTCGCCGCCGTATTGGTAGGTTCCGCGCCAATGATCGGTGAGCGCCTGGTCAATGAACTCGAGCGCAAGGCGTTCGCTTCCCGCGCGGCGAGGGTGTTGTCGCTGGCGGCCAACCAGTTCAACTTTGGCCTGCGCGCTTATTACTTTGGCATGGCCATGCTCACCTGGTTCATCAGCCCGTGGTTGTTCATGGTGGTGAGTGTGGGTGTAGTGCTGATCCTGTATCGGCGCGAGTTCCATTCCGATGTGCTGGAAGTGATGGTATTCACGCCCACCGAAAGTGCACCGAGCGACGCCAGCAAAGAAAACGCCAGCATTAATACCTGAAACGTTTAACCGCTAAGTTGCAGGCACAAAAAAACCCGACACTGTCGGGTTTTTTTGTACGGCGCGATTACTGCTTGGCAGGCTCGGCAGGCGCGGTCGATGGAGCCGGAGTAGCCGGAGCGGCTTCTTCGGCAGCCTTCTTCTCGGCTTCGGCCTGATCTTTGGCGGCTTCGGCGTTTTCCTTGGCAGCGTCGTTCATCTTATCCTGAGCTTCGCCCATCTTTTCCTGGGCTTGCTCGGCGTGTTCTTGTGCGTCCTGGGCTTTGTCTTCGCTCGCTTTATCGCAAGCAGCCAGGCCCATGGCAGCAGCCAGCATCAGAGCAAAAGCAAATGGTTTACGCATGGGGGTGTTTCTCCTTGGTGGAATAAGTGACTTGTTCCTTCGAGTTCGCCCGTGCAGAAATAGTTCCGCATCAGTTACAGATATATAACACCGCGTTCTATATAGACTTTTTACCGGTTTTATGCCGCCGTGGCAGTAATCATGCGCATTGATCAGGGACACTACCAATGACCGATTCAACCTTGATGGCCATGGCCGAACGCTTCTTGTCGGCGCTCAGGCATTGCCAAGTATTGCACATGCAAGTGGCCCATGCGGATGCCGAGGGCATGACCCTGCTGTTGCCCTGGTCGCCTGCCATTGTCGGCAACCCGCAAACCGGTGCAGTGCATGGCGGCGCCTTGACCACGTTGATGGACACGACGTGCGGCATGGCCACGCTTTGCGTGCTGCCAAGCTTTGAGGTGTGCCCGACCCTCGACCTGCGCATCGACTACATGCATCCCGCGCAAGCCGGTAAAGCCATCTACGGCCATGCCCAATGCTACCGGGTCACCCGTGACGTGATCTTTACCCGTGGCACGGCTTACCAGGATGACCCCAGCCAGCCGATCTGCCAGGTGGTGGGCACTTTCATGCGCCTGGGCCAGGGCATCAAAGGCGGTATCCGTTTCGGCAAAGACCTGAAAGAGGGCAGCGCATGATTCCGCAGGATGTCCGTAAACGCCTTAACGAGGCCCACGCCGTTGGCGATTATCAGCCATTGCTGGAACTGATCCCCTACGCCGGCCTGATCGGTATCGAATGCGAGCGTCAGGGCGATGACCTGCTGTTCCGCCTGCCGGCCAATGCCGACAACATTGGCAACCCTTTGCTCCCCGCAGTGCATGGTGGCGTGATCGCCGGGTTCATGGAGCTTTCTGCCGCCTTGTACCTGCTTATTTACAGCGAGAGTGCGAGCATTCCGAAGATCATCGATTTTTCCATCGATTACCTGCGTGCCGGGCATTTTCGCGACACCTACGCGCAATGCCAGCTGTGGCGCCAGGGCCGGCGCGTGACTAACGTGGCGATTACCGCCTGGCAGGGCGATCGGCAAGCGCCGATCGCCACTGCACGTGCTCATTTCAAGATCGAACCGGAAAAGCCCTTGAAATCGTCTGGGCAGCCCCCATCTGCATGACATCCGCCGTTAACGCAGGCCGAATCGGCTGCCCGGCGCCCACTGCCATCAGATCGGAGTTTTGAAGACCATGAGTGTGGAAACACAAAAAGAAACCCTGGGCTTCCAGACCGAGGTAAAGCAGCTGCTGCACCTCATGATTCATTCCTTGTACTCGAACAAGGAAATCTTCCTGCGTGAGCTGATTTCCAACGCTTCCGACGCCGTCGACAAGCTGCGTTTCGAAGCCCTGGCCAAGCCGGAGCTGTTCGAAGGCGACAGCGACCTGAAGATCCGCGTGAGCTTCGACAAGGACGCCGGTACCGTGACCCTCGAGGACAACGGCATCGGCATGAGCCGTGAAGACGTGATCGCACACCTGGGCACCATCGCCAAGTCTGGCACTGCCGACTTCATGAAGAACCTCACCGGTGACCAGAAGAAGGACTCGCACCTGATCGGCCAGTTCGGCGTGGGCTTCTACTCGGCCTTCATCGTTGCCGACAAGGTCGATGTGTTCAGCCGCCGCGCCGGCCAACCGGCTGCCGAGGGCGTGCACTGGTCGTCGAAAGGCGAGGGTGACTTCGAGGTGTCCACGGTCGAAAAACCACAGCGCGGCACGCGCATCGTCCTGCACCTGAAGAAGGACGAGCTGGAATTCGCCGATGGCTGGCGCCTGCGCAACGTGGTCAAGAAATACTCCGACCACATCGCCCTGCCCATTCAGCTGCCCAAGGAGCAGGCTGCCGCCGAAGGCGAAGAACAGCCAGCCGAAGAATGGGAAACCGTCAACCGCGCCAGCGCCCTGTGGACCCGTCCGCGTACCGAGATCAAGGACGAGGAATACCAGGAGTTCTACAAGCACATCGGCCATGACTTCGAAAACCCGCTGGCCTGGAGCCACAACAAGGTCGAAGGCAAGCTTGAGTACAACTCGCTGCTGTACGTGCCGGCTCGCGCACCGTTCGACCTGTACCAGCGCGAAGCACCGCGCGGCCTTAAGCTTTACGTGCAGCGCGTGTTCATCATGGACCAGGCCGAGTCGTTCCTGCCGCTGTACCTGCGCTTCATCAAAGGTGTGGTCGACTCCAACGACCTGTCGCTGAACGTTTCCCGCGAGATCCTGCAGAAAGACCCGATCATCGACTCGATGAAGACCGCGCTGACCAAGCGCGTGCTGGACATGCTGGATAAACTGGCGAAGAACGAGCCTGAACAATACAAGGGCTTCTGGAAAAACTTCGGCCAGGTGCTGAAGGAAGGCCCAGCCGAAGACTTTGCCAACAAAGAGAAGATTGCCGGCCTGCTGCGCTTCGCCTCCACCCACGACGACAGCGGCGAGCAGAGCGTTGCCTTGGCGGATTACCTGGCCCGCGCCAAAGAAGGCCAGGACAAGATCTACTTCCTCACCGGCGAGTCGTACGCGCAGGTCAAGAACAGCCCGCACCTGGAAGTCTTCCGCAAGAAAGGCATCGAAGTGCTGCTGCTGACCGACCGTATCGACGAGTGGCTGATGAGCTACCTCAACGAGTTCGACGGCAAGGCCTTCGTCGATGTCGCCCGCGGCGACCTGGACCTGGGCAAGTTGGACTCCGAAGAAGACAAGAAGGCCCAGGAAGAAGTCGCCAAGGACAAGGAAGGCCTGGTCGAGCGCCTGAAAGGTGCGCTGGGTGACAGCGTCGCTGAAGTGCGTGTGTCCCACCGCCTGACCGACTCGCCGGCGATCCTCGCCATCGGCGAGCAGGACCTGGGCCTGCAGATGCGCCAGATCCTCGAAGCCAGCGGGCAGAAGGTGCCGGACTCCAAGCCGATCTTCGAATTCAACCCGACCCACCCGCTGATCGAGAAGCTCGACAACGAGCAAAGCGAAGACCGCTTCGCCGAGCTGTCGCACATCCTGTTCGATCAGGCGGCGCTGGCGGCCGGTGATAGCTTGAAGGACCCGGCGGCTTACGTTCGTCGCCTGAACAAGCTGCTGGTCGAGCTGTCTGCTTGAGTTGATGCAAAGGAAAGCCCGCTTCGGCGGGCTTTTTTCATGGTGAAGCCTTAAGGAGTGCTTGATGAGCAAGGTAATCGTCGAATCGCTGGTTTATCACCTGTCTGGCAAGACCTATGAAAGCCGCCTGGTGTACGAGCCCGGCGCGCTGGGGCGCCCGGGGCTTGTCATGGCGCCGAACTGGATGGGTATTGGCGAAGGTGCCGAGCGCATTGCCAAGGAAGTGGCCGAGAAGGGATACGTGGTGCTGATTGCCGACCTGTATGGGCAATCGGTGCGGCCGTCCAATGCCGACGAGGCGGGGGCGGCGATGATGCCGTTGAAGAACGACCGCAGCGAGCTGCGCAAGCGCATGAAGGGGGCGCTGGAGCAGCTGCTGGCGCAGTCGAAGGCACTGCTGGAGCCGGGCAAGGTGGCAACCTTCGGCTTCTGCTTTGGCGGTTGCTGCGCCCTGGAGCTGGTCCGTACCGGCGCCGACCTGAAGGCTGCGGTGTCGTTCCATGGCACGCTGGATACCCCGAACCCGGAAGATGCCAAGCACATCAAGGGCTCGGTGCTGGTATTGCACGGCGCGTCGGACCCACTGGTGCCGAAGGAGCAGTTGCCGGCATTCGAGGAGGAGATGAACGCGGCCAAGGTGGACTGGCAGTTGCTGAGCTACGGCGGGGCGGTGCACTCGTTTACCGACCCGAATGCCAATGTACCGGGCAAGATGCAGTATGACCGTCGCACTTCGGAGCGGGCCTTCCGCTCGATGCACAACCTGCTGACTGAAGTGTTCCAGCGCTGATATGGCAGGGGGCGCTTTGCGCCCCATCGCCGGCAAGCCAGCCCCACAGTACTGCGTAGGCCTCTCTTTGTAGGAGCTGGCTTGCCGGCGATGGGCTGCAGAGCAGCCCCAAAATCACCGTGGCAACTCGATCCTCGAGCTTTCCCCAGGTACCCGCGGCCAATCCCCCGAAGCCCAGCGGGCTCTGGCTTGCTCGATCAGGTCCGGGTCACTGGCCACGAAATTCCAGTTCATCCGCCGCGGGCCGTCCAGCGGCTCCCCGCCAATCAGCACCATCTGGCACTCGCCCTGCGCATACAGCGTCATGTCTTCGCCCTCGGGCAGCACCACCAGGCTGCAAGGCTCCACGTCCTCATCGCCCAGCAGCAACTCGCCATCCAGCAGGTAAAGCGCCCGCTGCGCGTGGTCAGTCGGTATCAGCAGCGTCGTTGCCGGCTGCATCCGTACGTGCGCATACAGGGTAGGGGAGAGCACAGGCACCGGTGACTCCAGGCAGAAACCGCTGCCGGCTATCATGCAGATACGCACGCCCAAGGTATCGCTCACCGGCAGGCTGGCTGCGGGGTAATGGCTATAACTCGGTACGCCTTGCTCAAGCGAGCGGGGCGACGCCAGCCACACCTGCAGCCCATGCAAGCGCGAACCGTGCGCCAGCGCATCCGCCGGTGTGCGCTCGACATGCGCCACGCCGCTGCCGGCCGTCATCCAGCTGACATCGCCCGGCAATACACGCTGATTCGAGCCCAGGCTGTCCTTGTGCAGGATCGCCCCTTCGAACAGGTAGGTCAGCGTCGACAGCCCGATATGCGGGTGTTGGCGGATGTCCATGCCATGGCCCGGCGCGTAGTCGGTTTCCAGCATATGGTCGAAGAACACGAACGGCCCGACGCTGCGGCACTGGGCCGAAGGCAGCGGGCGCAGGATCGGCTGGCCCTCGACCGATTCGGCGCGCGGGCGGATGATCAGGGGGCTGCTCATGCTGGGCTCCAGGCGGGGTGCAAGTGCCCCCAGCATAGCTGTTTGCGGTGCATTGCTGAACCGCCAGCTGCGCGGCCGGGTCTACTCTGCTCATACCCGGAGAAGGAAGCTGCCCATGATCGCCAGAGCGCTGGCCTGCCTGCTGTTATGTGGAGGGTTGTGCCAGGCGGCACAGGCGCGTGACTACCGTTACAGCGACGCCCACCTGCACTATGTGGACTTCTTCCAGGAGACCGAGGGCATGCCTGCGCTGATCAAGGCGATGGATGACGCCGGTGTCGAGCACTCGATGATCTCCGGCGTACCGGTGGCCAAGAAGTGGCATGAAGACGAACCCAAGCGCCCGCGCTACTACGCCGGTGACGATGCCGATGCGTATTGGTACAGCGCCACGGACACCTACGTGGCGGCAGCGCTGCAGACATTGCCCGAAGCGCAGCGTAAACGCTTTCATCCGTTCCTGACGGGCTTCAACCCGGTCGACAAGAACGCGGTCAGCCATATCGAGCGCATGCTCGATCTGTATCCCGGGCTGTGGCAAGGCATTGGTGAAGTCTTCACCCGCCACGACGACCTCACGGCCTTGACCAGCGGTGATACGCCCCGTGCCAACAACGAGGCGATGACGCGCATCTATCACCTGGCCGCCGAGCGCGACATGCCGGTGCTGCTGCACTCGAACATCACCTCCAAGCGCGAGCGCAACCCGCTGTACCTGGCCGAGATCGAAGAGCCGCTGCGCAACCATCCGCATACCCGGTTCATCTGGGCACATGCGGGCACCAGCATGGAGATCCATCGGCATCAGACGCAGATGGATTTTCTGCTGCCGGTGCTGACGCGTTTGCTCGAGGACTACCCGAACCTGTATATCGACCTGTCCTGGAGTGTGCTGGAGCCCTATCTGCTGGATGACCAGGGCGCGCCTCGCAAGGCGTGGCTGGCGTTGGTCGAGCGGTACCCGGAGCGCTTCATGCTGGGGTCCGACGTGGTGGGTAAATTCGGTAGCGTGGGTGAGCAGATGCACGGCTTCAAGCCGTTTCTGGATGCTTTGCCGGAGGGGGTGGCGAAGAAGGTGGCGCGGGACAACTTCCTGGCGGTGTTGCCCAGGGCTCGCTAGCTCAGTACACAACCTACAGGCAAAAAAAACGCCCCGAACCAGTCGGGGCGTTTTTGTTACAGCATCAAGGCCTTACTTGCCTTCCCAGCGCTTGAGCACCAGGGTGGCGTTGGTGCCGCCGAAGCCGAAGCTGTTGCTCATGCGGACCTTCGTTCACGAAGAAGGGCGGTTACCACACGAACTTGCAGCGGATCTCGGGCGCTACCGGCGCCGCGTGTTCGTCGAACAACTCGGTTGGGAGCTCCCGTCGGCGAACGAAAGCTTCGAGCGCGACCAGTTCGATCGCGACGATACCGTGTACGTGTTCGCGCGAAATGCCGGCGGCGACGTGTGCGGATGTGCGCGCCTGCTGCCCACGACGCGCCCGTATCTGCTGCAGTCGCTGTTCGCCGACCTGATCGCCGCAGACATGCCGCTGCCGCAATCGGCGGCCGTCTGGGAGCTGTCCAGGTTCGCGGCGACCGACGACGAAGGCGGGTCGGGCAATGCCGAGTGGGCCGTGCGGCCGATGCTCGCGGCCGTGGTCGAATGCGCGGCGCAGCTCGGCGCGCGGCAGCTGATCGGCGTGACGTTCGCGAGCATGGAGCGGCTGTTCCGCCGGATCGGCATACACGCGCACCGCGCAGGCCCGCCGAAGCAGGTGGACGGACGTCTGGTGGTCGCATGCTGGATCGATATTGATCCGCAAACGTTTGCGGCATTAGGAATCAAGCCGGGGCAGGCAGCCCGGCAAGCCATCGCCGCCTGAATGACCGTATCGATCCTGGCGTTTTCTTCGGTTTTGCGCACGATCGGCAGGTCCGCAACTTCCGGGTCCAGCTCGTCGATGTTGGCGGAGCCGGCGATGAAGTTGTTTTCCATCATCAGCAGGCAGTAGATCGCCTCGTGCACGCCAGCGGCGCCCAGCGAGTGGCCCGACAGGCTCTTGGTCGAGCTGATCTTCGGCGCTTTGTCGCCGAACACTGCACGAACACCCTTGATCTCGGCAACGTCACCGACCGGGGTCGAGGTGCCGTGGGTGTTCAGGTAGTCGATCGGGGTGTCGACGGTGGACATCGCCTGCTGCATGCAGCGGATGGCACCTTCGCCGCTTGGCGCGACCATGTCGTAGCCGTCGGAAGTGGCGCCGTAGCCGACGATTTCGGCGTAGATCTTGGCGCCACGGGCCAGGGCGTGCTCCAGTTCCTCGACCACGACCATGCCGCCGCCGCCAGCGATGACGAAGCCATCACGGTCGGCGTCGTAGGCGCGCGAGGCCAGTTCCGGGGTGTCGTTGCGCTTGGTCGACAGGGCGCCCATGGCATCGAACAGGAACGACTGGCTCCAGTGCTCTTCTTCACCGCCACCGGCGAAGACGATGTCTTGCTTGCCCCACTGGATCTGCTCCAGTGCGGTGCCGATGCAGTGGGCCGAGGTGGCGCACGCCGACGAGATCGAGTAGTTCAGGCCCTTGATCTTGAACGGGGTAGCCAGGCATGCCGAAACGGTGCTGCCCATGGTGCGGGTGACGCGGTAAGGGCCGACACGCTTGACGCCTTTCTCGCGCAGGGTGTCCAGCGCTTCCATCTGGTTCAGGGTCGAGGCGCCGCCGGAGCCAGCCACCAGGCCGGTACGCGGGTTGGAAACCTGCTCTTCGGTCAGGCCAGCGTCCTTGATCGCGTCCTGCATCGCCAGGTAGGCGTACGCCGCAGCGTGGCCGACGAAGCGGTAGACCTTGCGGTCGATCAGTTCTTCGAGGTTGAGGTCGATGGACCCGGAAACCTGGCTGCGCAGCCCCATTTCCTTGTATTCCGGGTTGAAACGGATACCCGGACGGCTGTTACGCAGGTTTTCGGTGACGGTAGCTTTGTCATTGCCCAGGCACGATACGATGCCCAGACCAGTGATAACGACGCGGCGCATGCGAATAACCCTTAGAAATTGTCAGTGGAGGTGAACACGCCGACCCGCAGGGCTTCGGCCGTGTAGATCTCGCGGCCGTCAACGCTGACCGAGCCATCGGCGATGGCCATGTTCAGCTTGCCCTTCAGGACGCGCTTGATGTGAATGTTGTAGGTGACTTTCTTGGCGGTAGGCAACACCTGGCCAAAGAATTTCACTTCACCCGAACCCAGGGCGCGGCCACGGCCTGGCAGGCCTTGCCAGCCGAGGAAGAAACCGACCAGCTGCCACATGGCATCGAGGCCCAGGCAGCCCGGCATTACCGGGTCGCCTTCGAAGTGGCAGGCGAAGAACCACAGGTCCGGGGTGATATCCAGCTCGGCGACCAATTCACCTTTGCCGTACTTGCCGCCTTCTTCGCTGATATGGGTGATGCGATCGACCATCAGCATGTTCGGCGCGGGCAGTTGCGCATTACCTGGGCCGAACAGCTCACCGCGACTGCAGCGCAGCAGGTCTTCCCGAGTAAAGGCGTGTTGTTTGGTCATGCGAGCTCCTCAATAACCCCCTGTGGCAGGGGATGAATCTTCCCGGCCAACCCGGCATCTCTCCGAGCGGCAGCCTACAGGTAGACTATTGCGTTGTGGTGAAAGTCACAGCGCACCTGGCGAAAGAAGTACAGGTGTGCACTGAAACGTCTATTTTCAGGGCCGAAGAAGGTCCTGTCCAGTACTTAAGACTGCCGCACTTTAGCATTTATCGCCAGTCGCGGCTGTCTGGCCGGGTAACCAGCGTTGCAATACCCGCTGCAGCTCGGTGCGGCGGAAGGGTTTGCTCAGGTAATCGTTCATGCCGGCGTCGATGCAGCGTTCACGATCGCCCTGCAATGCATTGGCGGTCAAGGCGATGATCGGTAGCAGGCCGCCGTTGGGCAACAGGCGGATCCGCCGGGTGGCTTCATAGCCATCCACCTGTGGCAGCCGGCAGTCCATCAGAATGGCGGCAAACCGATGCTGGCTGACCTGCTCGACCGCCTGAATGCCGTCGTGGGCCACGCTGACCTCAAGGCCCAGGCTACGCAGCATGGCCTCGATGACGCTCTGATTGACCGGGTTGTCCTCGACCAGCAGGATGCGTCCGCCTTGCGCTAGCTGCCCGTGGGTCACCGCTGCGCCTGGCAGTGCTGCAGGCGTGGCGGTGGCCAGTGCCAGCGGCATCTCCAGGGTGAACGTCGAGCCCAGCCCTTCGCGGCTTTCGCCACGCAGCTTGCCGCCCATGCGTTCCGCCAGGGTGCGGGCGATGGACAGGCCCAGGCCGGTGCCGCCATAGCGCCGCGAAATCGAACTGTCAGCTTGCTGGAACGCAACGAACATCATCTCCAGGCGCTCGCTGTCGATGCCGATGCCGGTGTCGCGCACGCTGCAGGTGAACCAGAGCGTCTGGCGGTCGAGTACCTGCCAGCGGGCCTCGACCTGGACTTGGCCACGTTCGGTGAACTTCAAGGCGTTGCCGACCAGGTTGAGGAGGATCTGGCGGATGCGTGTGGGGTCGCCCACCACCTGCAACGGCCCGTTGTCGTCGGGTAGCTGCAGGTGCAGGTGCAAGCCGCGCTGCTGGGCGCTGTGCTGGAACGACTGCACGCTGCTGGCGATCAGCTCGCCCAGGTTGAAGTCGATGTGTTCCAGCTGCAGTGTGGTGCGTTCGATCCGCGAGAAATCGAGGATGTCGTTGATCACCTTCAGCAGGTGCCCGGTGGATTCGCTGGCCACCGCCGTGTACTCGGCCTGTTCGCTGGTCAGCGGGGTGGTTTCCAGCAGTTGCAGCATGCCCAGCACGCCATTCATGGGCGTGCGCAGCTCGTGGCTCATCATCGCCAGGAATTCGGACTTGGCGCCGTTGGCTTGTTCGGCCTCTTCACGGGCCTGGATCAACTGGGCAATGGCCTGCTTCTGTTCCGTGCTGGCCTGTTCAAGGGCGTTGGCCAGGTTGTTGATGTGGTGCGCCAGGTGGCCCAGTTCGCTGTCGTCGACCACCGGCAGCGGCGTGTTGTATTCACCTTGCTGGATAGCCTTGACCGCATGCCCCATGTCGCTGATGGGCTTGGCCAGGCTCATGGCCAGGCGGCGGGCGAGAAGGAAGGTGAACAGTAGCGCGAACAGCGCCAGGATGCCGGCCTTGATCACGATCTCCTGCTGGCGCTGGCTGAAGGCGTCGTCCGACATGCCGACGATCACCCGCCCCAGGTAGTCGTCGCCGATCGCTGGCTGCGGTGCCTTGCCCTGCTGCAGGAAGTCGTTGTCCAGGCGGATCTGCTGCAGGCGGATCGGCGCCTGGAATACTTCCACGCGCTGAGCCCGGTTGGCACTTTCGTCGGACTGCTCGACGTACACCAGGATGTGGTTGCGGCTGTCCTGCACCTCCAGGAAGCGCACATGGGGGATGCTCAACGTGGCGCGTATCAAGCCTTCGAGCACTTCGTTGTTGCCCGAGATGACGCCGTATTCGGACGCTGGGGCCAGCTGGTTGGCGATCAGTTGCCCGGTGTGGTTGAGCTCCTGGCGCAAGTCCTGGATGCGCACGAAGGTGAAGAAACTGATGAGCAGCAAGGTCAGCAGCAGCGCGGGGCCCAGGCTGATGATCTGGGTGCGGGTATGGATGTCCCAGCTCAGGCGTTTGCTCATGGGGTGTGTTCTCCTTCGGCCAGGGCCTTGGCGGTGGCGTTCGGATCGATCGGTTCAAGGCCCAGGGCGCGGGCCACCTGCTGGTTGCCGCTGACGCCGAAGCGTGCCGGGTAAAGGCTGCGGGGCCAGCGTGCTGGCGGATGGTCGAGCAGTTGGTCGAGGACCGCCAGCCAGTCATCCTGGTCGCTGTAGGTGCTGGCCAGTGCGCCAGCGCGGACGAAACCGGCGTTCGGGCCGATCAGCGCCATCTGCCGGCCATAACTGCTGAGCAGCAGGTTCTTGGCGGTCTTGGAGTTGTACAGGTCGGGGTCGTCGAGCCCCAGCAGCACGTCGCTGTTGCCCAGCACATGCTGCAGCGGGCGGCTGTCGCGCTGGTCCGGCCAGTCCTGGGCCACGACCTCCAGCCCCAGCGGGCGCGCCGCCTGGCGCAGTTCATCGAGCAGAAAATGGCTATGCTCGCCGTACAGCACGCCGATGCGCTGGGCCTGGGGCAGCAGGTAGCGGGCCAGGCGCAGTTGCCGGGCCAGTGGCGCGTCACTCCACAACAAGGTCAGGAAGGCCGGGCGCGACTTTCCCAGGCGTTGCTCGGCCTGCACGCGGCTGATGCGCATGGCCAGTGCCGGTGGGCCGGCAGTTTCGCCCAGGCGCCAGTCCAGCGCGGCGCTGTCCAGCAGCACCAGGCGTGTATCTGCCTTGAGCAGGCCGGGGCGGGGCAGTTCGGCGACGGTCTGAAACCGCACCTGGTCATGGCTGCGGCGGCTTTCGAGCGCTGCGGCAAAGCTGCGGATGCCGGGCTGGTCCTCGCCGCCGACCAGCAGGATTTCGCTGGCAGACAGCGAACCCAGTGGCAACAAGCAGAACAGCAGCAGGCGCAGCAGTCGGGCCATCAGAACTCCAGCTCCGCGCTGACACTCAGGCGGTGTCGGCTGTCGTAACGGTTCTGGGCCGTGGTAATCGGCTCGTCGTCCAGGCGCTGCTGCCACAACGCGGCGAGCTCCAGGTTGCTGCCCTGGATGCGCAAGCGTTTGGCCACGCGCAGGTCGAGACGCTCGTAGCGGTACTGGTTGAGCGTAGCGTCGCCGTAATAGAACAGCGCGCTCGACCAGCCTTGGCCCCATTCGCGCATCCAGCCGGCCGAGCCACTGTTGCGGGCCGTGTTGGCGCTGTCGACGGGGTTGCTGGCCCAGGCGTCGACGTAGGCGTAGGTGAAGCGCAGGCGGTCACGCCGGGTGGGGCGCCAGTCCAGCTGCGCCTCGCTGCCGCTGAAGCGGGCCTTGTTGGCGTTGCTGGCGATGTACTGGTTGTTCTTCAAGGGTTCGCTGATCATTCCGGTGATCTCGTCGTAGAACAGCTTCACATCCATGTTCAGGTCGATGTCGCTGAACTGCCCGTTGTAGCCCAGCTCGCGCGAGCGCATGCGTTCCTGGTCGAGGTCGCCCGGCCCGCGCGTCTTGACGAAATATTCGCCGTGCTGCTGGCCGAATGCGGTGGGTGTGAGGTTCTTGACCGTGTAGCTCCAGTTGACGTTGTTCTCGAACATGTCCGGCGAGCGCACGGCTTCGGAGTACACCGCGCGCAAGCCGTGGCGTGGCGTGATCAGGTAGTTGACCGCCATGCGCGGGGTCAACGAGCTGCCGGACAGCTGCGAGTCTTCGAACATCGCGCCGCCCTGCACGATCCAGTGCTCGTCGGCGCGCCACTCCAGCTGGCCGAACAGGCGCCAGGTCTGATCGTCCAGGCTGCCGTCGAAGTAAGTCTGCGAGTCGGCGCGATCATAGCGGTAGTTCATGCCGCTGAGCAGGCGCAGGCTGTCGGTCAGGCTCAGGGTGTCCTGGATTTCCAGGTCGTAGCGGGTTTCGCGGGTGCTTTGGTCGACATCGCCGCACACCACATTGCTGCCACCCTGGTTGTTCCACTGGTTTTTGATGGCGTCGACCAGCGCCTGTTCTTCAGGGTTGCTGCTGCTGGGCGGGTTGTTGGCCCCGCGGGCGACCTGTTCGGCGAAATTCGGGTTCAGTTGCCACAGCCGGGTCAACTCCGGGCTGAACGACAGTGCCGCGTCGCACGCGCGCCAGACCTGCTGGCGGTCGAAGTGCTGGGCCGAGCCCTGCACGTACAGGCTGTGATCGGGGTTGAAATCGATGTTCCAGCGCACCGAGCCTGCATAATCCTTGGCGTTGACGTCTGCGTTGTCGCCGCTTTCGGTCACGAAGGGGAACACCGGCTGATAGGTGTAGGGCCGCTGGTTGCTGCCTTCCTTGGCCGCCAACTGCCATTCCAGCGTCTGGTTCGGCGCCAGGGTGTGGCTGACGCTGAGGTTGAAGCGGTTGAGCCGGCGGCTGTCGCGGTAATCCTGGCCGAACTGGTTTTCATCGAAGCCGTCATCCTTCTGGCCCGATACGGACAGGCGCAGGTCGCCGCCGTCCCAGCCCAGGCCCTGGCTGAGGTAGTAGTCGTCGATGCCGTTCTGGCCGCGGGTCAGCTTCATGCGCGTGCCGTGGCTGTCGGCCGGGTTGCGGGTGAGGATGTTGACCACCGCCATCAGCGCGTTGGCGCCGTAGCTGACGGTGTTGGGGCCGCGGAACACCTCGATGCGCTCGATATCCTCGAGCGCTACCGGGATATCGCTCCAGTCGACCGTGGCCAGGCCCGCGCGGTACACCGATCGGCCGTCGATCAGCACCTGCATGCGCCGGGCTTCGTTGACGCTGGTGCCGTGGTAGTTGACCGTCGGCTGGTTGCCGGCGCCGTAGCCGATCATCATGCCTGGCACCAGGCGCAGCAGCTCGGGAATATCACGGGCGCCGCTGGCACGAATCAGCTCGCTGTCGAGCACGGTCATGCTGCCCGGCACGGCGGCCGGAGATTGTTTCAGGCGCGTGGCGGTCAGAACCTGCGGCAGGTCGGCGTTGTCGATGAACAGGTCGTCGGCAAAAGCCTGGCCACCGAGCAAGGCGGTCAGCAGCAACAGGCGAGGGTAGGGAGGCGTGCCAGGGAACACGATACGGCCTTGTATCAGGGTTGAAACAGGCATGTTAACTGACCGTGGGGGTTTTGCCAGTGATCTGCGGCATGAGTGCCGACCGCTTCACGGGCACTGCCACTGGCTCTGTCGCCTGCGCACCGTATAATGCCCCCGTCGCCACTTCATTAATGGCTCTAACGGATTGAATATGACTCAACAGCAACCTGTTGCAGTTCTGGGAGGCGGTAGCTTCGGCACCGCCGTGGCGAACCTGCTGGCGCAAAACGGTGTGCCGGTGCGCCAATGGATGCGCGACCCCGTGCAGGCCGAAGCCATGCGCGTCAATCGCGAGAACCCGCGCTACCTCAAGGGTATCCGGCTGCATGATGGCGTCGAGCCGGTCAACGACCTGCTGGCCACCTTGCAGTCCAGCGACCTGGTTTTCGTCGCGCTGCCATCGAGTGCCCTGCGCAGCGTGCTGGCGCCGCATGCCGAGTTGCTGAGTGGCAAATGCCTGGTCAGCCTGACCAAGGGCATCGAAGCGCAGAGCTTCAAGTTGATGAGCCAGATTCTTGAAGAGATTGCCCCGCAAGCGCGTATCGGCGTGCTGTCCGGGCCGAACCTGGCCCGCGAGATCGCCGAACATGCGCTGACCGCCACCGTGGTCGCCAGCGAGGACGAAGCGCTCTGCGAACGTGTGCAGGCCGTGCTGCATGGCAGCACCTTCCGGGTCTACGCCAGCAACGACCGTTTCGGCGTCGAGCTGGGTGGCGCGTTGAAGAACGTCTACGCAATCATCGCCGGCATGGCCGTGGCGCTGGGCATGGGCGAGAACACCAAGAGCATGCTGATCACGCGCGCACTGGCCGAGATGACCCGCTTCGCCGTGAGCCAGGGCGCCAACCCCATGACCTTCCTTGGCCTGGCCGGCGTAGGCGACCTGATCGTTACCTGCTCCTCGCCCAAGAGCCGCAATTACCAGGTCGGCCACGCCCTGGGCCAGGGGCTGACCCTGGAGCAGGCGGTCAGTCGCCTGGGCGAGGTGGCAGAAGGGGTCAATACCCTCAAGGTGCTCAAGGCCAAGGCGGAGGAAGTACAGGTATACATGCCGCTGGTGGCCGGCCTGCATGCCATCCTCTTCGAAGGGCGCACGCTGAACCAGGTGATTGAGCGCCTGATGCGTGCCGAACCCAAGACCGATGTCGACTTCATTTCCACCAGCGGTTTCAATTGAGCCACCAGCGTCTCGAATGAGCCTTTAGCGTCTTTGATCAGAGCAAGGAGCGATACATGAACGATACCCCCGAGCGCGCCCAGCGCGAGTCGATCATCCTGCGCGTGGTGTGGATGCTGGTGTTCCTGGTGGTCTGGCAACTGGCCGAACTGCTGCTGGGCGGCCTGGTGCTGGTGCAGCTCATCTACCGGCTGATTTACGGTGCGCCGAGCGCCAGCCTGATGAACTTTGGCGACAGCCTCAGCCAGTACCTTGCGCAGATCGGACGCTTCGGCACCTTCCACACCGACAACAAACCCTGGCCGTTTTCCGACTGGCCTGCCCCACGTGCCCCGGAAGGGGAAGCGCCACATGCCGTGGCCCCAGCCCCACACCCGGTGCGCGACGAGGAGCCCAAGCTGTGAAGCTGTGGGTGCTACGCCACGGCGAGGCTGAGCCACGGGCCAATACCGATGCCGAGCGGCGCCTGACGGCCCATGGCCGTGAACAGGTACTGCGCAGTGCGGCGCATCTGCTCGGCCAACCGCTGCAGGCCATCATCGCCAGCCCCTACGTGCGGGCGCAGCAGACGGCAGCCCTGGTGCATGACACCCTGGGGTTTGCCGAAGCCGTGCGTACCGTGCCCTGGCTGACGCCGGAGAGCAGCGTCCAGCAGGCCATCGGTGAAATCGAGCGCCTGGGCCTTGAGCATGTGCTGCTGGTCAGCCATCAGCCGCTGGTGGGCTCGCTGGTCGGCATGCTCGAGCACGGGCACCTTCAGCAGCCGGCGCCTATGAGCACGGCGAGCCTGGCAGAACTCGAAGGCGATTGGCCGCTGGCGGGCCTGATGACGCTTCGCGCGCTTAATTCACCTGACTGACTGCGGCAACTGGCAGTTTTGCCAGTTGCCGGTAGATTGGATCCATTGTTAGCGTTGGTTCTGGAGCACAAGCGAATCAGTGTGGCATGGAGTGGTGGAATGAGTGGTCTGATGCCAGAGTTGTTGCGTTCGTTGGACCTGCAGCCAACGGTTGAAAGCGTGCAGCGCGGCGTTGTGCTGGATTTTGCCCAGTACAGCCTGCTGCGCGAATCGGCCGATGCCAAGCTTTACCATTTAATGGGCAAGCTGCGCCGCAGAGGCCAGCAGAGCGATACCCGCCATCAGCAAGGCGAAGACGATTTACGCAAGCTGCAGGACGCCTGCCTGCGCGTCTCCCATCTGGTGCAGACCAGTTGCCTGGCGTTGCGGCGGCTGGAGCTCGACTACCAGGACCAGCGCCTTGCCCGAGAGGTTCTGGAGAGTCAGGTGGCCTACATGCAAGCCTGCCTGCAACGTTCCCTGGCGAGCTTTGACAGCAGCGCATGACCTGATTGCCCTTGGCGTTGACCTTTACAGATGTTGCCGAGCATCAGCGCGATGCCGACAATGGGCCATCATCCCCGCTCCGGACCAGGCGCCATGTCGCAGCAGATCTTCTTCGCCCATGCCAACGGTTTCCCGTCTGCCACCTACGGCAAGCTGTTCGCGGCCCTGGCACCGGACTATCAGGTGCAGCACCTGCCCCTGCACGCCCACGACCCGCGATTTCCGGTCAACGACAACTGGCAGAGCCTGGTCGACGAACTGTTGCACCACCTGGCCCGTCAGGGCCAACCGGTCTGGGGCGTCGGGCACTCGCTAGGGGGCGTGCTGCACCTGCATGCGGCGCTGCGTTGCCCTGAATACTACCGAGGGGTGGTGATGCTCGATTCGCCGGTGCTGACCCGTGCCGACCAATGGTTACTGCGCACTGCCAAGCGTTTCGGCTTCATCGACCGCATTACCCCGGCAGGCCGCACCCTTGGCCGGCGCGAAGCGTTCGCCGACCGCGACAGCGCGCGTGACTACTTCGCCGGCAAAAGCCTGTTCCGGCATTTTGACCCCGAATGCCTTGAGGCGTACCTGGAACATGGCCTCGAAAACGCAGAGCAAGGCCTGCGTCTGCGTTTCGACCCGGCTACCGAAATCAGCATCTACCGCAGCATCCCCCACGCCAGCCCGGCACCGGCACGCCAGCTCAAGGTGCCGCTGGCGATGGTGCGAGGTGACCGCAGCAATGTTATCCGGCGCCATCACACGCTGGCCGTGCGCGCCATGCCACGTGGCGAGTATCACAGCGTGCCAGGCGGGCACATGTTCCCGCTGGAACGGCCAACCGACACCGCCAGCCTGATCAAAGGCCTGTTCGACCGCTGGAGCCAGGCATGAGCGCGCATGTCGAGGAAATCCGCCTCAGCCTCGGCCATATCGAATTGGCGGCGCACTTGTTCGGCCCCGAGCAGGGGCTGCCGACGATCGCCCTGCATGGCTGGCTGGACAATGCCAACAGCTTCGCCCGTCTGGCGCCGCAACTGAAAGGCCTGCGTATCGTCGCCCTGGATCTGGCCGGGCATGGTTACTCGGAACACCGCCCGCCGGGGGCTGGCTATGCGCTGGCCGACTATGCCCACGATGTGCTGCGGGTTGCCGAGCAACTGGGCTGGCAACGGTTTGCCCTGCTCGGGCATTCGCTGGGGGCGATCATCTCGGTGCAACTGGCCGGCGCCTTGCCGGAGCGGGTCAGCCACCTGGTGCTGATCGACGGCGTCATCCCACCGACCGGTGCCGAGGCGGATGCCGGGGAACGCCTGGGGCTGGCGCTGCAGGCGCAGCTGCGCCTGGATGGCAAGCGCAAGTCGGTTTACAAGACGCTCGAGGAGGGCGTGCAGGCGCGTATGAAAGGCATGGTTGCGGTCAGCCGGGACGCCGCCGAGCTGCTCGCCCAGCGCGGACTGATGCCGGTCCCCGGCGGCTACAGCTGGCGCAGCGACAGCCGCCTGACCTTGCCATCGCCTGTGCGCCTGAGCCAGGCCCAGGCCATGGCCCATGTGCACCGGGTGAGTTGCCCGGCCTGCCTGGTGGTGGCCGCCGATGGCATGCTGGCACGTCACACCGAGCTGCTGCAGCAGCTAACCTTTGAACAGACGGTGCTGCCCGGTGGGCATCACCTGCACCTGAACGATGAACAGGGCGCGGCCCTTGTCGCAGACTGTATCAATCGCTTCTTTGGCTTTGCTTGACTTGCATCGGACAAGTGTCGAGGCTTGGCGGGTTGAAAGGGAGACAACCATGCAACTGCCAGACATTCTGGAGCTTCACTTCGGCGCCGGTCGCCGTCTGGGCCGCCGATGAGCGCGCCCGTTGCCATGCGCACCGCCGTTTGCGCCAGCCTGCTGTTCGCCAGCCCGTTGCTGTGGGCCGGCAACCTGCCGGTCCCCGTGGACGCCAAGGTGGTCGACCAGCGGCCGGTGGTCGAGCAAGAACGCATCTACCCCATGGGGCCGCTGCGCAAGATCAGCGGCCGCTTGAGGGTCGATGACAAGGTCGAGAGCCGCGGGCAGGTCAGTTCCGTCACCTATGAATTGCCGGTGGAGCGCACCGCCCGCGAAGCGTTCACCAGCGCCCGCGAGAAACTGCAGCGCGACGGTGGCTACCCGTTGTTCTGGTGCCAGGGCCGCGACTGCGGCGAAGCCAGCCTGTGGGCCAATGATGTGTTCGCCAGTGCACGGCTCAATGGCGGTGACGAGCAGCAGGCGTTCATCCTGCTGCGCCGCTCCGCCGAAGAGGCCGATACCCTGGTGGCGCTGTACAGCGTCACGCGCGGCAATCGCCGTGCCTACCTGCATGTGGAAGAGTTCGTCGCCGGCAGCCCGCTCGGTGAGCTGCTGCCCACGGCAGCTACGGTGCTGCGCGAAATGCGCGACACCGGCAAGCTCGACTACCCTGACCTGACCACGCCGCAACCTGCCTGGGTGGCGTTGCTGGGCCGCAGCCTCAACCTCGACAGCACCTTGCGCGCCAGCCTCAGCGGCAACGAGGCCGAGGCTTGGCGCGAGCAACTGGTCAAGGCGGGCGTACGCAGCAACCGGCTCGAGGTCGGCAATGCGCCTACCGACGGCCTGCACCTGGAATTGATCCGTTGAACGAGCGCCACCATGGCCAACAATGATCGCCTGCTGATACAGATCGTCCTGCTGGCCTTGCTCGGGGCTGCCCTGTGGGTGATGGCGCCGTTCATATCGGCGCTTTTGTGGGGGGCGATCCTGGCCTTTGCCAGCTGGCCGCTGATGCGCCTGCTGACGCGGGCGCTGGGCGGCCGCGAAACACTCGCTGCAAGCCTGCTGACCACCGCCTGGATCCTGATCGTGGCCTTGCCGCTGGTGTGGCTGGGCTTCAACCTGGCTGACCACATCCGCGATGCCACCGCCTTTGTGCGTGACGTGCAAGTGGACGGCCTGCCCGAGGCGCCGGACTGGCTGGGTGGCATTCCCTTCGTCGGCGAGCGCCTGGTGCGCTGGTGGCAATCCCTCGACCAGCAGGGCGCGGCGCTGATCGCCTCGGCCAAGCCTTACTTCGGCCAGGTGGGCAACTGGCTGCTGGCGCGCAGCGCACAGATCGGCAGCGGCGTGCTGGAGCTGACCCTGAGCCTGGTCTTCGTGTTCTTCTTCTACCGTGATGGCCCGCGCCTGTCGGCGTTCGTCCTGCGCTTGCTCAACCGCCTGGTAGGGGACCGCGCCGAGTACTACCTGGAGCTGGTGGCCGGCACCGTGCAACGGGTGGTCAACGGCGTGATCGGTACTGCAGCTGCCCAGGCACTGCTGGCCCTCATCGGTTTCCTGATTGCCGGTGTGCCAGGCGCCATCGTGCTGGGCCTGGTGACCTTCATGCTCAGCCTGATCCCCATGGGCCCGCCACTGGCATGGATACCCGCGACGGGCTGGCTGGTGTGGAAGGGTGAGTACGGCATGGCGGTGTTCCTGGGTATCTGGGGCACCTTCGTGATCAGTGGCGTGGACAACGTGCTCAAACCGTACCTGATCAGCCGTGGGGGCAACCTGCCGCTGGTGATCGTACTGCTTGGGGTGTTCGGCGGTTTGATCGCCTTTGGCTTCATCGGCCTGTTCATAGGGCCGACCTTGCTGGCGGTGGGGTACAGCCTGCTGCTGGACTGGAGCCGCAATGCCGGGCAACAGACGCCCCAGCGGTAAGTGCGAACCGGCCCAGCGATTGGGCCGGCACAGCCACCCATGAGTCGCTGATTTTTACGCTTTCTTTATTCCCATCCCCACCCCTCGATCTCGCCCCTTTACGCCCCTCCCTCGGACAATCTCCCCAAAGCGGCCCAAGCCGCACCCAGGGGAGATCTGCACATGAACATGCTCGACGGGCTGTCACTGCTTTTGGCAGTGGCATTGGCGGTTTACCTGCTGGTGGCGCTGCTGCGCGCCGATCGCAGCTAGGGAGCGGCCATGCACAGTTATGACTTCGCGTTGCTGTTGGCGTTTTTCGTCATTGTGCTGCTACCGGCACCGTGGCTCGGGCGGTTCTATTACAAGGTGATGGAGGGCCAACGTACCTGGTTGACGCCACTGCTTGGCCCGGTGGAGCAGGGCTGCTACCGGCTGGCTGGCGTGCGCGCCGAGCAGGAGCAGAACTGGAAGCAGTACACCCTGGCCCTGCTGGCCTTCAACCTCGCCGGCTTTCTGGTGCTGTTCGCCGTGCTGCTGCTGCAAGGCCATCTGCCGCTCAACCCGCAGCACCTGCCCGGCCAGGAGTGGTCGCTGGCCTTCAACACGGCGGTGAGCTTCGTCACCAACACCAACTGGCAGGCCTACAGCGGTGAAGCGTCGGTCAGCTACCTGAGCCAGATGCTCGGCATGACCGTGCAGAACTTCGTCAGTGCCGCCACCGGCCTGGCCGTGCTGGTCGCGCTGTGCCGCGGCATCGCCCGGCGCTCCACCAGCAGCCTGGGTAACTTCTGGGTCGACATGACCCGTGCCACCCTTTATGGCCTGCTGCCGCTATGCCTGTTGCTGGCGCTGCTGCTGGTGTGGCAAGGCGTGCCGCAGACCTTCGCCGATTACGCCCACGCCGTAACCCTGCAAGGCGCCGACCAGACCATCCCGCTGGGCCCTGCCGCCAGCCAGATCGCGATCAAGCAGTTGGGCACCAACGGTGGCGGCTTCTTCGGCGTCAACTCGGCGCACCCGTTCGAGAACCCTACGGCCTGGAGCAACCTGTTCGAAGTGGCCGCGATCATCCTGATTCCGGTCGCCTTGGTGTTTACCTTCGGCCACTACGTCAAGGACCTGCGCCAGAGCCGCGCGATCCTGGCCTGCATGCTCGGCCTGTTCCTGATTGGCGGTGCGACTGCGCTGTGGTCGGAGCACCAGCCGAACCCGGCACTGGAAAGTGCACAGGTGCAGCAGAGCGCGCCGATGGAAGGCAAGGAGAGCCGCTTCGGCACCACCGGTTCTGTGCTGTGGACGGTGACCACCACTGCAGCGTCCAACGGCTCGGTCAACGCCATGCACGACAGCCTCAACCCGCTGACCGGCATGGTTGCGATGGTCAACATGATGGTGGGTGAAGTGATCTTCGGTGGCGTCGGCGCCGGGCTGTACGGGATGCTGCTGTTCGTGCTGATCGCGGTGTTCCTGGCGGGCCTGATGATTGGCCGCACGCCGGAATACCTTGGCAAGAAACTGCAGGCGCGGGAAGTGCAGTTGCTGGTTGCGACACTGCTGGTAATGCCGGTCGGTGTGCTGGTGCTGGGCGCCATTGCCGCCAGCCTGCCGGGCCCCGCTGGGGCGGTCAGCAACCCTGGCGCCCATGGCTTCAGCCAGTTGCTCTACGCCTACACCTCCGGCACCGCCAACAACGGTTCGGCGTTCGCCGGGTTCGGCGCCAACACGGTGTTCCACAACGTGATGATCGGCCTGGCCATGCTGATCGGCCGCTTCGGCTACATCCTGCCAATTCTGGCCTTGGCTGGCAGCTTGGCGGCGAAGAAAAGCGCGCCACAAGGGCTGAACAGCTTCCCCACGCATGGCCCGTTGTTCACTGGCCTGCTGCTGCTGACCATCCTGCTGGTCGGCGGCCTGACCTTCCTGCCGACCCTGGCCCTTGGGCCAATCGCCGAACACCTGAGCCTGGGTTTCTGAGGACCGATCATGAACATGCCCATTCCTGAAGTGAATGCCCCGCGCAGCGCCAAGGACCAGACCCGCATTGGCGCGCTGTGGCGCCCGGCGCTGGTGCAGGCGTTCGTCAAGCTCGACCCACGGCAGCTCAAGCGCTCGCCGGTGATGCTGGTGGTCGCCCTGACCGCGGTGTTGACCACCGTGCTGTGCTTCGCACCCGGCAGTGGTGTCAGTACCGGCGTTGCCGTGCAGATTGCCCTGTGGCTGTGGTTCACCGTGCTGTTCGCCAACTTCGCCGAAGCGTTGGCCGAGGGCCGCGGCAAGGCACGCGCCGACAGCCTCAAGGCGGGTAGCCAAGGCCTGACTGCCCAGCGTCGCAAGCACGACGGTGCTTTCGAAACCGTCAGCGCAACCCAGCTGCGCAAGGATGACGTGGTCCGCGTCGTCGCCGGCGACATGATCCCCGGTGACGGCGAGGTGCTCGAAGGCATCGCTGCCGTCAACGAGGCGGCCATCACCGGCGAGTCCGCACCGGTGATCCGCGAGTCCGGCGGTGACCGCTCTGCCGTTACCGGCAACACCCGGCTGGTATCCGACTGGTTGCTGATCCGCATCACCAGTAACCCGGGCGAATCGACACTGGACCGCATGATCGCCTTGGTCGAAGGCGCGAAACGGCAGAAGACCCCCAATGAAATCGCGCTGGATATCCTGCTGATCGGCCTGACGCTGATCTTCCTGGTGGTAGTGGTGACCCTGCAGCCGTTCGCCCACTTTGCCGGTGGCAGCCTGCCGTTGATCTTCCTCGCGGCGCTGCTGGTGACGCTGATCCCCACCACCATCGGCGGCCTGCTCTCGGCCATCGGCATCGCCGGCATGGACCGCCTGGTGCGCCTGAATGTGATTGCCCGCTCGGGCCGTGCGGTGGAGGCGGCCGGTGATGTGCATACGCTGATGCTCGACAAGACCGGCACCATCACCTTCGGCAACCGCCGCTGCAGCGCCTTGCATGCCGCCACGGGCGTAACCGCCAAGGAGCTGGGCGAGGGCGCCTTGCTCGCTTCGCTGGCCGATGACACTGCCGAAGGCAAGTCGATCGTCGAGTACCTGCGCCAGTTGCACGACTTCGTCGAGCCGGCAGCCGGGCAGTTCGAGGCCATTGCCTTCAGCGCCGAAACGCGCCTGTCGGGCATCGACTTGCAGCAACACCGTTACCGCAAAGGGGCTGTGGATGCGGTTCTGGCCTTCGTCGGCATGCAACGCCTGGAGATGCCGGCCGCGCTGGCCCGCGAAATCGAGCGCATCGCCCAAAGCGGTGGCACGCCGCTGCTGGTATGTGTGGACAAGCGCCTGCTGGGCGTGATCCACCTCAAGGACGTGGTCAAGCCGGGCATCCGCGAACGTTTCGCCGAACTGCGCAAGCTGGGCATCCGCACGGTGATGGTGACTGGCGACAACCCGCTGACCGCCGCCGCCATTGCCGCCGAGGCCGGGGTGGATGATGTGCTGGCCGAGGCCACGCCAGAGAAGAAGCTGGCGCGCATCCGCCAGGAACAGAACGACGGCCGCCTGGTGGCGATGTGCGGCGACGGTGCCAACGACGCCCCGGCACTGGCCCAGGCTGACGTGGGCATGGCCATGAACGACGGCACCCAGGCGGCGCGCGAGGCAGCCAACATGGTCGACCTGGACAGCGACCCGACCAAGCTGCTGGATGTGGTGCAGGTCGGCAAGGAGCTGTTGGTTACCCGTGGCGCGCTGACCACCTTTTCCATTGCCAACGACGTGGCCAAGTACTTCGCTATCCTGCCGGCGCTGTTTGCCGCCATCTACCCACAACTGGGCGTGCTCAACCTGATGCACCTGGCCAGCCCGCAGAGTGCGATCCTTTCGGCCATCGTGTTCAACGCACTGATCATCATCGCGCTGATCCCCCTGGCCCTGCGCGGTGTGCGCGTGCAGGCCGCCAGCGCTGCCCACCTGCTGCGGCGCAACCTGCTGATCTACGGCCTGGGCGGCATCATCGTGCCGTTTGCCGGGATCAAGCTGATCGACCTGCTGCTCAACGCTCTGCACCTGGTCTGAGGAGGCCATCATGAACACTTATGTACGCCCGGCGCTGAGCCTGATCCTGCTGATGACGGTGGTCACCGGCGCGCTGTATCCGCTGGCGGTGACCGGTATTGCCCAGGTGGCGTTCCCTGAACAGGCCAATGGCAGCCTGGTGCGCGATGACCAGGGCCAGGTGCGCGGCTCTGCGCTGATCGCCCAGGATTTCCAAGGCGATGGCTGGTTCCACTCGCGGCCATCGGCGGGGGCTTATGCCACCGTGGCCAGCAGTGCCAGCAACCTGTCGCCGAGCAACCCGGCGTTGGCCGAGCGGGTAGGCAGTGATGCTGCGAAGCTGTATCAGGCTGAGCAGGGGCCGGTGCCGCAGGCCCTGCTGACCACCTCTGGCAGTGGCCTGGACCCGCATTTGCCGCCTGAAGCTGTGGCCTATCAGATTGCGCGCGTGGCGGCAGCGCGCAAGCTACCGGCCGAGCGCTTGCAAGCCTTGCTCGAAGAGGCCACCCTCCACCCATTGATCGGCCCGCCTGTGGTCAATGTGCTGGCGCTGAACCAGGCCTTGGAGAAGCTGGGGCAGTAAGCCTGCTCCCACAGCTATTGCACCGCTCGCTGTGAGCTCCCTGTAGGAGCCGGCTTGCCGGCGATTGGCCTGCGAAGCAGGCCCAACCCTTGTCGATCGCCGCCATTTCGAAGGATGAAACATGAGTGACGCAGCCCGCGCAGACGCGCTGTTGGCCAACCTCCCGCGCGAAGGCCGTGGCAGGCTCAAGGTATTCCTCGGCGCCGCCCCCGGTGTAGGCAAGACCTACGCCATGCTCCAGGCCGCCCATGCCCAGCAACGCCAGGGGGTGCAGGTACTGGCGGGGGTGGTCGAAACCCACGGCCGCGCGGAAACCGAATCGCTGCTCGCCGGCCTGCTTCAGCAACCGCTGCTGCGCAGCGACTACCGTGGCGTCACCCTCGAAGAAATGGACCTCGATGGGCTGCTCAAGGCAACGCCTTCGTTGGCGTTGGTCGACGAGCTGGCCCACACCAACGCGCCGGGCAGCCGTCACGCCAAGCGCTGGCAGGACGTGCAGGAACTGCTCGCCGCCGGCATCGACGTGTATACCACGGTCAACGTCCAGCACCTGGAAAGCCTCAACGACAAGGTCCGCGACATCACCGGCGTGCAGGTGCGCGAAACCTTGCCGGACTGGGTATTGCAAGAAGCCTTCGAGCTGGTGCTGATCGACCTGCCGCCGCGCGAGCTGCTCGAACGCCTGCGCGAGGGCAAGGTGTACGTGCCCGAGCAGGCGCGGGCGGCGATCGATGCGTATTTTTCCCAGACCAACCTGACCGCACTGCGCGAGCTGGCGATGCAGACCGCCGCCGCTCAGGTCGACGCCGACCTGGCCCATGGCTATCGTCAGCGCGGCCAGGAGGCACCGGCCCTGCGTGGGCGCTTGCTGGTGGGCGTGGATGGCGACGACCAGGCCGAACGCCTGGTGCGCCACGCCAGCCGCGTCGCGCAGCGTCGGCATTTGCCCTGGAGCCTGGTGCATGTCGACAACGGCCGGCTGCGTGACGAAACCGCCCGCCAGCGCCTGCAGGCCGCCCAGCAGTTGGCCGAGCGCCTGGGCGGGGAAGTGGTGCTGCTGCGTGCGGGTGAAGTGGCGCGCACGCTGATCCAGCATGCTGGCGAGCGCCGTGCCAGCCTGGTGCTGGTGGGGCAGTCGCGTGATCGCCTGCGTCGCCGCCTGTTCGGCGCAGGCGTCGCCGCGCGGCTGCTACGCGAGAACCATGGCCTGGAAATCAACGTCCTCGACCGGGATAACCAGCCGGCGCCTGCGAGTGCTGCCGTGCAACGGGTATGGGTGTGGCGCCACTACGTGCTGGCGCTGGTCGCAACCGCGCTGGCGGCAGGCTTGTCGTGGGCGGTGTCCAGCGTGTTGGCGCTGCCCAACATCTCCCTGGTGTTCCTTGCTGCAGTGCTGCTGGTCGCGGTGCGCAGCAGCCTGGGCCCGGCGCTGGCCTGCGCCGCACTGTCGTTCCTGACCTACGACTTCCTGTTCATTCCGCCAAACTTTTCCTTCAGCATCCAGCGTGAAGAAGATGTGCTGACCCTGGTCTTCTTCCTGCTGATGGCCGCGCTCACCGGCAACCTCGCCGCGCGCCAGCGCCGCCAGCTGCAGGCCCTGCGCGAAACCCAGGCACAGACCAATCAACTGCTCGACCTGTCGCGCCGCCTGACCGTCGCCGCCGACCGCCAGGCCGTGTTCAACGCCGCGGGCCAGCACCTCGACGGCTGGCAGGACGTGCAGGTCTGCCTGCTCGAACGCAACCCGGAAGGCTTGCTGCAGCTGGCCAGTGGCGAGGCGCAGGGTTTGAGCGACAACGAACGTGCCGCCGCCGAATGGGCCTGGCAACACGGCCAGGCCGCCGGCCACGGCAGCGACACACTGCCCAACGGCCGCTGGTGGTGGTGGCCGTTGGCGGTCGATGAGCATCCCCTGGCCTTGCTTGGCGTGCGGCCACGTTCCGGCGAGCCGCTCAGTGCTCAGCGCCGGCGCTTGCTCATGGCGCTTGGCCAGCCCCTGGCCCAGGCCTTGGCACGCGCACGCCTGGCCGAGCAGCTGGAAGCGGCCCGCCTGCACGGCGAAACCGAACAACTGCGCAGCGCCTTGCTGGCTTCGGTCTCCCACGACCTGCGCACCCCGCTGACTGCCATGCGTGGCAGCATCGACAGCCTGCTGGCGCTGGGCGAGGCCATCCCCGTCGAGGACCGCCGCGAGCTGCTGGAAGGCACCCGCAACGAAGCCGAACGCCTCGATCGCTACATCCAGAACCTGCTCGACATGACCCGCCTCGGCCACGGCGGCCTCAAGCTTGCCCGCGACTGGGTGGCGCCCGCCGATATCGTCGGCAGCGCCCTCAACCGCCTGCGCGTGGTGCTGGCGCCACTGCGCGTGCACACCGATGTCCCTGCCGAACTGCCACTGCTGTTCGTCCACGCAGCGTTAATCGAGCAGGCGCTGGTCAACGTGCTGGAAAACGCCGCGCGCTTTTCGCCGGCCCAAGGCCGCCTGGACCTGGTGGTTTCGGTGCACGACGAACACCTGTGTTTCGCCGTCAGTGACCAGGGCCCTGGCATCCCCGTGGCCGAGCGCGAGAAGATTTTCGACATGTTCTACACCGCCGCCCGCGGCGACCGTGGCGGGCAAGGTACCGGCCTGGGCCTGGCGATCTGCCAGGGCATGATCGGCGCTCATGGCGGGCAGATTCTGGTCAGCGAAGGCATCGATGGCCACGGCACCTGCATCACACTATGCTTGCCGCTGCCTCAACAACCTGAAGCCGAAAGCGAAGCCCCATGAGCCAGTCCGCCACCCTCCTGGTCATCGATGACGAACCGCAGATCCGCAAATTCCTGCGCATCAGCCTGGCCTCCCAGGGTTACAAGGTGCTCGAAGCCGCCACCGGCAGCGAAGGCCTGGCCCAGGCCGCGCTGGCCAAGCCTGACCTGGTGGTGCTCGACCTCGGCCTGCCCGACATGGACGGGCAGCAGGTGCTGCGCGAATTGCGCGAGTGGAGTTCAGTGCCGGTGATGGTGCTGTCGGTGCGTGCCAGCGAAGTGCAGAAGGTCGATGCGCTGGATGGCGGCGCCAACGACTATGTGACCAAGCCGTTCGGCATCCAGGAATTTCTGGCCCGTGTGCGTGCGCTGCTGCGCCAGGTACCGCAGGCTGGTGGGGGCGAGGTGGCGGCAAGTTTCGGGCCGTTGACTGTGGACTTTGCGTTTCGCAAGGTGACCCTTGATGGCGTAGAGGTGGCGTTGACCCGCAAGGAGTACGCGCTGCTGGCGCAGCTGGCCGGGCACCCGGGGCGAGTGATAACCCAGCAGCAACTGCTGAAGGATATCTGGGGGCCGACGCATGTGGAGGACACCCATTACCTGCGCATTGTGGTGGGGCATCTGCGGCAGAAGCTGGGGGATGACCCTACGGCACCGCGGTTCATCATTACCGAGGCGGGTGTTGGTTACAGGCTGGTGGCGCCTGCGAACTAACGGCATGCACAAGCCTAGTTTCTGCAGAGAGCCATTGGAGCGCGCTGAACTGGAGTAGACGTGGCGATCCCCATTCCCCGTTATCAGCGCGGTCAATGTTGGCAGACGGATCCACGCTCCGCCGGTAGATTCGTCAGGCGTGCTGGAAGCCCCGAACAACAATAACGAGGGACCCGACAATGCCGACCGCCACCCAAGCGAGCAACGCCTGGCGCATTCTGTTTCTGCTGTTCCTGGCCAACCTGTTCAACTTCTTCGATCGCACCATCCCTGCCATCATCATCGAGCCGATCCGCCTGGAGTGGCACCTCAGCGACTTCCAGATCGGCCTGATCGGCACCGCCTTCACCTTGGTATACGCCATAGCCGGCCTGCCGCTGGCGCGCATGGCCGACACCGGTTCACGCAGCCGCTTGATGGGCTGGGGGCTGATGGCCTGGAGCGGGCTGACGGCGGTCAACGGCATGGTCGGCAGTTTTTGGAGTTTCCTGCTGGTACGCATGGGCGTGGGCATCGGCGAGGCCAGTTACGCGCCCGCCGCCAACTCGCTGATCGGCGATTTGTTTCCCGCCGAGCGGCGGGCGAGGGCGATGGGCATTTTCATGCTCGGCCTGCCGTTGGGCTTGTTGCTGGCCTTTTTCACCATCGGCGCCATGGTCCAGGCCTTCGGCAGCTGGCGAGCACCGTTCTTCATCGCCGCTGTGCCCGGCGTGCTGCTGGCGCTGTTCCTGTTCATGATCCGCGAGCCCGCACGTGGCGCGGCGGAGGTGGTAGCCGTTTCCCAGGCGCCAGTGGACCACCCCCTGCGCCGGGTACTCAGCGTGCCTACATTTGCCTGGCTGGTGCTGGCCGGCCTGACCTTCAATTTTGCTTCGTACGCCTGCAATTCGTTTATGGTGCCGATGCTGCAGCGCTACTTCGAATTGCCCCTGCAGCAGGCAGCGGTGGCCACCGGCGTGATCGTCGGCCTGACTGGCCTGGTGGGGCTGACCCTTGGTGGGTGGGTGGCCGACAAGGTGCATCAGCGGTTCGCCAACGGTCGGCTGCTGTTCGCCGTATTGAGCATGCTGGTGGCAACGCTGGCCACCGCCTGGGCGCTGCACGCCGGGCGTATCGAACTGGGCCTGTTCGTGGCCGTTTTCGGTGTCGGTTGGCTGTTTTCGTACAACTTCTACACCTGTGTGTACACCGCAATCCAGGACGTGGTGCAACCCCGCCTGCGGGCCACGGCCATGGCCCTGTACTTCGCCGGCCTGTATCTGCTCGGCGGCGGCTTGGGCCCGGTGGTGGTGGGAGGGCTGTCAGACCACTTCGCCGTGGCCGCCATGGACGCGGCGGGGGAAGCAGTGATGAACGAGGCGTTCAAGGCCGAAGGGCTGCATGACGCGATGTACCTGATACCCGTGGCGCTGATGCTGACCATGGTGTTTCTGTTGGCGGCGTCGCGGTGCTTCAGCCGGGATGCCCAGCGGATGCGCGAGGGCATGGCGGCCGACTGCGAAATAGAGGTGGGCAAAGCCGCCCAAGCCTGAAGCCAAGCCTGCAAAGCGCCGGGGGAGCAACTCCCCCGGCAGAGCACATCGCTCCAATACGCGTTGTCGCCAGCGCTTTAGCATGCTCGTCCGGTGAAGGCTTCAGGCGCCACTTGTCCAGTACATGGCATTTGGCCGCATTGCAGGTTGATGTTTGTATTTGCGAAGCATTAACATTTACGCCCTCACTCCTACTCCCTACTCCCTGTCAGGATTCGAACGATGGCGTCTCGCTTTCCATCACGCCCAGCCTTGCTGGCGCTCTGCTGTTCCGTAACGTTGATGGCGCACGCTGGCGAACCGATCCAGCTCGAAGCCACCGACGTCAACGCCGATGCCGTGAAGCCCAGCCCCAATGCGCTGCCGGAGGCATTTGCCGGTGGCCAGGTCGCACGGGGTGGGCAGATGGGGGTGTTGGGCAACCAGGACAACATGGATGTCCCGTTCACCATGACCAGCTACACGTCAAAGGTAATTGAGGATCAGCAGGCCGAGGACATCGGCGATGTACTGGCCAATGACCCGTCAGTGCGCGAGTCGTATGGTTTCGGTAACCAGGCCAAGGTCTTCGTGATTCGTGGCCTGCCGCTGGCCGGGGACGACATTTCGTTCAATGGGCTGTACGGCATTCTGCCGCGCCAGATCATGTCCACCGACGGTGTGGAGCGTGTCGAGGTGTTCAAGGGCCCCAATGCCTTTCTCAACGGTGTGAGCCCGACCGGCACCGGCCTGGGCGGTAACGTCAACCTGCAACCCAAGCGCGCCGACGACGTCCCGACCCGCCGCTACACCCAGGACATCAGCTCTGATGGGCGCATCGGCGAGCACCTGGACATCGGCCAGCGCTTTGGCGAAGACAACCGCTTTGGCGCACGCCTCAACCTGAGCCAGCGCGAAGGCGAAACTGCCGTCGATGACCAGGACCAGCGCACCAAGCTGTTCACTGCCGGCCTCGACTACCGAGGCGACGGCTTCCGTGTTTCGACCGACGTCGGCTACCAGAAGCAGCGCATCAACCACCTGCGTAACTCGGTGCGCCCGGGCACAGCCAGCAAAGTGCCGACGGCGCCAGACGCCAGCCGCAACTACGGCCAGGATTGGACCTACAGCGAGTCGGAAGACACCTTCGGCATGGCCCGTGGCGAATGGGACTTGAACGACAGCTGGACCGCCTACCTGGCCGGCGGCGCCCGGCATACCCGCGAGCACGGTACCTACGGCACGCCAGTGCTGGTCGGCAATAGCGGCCTGGCCACGCTCTCCGGGTCGGATATCGTTCACGGTGAGGACAACACCAGTTTCAGCGCCGGTCTCAATGGCCGCCTGCAGACCGGCCCCTTCAGCCATCAGATCGCAGTGGGCGCCACAACCCTGTGGACGCAGCAGAAAAACGCCTACACCTTCTATCGCTCCACCGCCGGCAACACCAATATCTACAACCCGGTGGCGCTGACGAAACCGACGGATGTGAGTATCACGGGTGGCGAGATGGGTGACCCGGGTGTGACCGGCAAAACCCGTAACCGCAGCATTGCCGTTTCCGACACGGTCGGTATGTTCGACGACCGACTGCTGCTGACCTACGGCGTGCGCCGCCAGCAATTGCGAGTAGAAAACTACTTGTATGACGGCACTACATCCAACGGCGTCGCCAACCCCGCCAATGACGGCAGCCGCAATGGCGACCCCTACGAAAAAGGCGTCACTACACCGGTCTATGGCATCGTGTTCAAGGCGACCGACAGCATCTCGTTGTACGCGAACCGGATCGAGGGCCTGGCCCAGGGCCCGACCGCGCCGGCCAACACCGTCAACGCGGGTCAGATGTTCCCACCCGGTCGCACCAAGCAGCTCGAGGCGGGCATCAAGCTCGACAAGCAGACCTATGGCGCGAACCTGGCGGTGTTCCGCATCGAAAAGCCGTCGGATGGCTATACCTTGGGCAACACCTATATCCGCGATGGCGAGCAGGTCAACAAAGGCCTGGAGCTGAGTGTGTATGGCGAACCCATCGAAGGCCTGCGCCTGATGGCGGGCGGTACGCGCATGACGTCTGAGCAGAAGAAGACCCTGAACGGTACCAACGACGGCAACCACGCCATCGGCGTGCCGACCTTCCAGCTGAACGCCAGCGTGGACTGGGATGTGCCCGGCGTCCCTGGCCTGGCGCTCAACGCTCGGATGTTGCGCACCGGCGGCCAGTACGTCGACGCCGCCAACAACCTCAGCCTGCCGACCTGGAACCGCTTCGACGCCGGCGCCCGGTACAAGCTGAAGCTCGCCGAGAAAGACCTGACGCTGCGGGTGAACGTTGAAAACCTCACCGACAAGAACTACTGGGCCTCGGCCAATGGCGGTTACATGACCCAGGGCGATCCGCGCTTGGTGAAGTTCTCGGGCACGATTGATTTCTGACACCTGGCAGATCAACCCGTCGAGTTTCTGTTGCTGAGATTTCAAGTGGTCAGGCTGAGTCGAATGGCACGGGCTTGCCCGTGATCGCGGGCAAGCCCGCTCCTACAGGGCTTGCAAGGTAGGCTTTTGCAAACTATTGCTGGGTGCCGACCGCCTCTACCTTGAGGAACGCGGCTTCCAGCAGTTTGCGGGTGTACGGATGCTGGGGCTCATGGAAGATGGCCTGCGCGTCTCCCTGTTCCACCACATGCCCGTGCTTGATCACCATAAGCTGATGACTCAACGCCTTGACCACCGCCAGGTCATGGCTGATGAACAGATACGTCAGGTTGTACTTTTGCTGAAGATTGCGCAGCAACTCCACGACTTGGCGCTGTACCGTCCGGTCCAGCGCCGAGGTCGGTTCATCCAGCAGAATCAATGCGGGCTTCAACACCAGTGCTCGGGCAATGGCGATACGTTGGCGCTGGCCACCGGAAAACTCATGGGGGTAACGGTGGCGGGTACGCGGGTCCAGTCCCACTTCCTCCAGCGCGGCGATAATCGCCGCTTCCTGTTCTTCGGCGGTGCCGATCTTGTGGATGCGCAGCCCCTCGCCAACGATATCTGCCACACACATCCGTGGGCTCAGGCTGCCAAACGGGTCCTGAAACACCACCTGCATCTCCCGGCGCAGAGGCCGTACTTCCTTCTGGTTCAACCCTTCGAGTGACTGCCCGTGGAAGCGGATGCCACCCTGGCTTGAGATCAAGCGCAAGATCGCCAACCCCAGCGTCGACTTGCCCGACCCGGACTCACCGACAATCCCCAGCGTCTGCCCTTGCGGCAAGCTGAAGTTGATCCCGTCCACCGCTTTTACGTGGTCGACCGTGCGCCGCAGCAACCCTTTCTTGATCGGGAACCACACCTTCAGGTCAGTCACCTCCAGCAGCGGTGCCCCCACAGGGTTGTGCGCAGGCCCACCGCTGGGTTCGGCATTGATCAGCATCTGCGTGTAATGGTGCTGCGGCGCGCTGAACAAGGTTGCGCAATCGGCCTCCTCGACAATCTTGCCGCGCTGCATCACGCACACCCGGTGGGCAATGCGCCGCACCAGGTTGAGGTCATGGCTGATCAGCAGCAGCGCCATGCCCAGCCGCGCCTGCAGTTCCTTGAGCAGGTCCAGGATCTTCAACTGCACGGTCACGTCGAGGGCCGTGGTCGGTTCATCGGCAATCAGCAGCTCCGGCTCGTTGGCCAGCGCCATGGCAATCATCACCCGCTGGCGCTGCCCGCCGGACAGCTCGTGGGGCAAGGCCTTCAGGCGCTTGCGCGGCTCTGGAATGCCTACCAGTTCCAGCAGCTCCAGCGTGCGCGCCGTGGCCTCTTTGCCGGTAAGGCCTTTGTGTATCAGAAGAATTTCGTTGATCTGCTTTTCGATGCAGTGCAGCGGGTTCAGCGAGGTCATCGGCTCCTGGAAGATCATCGCAATGCGGTTGCCGCGAATGCGCTGCATGGCTTTTTCGCCTTGCTGCAGCAGGTCCTTGCCCTCATAGCCGATGGTGCCGCTTGGGTGGCGAGCCAACGGGTAGGGCAGCAGGCGCAGAATCGAGTGGGCAGTCACGGACTTGCCCGAGCCGCTTTCGCCCACCAGCGCCAACGTTTCACCCTTGCGGATATCGAAGCTGATGCCGTCGACCACGCGGTTGACCTGGTCGCCGGTAACGAATTCCACCGCCAGGTCGCGCACTTCGATCAGGTTCTGTTCACTCATTTCACTTCCTCGGGTCGAAGGCATCGCGGGCGGACTCGCCGATGAATACCAGCAGGCTCAACATGATCGCCAGCACGGCGAAGGCGCTGATGCCCAGCCACGGCGCCTGCAGGTTGGACTTGCCCTGGGCGACCAGCTCGCCCAGCGACGGCGCGCCGGGTGGCAGGCCGAAGCCGAGGAAGTCCAGGGCAGTGAGGGTGCCGATGGCGCCGGTGAGAATGAACGGCATGAAGGTCATGGTCGAGATCATCGCGTTGGGCAGGATGTGCCGGTACATGATCGCGCCATTGCGCATGCCCAGGGCGCGGGCGGCGCGCACGTATTCGAGGTTGCGCCCGCGCAGGAACTCGGCGCGCACCACGTCCACCAGGCTCATCCACGAGAACAGCAGCATGATGCCCAGCAACCACCAGAAGTTGGGCTGTACGAAGCTGGCCAGGATGATCAGCAGGTACAGCACCGGCAAACCGGACCATATCTCCAGAAAGCGCTGGCCGACCAGGTCTACCCAGCCACCGTAGAAGCCTTGCAGTGCGCCGGCAATCACGCCGACAACGGAGCTGAGCAGGGTCAGGGTGAGGGCGAACAGCACCGAGATGCGGAAGCCGTAAATCACCCGCGCCAGCACGTCGCGGCCCTGGTCGTCGGTGCCCAGCAGGTTGTCCGCCGAGGGCGGAGCAGGGGCGGGCACGCGCAGGTCGTAGTTGATGCTCTGGTAGCTGAACGGGATCGGCGCCCACAGCACGAAGCTGTCCTTTTTGGCCAGCAGTTCGCGGATGTAGGGGCTCTTGTAGTTGGCCTCCAACGGGAATTCGCCACCGAAGGTGGTTTCCGGGTAGCGCTTGAAGGCTGGGAAGTACCACTCGCCGTCGTAGCGCACGGCAATCGGTTTGTCGTTGGCGATCAGCTCGGCGCCCAGGCTCAGGCCGAACAGGATCAGGAACAGCCACAGCGACCACCAGCCCCGGCGGTTGGCCTTGAAGCGCTCGAAGCGCCGACGATTGAGAGGGGACAAGGCCATGTCAGTGCTCCCGGCTGGCAAAGTCGATGCGCGGATCGACCAGGGTGTAGGTGAGGTCGCCGATCAGTTTCACCACGAGCCCCAGCAGGGTGAAGATGAACAGGGTGCCGAACACCACCGGGTAGTCGCGGTTGATCGCGGCTTCAAAACTCATCAGGCCCAGGCCGTCGAGGGAGAAGATCACTTCGATCAGCAAGGAGCCTGTGAAGAAGATGCCGATGAACGCCGAGGGGAAGCCGGCGATCACCAGCAGCATGGCGTTGCGGAACACGTGGCCGTAGAGCACGCGCGGGCGGCTCAGGCCCTTGGCCTTGGCGGTGACCACGTACTGCTTGTTGATCTCGTCGAGGAAGCTGTTCTTGGTCAGCAGGGTCATGGTGGCGAAGTTGCCGATCACCAGTGCGGTGATGGGCAGTACCAGGTGCCAGAAGTAGTCGAGCACCTTGCCGGTGGTAGACAGCTCGTCGAAGTTGTTCGAGGTCAACCCGCGCAGCGGGAACCAGTCGAAGTAACTGCCACCGGCGAACAGCACGATCAGCAGGATGGCGAACAGGAACGCGGGGATGGCGTAGCCGACGATGATTGCCGAGCTGGTCCAGACGTCGAAATGGCTGCCGTGACGCACCGCCTTGGCGATCCCCAGCGGGATCGACACCAGGTACATGATCAATGTGCTCCACAGCCCCAGCGAGATCGACACGGGCATCTTCTCCATGATCAGGTCGATGACCTTGGCATCGCGAAAGAAGCTGTCGCCGAAGTCCAGCTGGGCGTAGTTCTTGACCATGATCCACAAGCGCTCGGGCGGCGACTTGTCGAAGCCGTACATGCGCTCGATTTCGGCGATCAAGGCCGGGTCAAGCCCCTGGGCGCCGCGGTAGTTGGAACCGGCCACGGCCACCTCGGCGCCGCCACCGGCAATGCGGCTGGTGGCGCCTTCGAAGCCTTCGAGTTTGGCGATCATCTGTTCCACCGGGCCCCCGGGGGCGGCCTGAACGATGATGAAGTTGATGACCAGGATGCCGAACAGGGTCGGGATGATCAGCAGCAGGCGGCGCAGGATGTAGGCCAGCATGTCAGTTGGCCTCTTCCACGGGCGCTTCGGTCACGGCAGGCGTGACCCCTGGCTTGATCCACCAGGTGTCGATGCCGACGTCGTATTTGGGCGAAACCTTGGGGTGGCCGATATGGTTCCAGTAGGCCACGCGCCAGGTCTTGATGTGCCAGTTGGGGATCACGTAGTAGCCCCACAGCAGCACGCGGTCGAGGGCGCGGCAGTGGTTGATCAGGCTCTGGCGCGAGTCGGCGTTGATCAGTTGCTCGACCAGTTGGTCGATGGCCGGGTCGCGCAGGCCCATGAAGTTGCGGCTGCCGGGGTTGTCTGCCGCCACGCTGGACCAGAACTCGCGCTGTTCGTTACCGGGCGAGTTGGACTGCGGATAACCACCGACGATCATGTCGAAGTCGCGTGAACGCAGGCGTGTGATGTATTGCGAAACGTCGACACGGCGGATGTTCAGGTCGATGCCCAGGTCAGCCAGGTTGCGCTTGAACGGCAACAGGATGCGCTCGAACTCCGTCTGGGCCAGCAGAAACTCGATGGCGACCGGCTTGCCGTCCTTGTCGACCATCTTGTCGTTGACGATCTTCCAGCCGGCGTCCTGCAGCAATTTGTAAGCCTGGCGCTGCTGCTCGCGGATCATGCCGCTGCCGTCGGTGACCGGGTTGTGGAAGGCCTCGCTGAACACCTGCTCGGGCACCTTGCCGCGCAGCGGTTCGAGGATTCTCAGTTCGTCTGGGGAGGGCAGGGCCCTGGCGGCCATGTCGGAGTTTTCAAAGTAGCTGCCGGTGCGGGTGTAGGCGCCGTTGAACAGTTGCTTGTTGGTCCACTCGAAGTCCAGCAGCAGGCTCAGCGCCTGGCGCACGCGGATGTCCTGGAACACCGGCTTGCGCAGGTTGAAAATGAAACCCTGCATGCCGGTGGGGTTGCCGTTGGGCAGTTCTTCCTTGATCAGGCGGCCGTCACGTACCGCCGGCACGTTGTACGCAGTGGCCCAGTTTTTTGCACTGACCTCCAGGCCGTAGTCGTACTGGCCGGCCTTGAGCGCCTCGAGGGCGACGGTGTTGTCGCGGTAGGAGTCGAAGGTCATGGCATCGAAATTGAACTGGCCACGGTTGATCGGCAGGTCCTTTGCCCAGTAGTCCTTGACCCGTTCGTAACGGATCGAACGGCCGGCCTTGACCTCGGTGATCTTGTACGGGCCGCTGCCCAGCGGGATCTCCAGGTTGCCGCGGTTGAAATCGCGGCCTTCATACCAGTGCTTGGGCAGCACAGGCAGTTGACCGAGGATCAGCGGCAGTTCGCGGTTGTTGCTGTGCTTGAACTTGAACAGCACGCGCAGCGGGTCTTCGGCAACCACTTCGGCGACGTCGCCGTAGTACTGCCGGTACAGCGGTGCGCCGTCCTTGATCAGGGCGTTGAAGGTGAATACCACGTCATCGGCGCGCATGGGGTGGCCGTCGTGGAAACGTGCCTCGGGGCGCAGGTAGAAGCGCACCCAGCTGTTGTCCGGGGCCTTTTCGATCTTGCCGGCCACCAAGCCGTACTCGGTGAACGGCTCGTCCAGGCTCTGGCGCATCAGGGTGTCGTAGATGGCGCTGACGTTTTCGGCGGCGACGCCCTTGTTGATGAACGGGTTGAGGCTGTCGAACCCGCCGAAGCTGGACTGACGGAAGGTGCCGCCCTTGGGCGCATCGGGGTTCACGTAGTCGAAATGCGCGAAGCTGGCTGGGTACTTCGGCGGTTCATCGTAGAGGGTCAGTGCGTGTTGCGGTGCGGCCAGGGCCGGCAGGCTCAGGCAGGCGAGCAACAGGCTGCCTGCCAGCTGGCGCAGGCGGTTGCTGGGCATCATTGGGCTTTCTCCGAAGTCTTTAGCCACCAGGTGTTCAGCCCGAGGGTGTAGGGCGGCGTGGTGACGAAGCCGAACCGGTTGCGGTAGGCCAGGCGGTGATTGTCGAGATACCAGTTGGGGATCATGTAGTACTGCCATGAAAGCACGCGGTCCAGGGCGCGGGCGGCGGCGACCTGGTCGTCGCGGGTGCGCGCGGCGAGCAAGGTGTCGAGCAGGTGGTCGACCACCGGGTCCTTGACCCCAGCATAGTTCTTGCTGCCTTTCGTCGCGGCCTGGCTTGAGTGGAAGTACAGCCACTGTTCGAGGCCGGGGCTCAGGGTCTGGCTCAGGGTCATCAGGATCATGTCGAAGTCGAACTGGTCCAGGCGTTGTTTGTACTGGGCACGGTCGACGGTGCGCAAATGGGCGTCGATGCCGATGCTGGCCAGGTTTTCGACATAAGGCTGCAGAATGCGTTCGAGGTTAGGGTTCACCAGCAGCAGCTCCATGCGCAGCTGCTTGCCGTTCTTGTCTACCAGGCGTTGGCCGTCGAGATTCCAGCCGGCCTGATTGAGCAAGCCCAAAGCCTGGCGCAGGGTTCGGCGGCTGATGCCGCGCCCATCGGTGTGGCTCACCTGGTAGGGCTGGGTGAACAGCTTTGCTGGCAACTGGTCGCGCAGCGGCGCCAGCAGCAGCCACTCCTTGCCCGTCGGCAAGCCTGCGGCCGCAAACTCGCTGTTGGGGTAATAGCTGGTCGAGCGGCGGTAGGCACTGCTGAACAGGGCGCGGTTGGTCCACTCGAAATCGAGCATCAGGCCCAGCGCCTGACGCACCCGGCTGTCGCTGAAGGTGGCCCGGCGGCTGTTCATGAACAGGCCCTGGGTCTGGGTCGGGATGCGGTGAGGGATCTGGGCCTTGATCACTTCGCCACGGCGCACGGCCGGGAAGTTGTACCCGTTGGCCCAGTTCTTCGCCTGGTGCTCGATATAAATGTCGAACTCGCCGGCCTTGAAGGCTTCGAACGCCACAGTAGCGTCACGGTAGAACTCGTACTCGACGCGGTTGAAGTTGTATTTACCGCGGTTCACTGCCAGGTCTTTGCCCCAGTAGCGCTTCACCCGCTCGAACACCAGGCGCCGGCCTGGTTGCACCTGGATGATGCGGTAGGGGCCGCTGCCCAGTGGTGGCTCGAAGGTGGTGGCCTGGAAGTCGCGGCCTTGCCAATAGTGCTTGGGCAGCACGGGCATTTCACCCAGGCGCAGGATCAGCAGCGGGTTACCAGCGCGCTTGAAGACGAAGCGGATGCGCAGTGGGCTGAGGATGTCGACGCGCTGTACTTCCTGCAGGTTGGTGCGGTAGATCGGGTGGCCTTCCTTGAGCAAGGTGCGGTAGGAAAAGGCCACGTCCGCCGAAGTGATCGGCTGGCCGTCATGCCAGCGGGCTTCCGGGCGCAGATTGAACACCACCCAGCTGCGGTCCTCGCTGTACTCCACCGAGCGCGCGATCAGGCCGTAGCTGGAAGTAGGTTCGTCACCTGAAGGGTCGTACTGGCCGGTGCCCACCATCAGCGTCTCGTTCAGCTCGCTGATGCCGTACTGCAAGAAATTCGGCGTGGTGACCGGGCTGGAGCCCTTGAAGGTGTAGGGGTTGAGCGTGTCGAACGTGCCGAATGCCATGGCCCGCAAGGTACCGCCTTTGGGCGCTTGCGGGTTGACCCAATCGAAGTGGGTGAATGTGGCTGGGTACTTGAGCGTGCCGAACTGCGCGTATCCGTGGCTTTCGCTCACCATCGCGGCTGCGGGAAAGCTCAAGGCCAGGCTGAGTGACAGCAGGAGGGGACGTATCAAGTCGGCATCCGATCCAGAGGCGTTGGGCTTTGGTCGGCGTACAGTAACAGCTTGGCGGGGTTGGAAAAAGGGTGTGCCAGGTGGGACATCAGGGGCTGCCTTGCAGCCCATTCGCGGGCTTGCCCCGCGAATGGGGCGCGGAGCGGCCCCAGGTTTGCATCAATGCGACAGGTAGACGGTCAGGGTCTGGCCTGGCTTCAGCGCATGCCCGCTGCGCGGATTCCAGCGCTTGAGGTGTTGCATTTCGACATTGAAACGTTTTGCCACCAAATACAGTGAGTCACCCTTGCGCACCTTGTACTGGGTCGAGCGCTTCGAGGACGCTGCGACGCGGTTACCCGCTGCACTCGGCGCATTGCCGCCGCGCAATGCCAGCACCTGGCCGGCCTTCACGCGGTTACCCGGCAGCTTGTTCCAGCGCTGGATGTCCTTGACCGACACGCGGTTGGCCTTGGCGATGGTGCTCAGGTTGTCGCCACGCTTCACCCGGTAGCTGCGCGCGGTTGCCGGCGCCTTGCCTTCGGCCACGGCGCGGGCGAACACGGCCTTGTTCGGCTGCAGGCTGACCAGTTGTTCTGGCTTAAGGTTGGACAGGCTGGCGGACAGCAGTTGCGCCTTGGCGGTCGGCACCAGCAGTTGCTTGGGGCCGTCCACGGTCATGCGCTTCTTGAACGCCGGGTTGAGCTGGATCAGCTCGTCTTCGTCGATGTTGGCGAAGGCGGCGACCCGCGACAGGTCGAGGCGGTCGTTGATGGCGACGGCTTCAAAGTAGGGTTCGTTGGCGATCGGGTTGAGGTTTACGCCATAGGCCTCGGGGGTCGACACCACCTGCGACAGGGCCAGCAGCTTGGGCACGTAGTCGCGGGTTTCCTGCGGCAGGGGCAGGTTCCAGTAGTCGGTCGGCAGGCCGAGCTTCTCGTTGCGCTCGATGGCCCGGCTGACGGTGCCTTCCCCGGCGTTGTAAGCGGCCAGGGCCAGCAGCCAGTCGCCGTTGAACATGTCGTGCAGGCGCGTCAGGTAGTCCAGCGCGGCATTGGTCGACGCGGTGACGTCGCGGCGGCCGTCGTAGAAATTGGTCTGGCGCAGGTTGAAGTGGCGGCCGGTCGCGGGCATGAACTGCCACATGCCTGCGGCGCTTGCGCGGGAGTAGGCCATCGGGTTGTAGGCGCTTTCGATGGCGGGCAACAGCGCCAGCTCCAGCGGCATGTTGCGCTCTTCGAGACGCTCGACGATGTAATGCAGGTAGAGGCTGCCGCGTTCGCCTGCGCTTTCGATGAAGGTCGGGTTGCTGGCGAACCACAGGCGCTGCTGCTCGATGCGCGGGTTGACGTCGATGCTGTCCTGCAGCGCGAAGCCCTGGCGCATGCGTTCCCACACATCCTGTGGCGCCTGCTCGACGGGTTTCACCGCGAGCGGGGCTGGCTTGTGCTTGATCCGCGCCTGGTAGCTGTGTGCGCGAACACTGTCGGATTCGTCGAGCTGACGGGTGCTCTGGCAGCCCACCAGGGTGGCGGCCAGCGCCAGCGCACTGATTTGGGCCAGGCGCGTCAAGGCGACTGAATGAGAGGTTCTGCGGCTACGGGAAGACATCGGCTGGGACAGGTATCCGGGCAAAAAATTTCGGCGATTCTAGGAACCGCATCCAGCCGGGTCAACCTTCCGTGGCACTTTGCGATATATCTTCAGGTTATCAGAAGCTGTCCTTCCAAGACCTCAAGGCAGCAAAAACAGTGACCTGCGTGTCGTTTGAACGTCCCTTCCATTCGTCTGCTTTTTGTTTAACTAATGTTTCAGAGGTACGCAAAAAGGGGTTGGTCAGCCGTTCCAGGCCTATGGTTGATGGCAAGGTGATGCGATTGTCGGCGCGCAACCGGGTAACGTCCTCGAAACGTTGCTGAACGTGTGGGTTTTGCGGTTCGACAGCCTTGGCGAAGCGCAGGTTGCTCAAGGTGTATTCGTGGGCGCAGTACACTTCGGTCTGTTCAGGCAGCGCCGCCAGGCGGGCGAGGGCAGGCTGCATTTGCTCCGGCGTACCTTCGAACATCCGCCCACAACCGGCGGCGAACAGCGTGTCGCCACTGAACAGCACGGGTGTGGCAGGCTGCGGGCTGAAGAAGGCGATATGGCCCAAGGTGTGGCCAGGCACGGCCAGTACCTGGAAGGTCACGCCCAGCACCGTGACCTGGTCACCCTCGTCCAGGGCCAGGTCGCGACAGGGGATCTGCTCGTTGGCCGGGCCGCAGACGCGGGCACCGGTCAGTTGCTTGAGCCGTGCCACACCGCCGACATGGTCCTGGTGATGGTGGGTCACCAGGATGTCTGCCAGCACCCAGCCGGGGTTGGCGGCCAGCCAGGCTTCCACCGGGCCGGCATCACCGGGGTCGACCACCGCGCAGCGTCGTTTGGCAGTATCCTGTAACAACCAGATGTAGTTGTCGGAGAAAGCGGGGAGAGCATCGATCTGTATCATGGTGCGGATCCGTATCGCCAAGCGTGGCACATGAGGGCATCTTAGCCGCGATGGCGCGGTGCGAGAACCTTCGAGGGAGAGCGCAATGACCGACCAAGCCTTTGCCCAGGCCGACCCGGACTGGGTCGAACTGATCAGCCTGGCCCGTGAGTGGTTCAACGGCCCACTCGGCCAACTGATGCTGAAGGAAGAGGAAAAACTGCTGGAGGAAGAGCTCGGGCGCTTCTTCGGCGGTTACCTGGTGCATTACGGCCCCTGCGCCGAAGCGCCGCCCAGCGCACCCCAGGTGCAGCGCAACGTGCGCCTGGGTGCGCCGTTGCCAGGGGTGGAGATCGTCTGTGAGGAACAGGCCTGGCCATTGAGCGAGCACGCCGCCGACGTGGTCGTGCTGCAGCACGGCCTGGACTTCAGCCTGTCGCCCCATGGCCTGCTGCGCGAGGCAGCCAGCGCAGTGCGCCCGGGTGGCCACCTGCTGATCGTTGGCATCAACCCCTGGAGCAGCTGGGGCGTGCGCCACTTCTTTAGCCATGGCGCGTTGCGCAAGGCCCGCTGCATCTCGCCGTCCCGGGTGGGCGACTGGCTCAACCTGCTGGGCTTCGCGCTGGAGAAACGCCGCTTCGGGTGCTATCGTCCGCCGCTTGCCTCGCCGGCCTGGCAACAACGCCTGGCGGGCTGGGAACGGGTTGCAGGCGGTTGGCAAAGCTCGGGCGGCGGTGTTTACCTGCTGGTGGCGCGCAAGATGGTGGTCGGCCTGAGGCCGCTGCGCCTGGAGCGCCGCGAGCCGATGGGCAAGTTGCTGCCATTGCCTCTGGCCAAGGTCAACCGCACTGCGGCAAGCCCTGACACCGAAAAGCACTGAACATGAGTGGTACATGAGCGATAGCGTCGAGCTGTATACCGATGGTGCCTGCAAGGGCAATCCCGGCCCGGGCGGCTGGGGCGTCCTGTTGATCTACAAGGGCGTCGAAAAGGAACTGTGGGGCGGCGAGCGCGAAACCACCAACAACCGCATGGAGTTGATGGCTGCGATTCAGGGTCTGATGGCGCTGAAGCGCGAATGCGAGGTGGTGCTGACCACCGACTCGCAGTACGTGATGAAGGGCATCAACGAGTGGATGGTCAACTGGAAGAAACGCGGGTGGAAGACCGCCGCGAAAGAGCCGGTGAAGAATGCCGACCTGTGGCAGCAGCTCGATGAGCAGGTCAACCGGCACAAGGTCACCTGGAAGTGGGTGCGCGGGCACATCGGCCACCCTGGCAACGAGCGCGCCGACCAGCTGGCCAACCGTGGTGTCGACGAGGTGCGCGCCAAGCGTTGAGCTGGGGTACAATCCCCGGCTTTGTAACTGATGCAAGTCGGAGCGCCCCGCGTGGAGCAGCAGCAACAAGATAAACGCCTGGTCATTCTCGATACCGAAACCACCGGCATGCCGGTCAGCGAAGGCCACCGGATCATCGAGATCGGGTGCGTGGAAGTCATGGGCCGGCGCCTGACCGGTCGGCATTTCCACGTGTACCTGCAGCCGGACCGCGAGAGTGACGAGGGGGCGATCAACGTCCACGGCATCACGGACGCCTTCCTGATCGGCAAACCCCGTTTCGGCGATGTGGCCGACGAGTTCTTCGAATTCATCCAGGGCGCCACGCTGGTCATCCACAACGCGGCGTTCGACGTCGGCTTCATCAACAACGAATTCGCCTTGCTGGGGCAGCGCGACCGCGCCGACATTTCGCAGCACTGCACCATTCTCGATACCTTGCTGCTGGCGCGTGCCCGCCACCCCGGCCAGCGCAACAGCCTCGACGCGCTGTGCAAACGTTACGACATCGACAACTCCGGCCGTGAGCTGCACGGCGCATTGCTCGACTCGGAATTGTTGGCCGACGTCTACTTGGCGATGACCGGTGGCCAGACCAGCCTTTCGCTGGCGGGCAACGGGCAGGACGGTGACAACGATGGTCAGGGCAGCGGTGGCAGCGAGATTCGCCGCATTACCGGGCGTGCGCCAGGGCGGGTGATCATGGCCAATGCCGAGGAGCTGGAGGCGCATGCCGAGCGCCTGGCGGCAATTGCCAAGTCGGCGGGCGGGCCTTCGATGTGGCAGGCCTTGACCGAAACACCTGCCGGCTAGCTGATCGTCCGTACCGGCGACAGGGCCAGCACTTTAACCATCAGGCTCAACTACCCTGAGAGGACGATCCGTCCTTCGGAGGTAGCCGCCTGATGTACAAGGACCTCAAGTTCCCGATCCTCATCGTCCACCGCGCCATCAAGGCCGACAGTGTTGCCGGCGAACGCGTGCGGGGGATCGCCGAAGAGCTGCGCCAGGACGGTTTCGCCATCCTCGCCGCCGCGGATAACGCCGAAGCGCGCCTGGTTGCCGCGACCCATCACGGCCTGGCCTGCATGCTGATCGCCGCTGAAGGCATTGGCGAAAACACCCACCTGCTGCAGAACATCGCCGAGCTGATTCGCCTGGCCCGCCAGCGTGCGCCGAACCTGCCGATCTTCGCCCTTGGCGAACAGGTCACCCTGGAAAACGCCCCCGCCGAGGCCATGAGCGAGCTCAACCAGCTACGCGGCATCCTCTACCTGTTCGAAGACACCGTGCCCTTCCTGGCCCGCCAGGTGGCCCGTGCCGCGCACAATTACCTCGACGGCCTGCTGCCGCCGTTCTTCAAGGCCCTGGTGCAGCACACCGCACAATCCAACTATTCCTGGCATACGCCCGGCCATGGCGGTGGTGTGGCCTACCGCAAAAGCCCGGTGGGCCAGGCCTTCCATCAATTCTTTGGCGAGAACACGCTGCGCTCGGACCTGTCGGTCTCGGTGCCGGAGCTAGGTTCATTGCTCGACCATACCGGGCCCTTGGCCGAGGCCGAAGCCCGCGCCGCGCGCAACTTCGGTGCCGACCACACGTTCTTCGTCATCAACGGCACCTCCACCGCCAACAAGATTGTCTGGCACGCCATGGTCGGCCGCGACGACCTGGTGCTGGTGGATCGCAACTGCCACAAGTCGGTAGTGCACGCAATCATCATGACGGGCGCCATCCCCATCTACCTGTGCCCGGAGCGCAATGAGCTAGGCATCATCGGGCCGATTCCTCTCAGTGAGTTCAGCCCCGAGTCGATCCAGTCCAAGATACTGGCCAACCCTTTGGCCAAGGGCCGTGAACCGCGCATCAAGCTGGCGGTCGTGACCAACTCCACCTATGACGGCCTGTGCTACCACGCCGGGCTGATCAAGCAGGCCCTGGGCAGCAGCGCCGAGGTGCTGCATTTTGACGAGGCCTGGTTCGCCTATGCGGCGTTTCATGAGTTCTTCACCGGCCGCTATGCCATGGGCACCGAGTGCACGGAGGGGAGCCCGCTGGTGTTCAGCACTCATTCGACGCACAAGCTGCTGGCAGCCTTCAGCCAGGCGTCGATGATCCACGTGCAGGACGGTGCGCAGCGGCAACTGGACCGCGACCGCTTCAACGAAGCATTCATGATGCACATCTCCACTTCCCCGCAGTACAGCATCCTGGCGTCACTGGATGTAGCGTCGACCATGATGGAAGGCCCCGCCGGGCGGTCGCTGCTGCAGGAAATGTTCGACGAGGCGTTGAGCTTTCGTCGTGCCCTGGCCAACCTGCGCGAGCACATCGCTGCGCACGATTGGTGGTTCAGTATCTGGCAACCGCCGGCAGCAGAGGGCATTGCCCTATTGGCCGCGCACGACTGGCTGCTGCAGCCGGGGGCGCATTGGCATGGCTTTGGCGAGGTGGCTGACGATTATGTGCTGCTCGACCCGCTCAAGGTCACCCTGGTGATGCCAGGGCTGAGTGCCGACGGCGTTCCAGGCGAGCATGGCATTCCAGCGGCGGTGGTCAGCAAGTTTCTCTGGGAGCGCGGGTTGGTGGTGGAGAAGACCGGCCTGTACAGCTTCCTGGTGCTGTTCTCCATGGGTATCACCAAAGGCAAGTGGAGCACGCTGCTGACCGAACTGCTGGAATTCAAGCGCCATTATGATGCCAACACTGCTTTGAATCTGTGCCTGCCCAGCATCGTTGCGGTCGATGGGGCGCGCTATCAAGGTATCGGCTTGCGTGACCTGTGCGACCAACTGCATGACTGCTACCGCGTGAATGCCACGGCCAAGCAGCTCAAACGGCTATTCAGCCGTTTGCCGGATGCAGCACTCAGCCCGGCTCGGGCTTACGACCAGATGGTGCGGGGAGAGGTGGAGGCGGTGCCGATAGAAGCGCTGCTCGGCCGCATCGCGGCGGTGATGCTGGTGCCGTACCCACCCGGCATTCCGTTGATCATGCCAGGCGAGCGATTCACCGAAGCGACCCGCTCGATCCTGGAATACCTGGCGTTTGCCCGTGCCTTCAACAGCGGCTTCCCGGGCTTCGTCGCCGATGTGCATGGCCTGCAGAACGAGACCGGCACCTACACCGTGGACTGCGTCAAGGAATGCGAATGATTTCGACGCCCGTTTGTGCCAGTTCGAAGCGGTCTTCACCCAGGTGGTTGACCCGGTCGCCGATGGCCAGGCGATAGGTGGTGATCGGCGAGCCCAGGGCGCTGCCATCGGTCTGCAGGGTGGACTCCTGGAACTCGTGAACGGGGTAGATACGGCCTTCGGCGTCACGGGCGTGGAATTGGCCGACCATTACTGCTGCCATTTAGGTGAAAACCTCTGAAATACGTAGGAAATGTCTGCCTGAATAGACCGTGGAAGGTACCCGGAAGTTTTCCGCTCCGTTAAAAAAAACCAAAGCGCCGAAGAACGGTCATCTATAACTACCAAGTCTCTTACCCAGCAAAGGTTGGAAATCGCCATGAGCCAGGTGTATTCGGTAGCGGTCGTCGTCGGCAGCTTGCGCAAGGACTCCTACAACCGCAAGGTGGCCCGCGCCCTTGCAGAGCTGGCGCCGTCCAGTCTCAACCTGAAAATCATAGAGATCGGCGACTTGCCGTTGTACAACGAAGATGTCGAGGCGGCTGGCGTGCCAGAGCCCTGGAAACGTTTTCGCGACGAGATCCGCCACAGTGATGCGGTGCTGTTCGTTACCCCGGAATACAACCGTTCAGTACCCGGCGCGCTGAAGAATGCCATCGACGTGGGCTCACGGCCGTATGGGCAAAGCGCCTGGAGTGGCAAGCCGGCTGCGGTGGTCAGCGTGTCGCCGGGGGCCATTGGCGGGTTCGGTGCCAACCATGCCGTGCGTCAGTCGCTGGTGTTCCTCGACATGCCGTGCATGCAGATGCCAGAGGCCTATATCGGTGGGGCGGCGACCCTGTTCGAGGACAGCGGCAAGCTCGGTGACAAGACCCGGCCGTTCTTGCAGGGCTTTATCGACAAGTTCGCTTCGTGGGTGAAGTTGAACCGGGCGGTCTGAATTCAAGCCCTCACCGGATGCCAGGCACGGCCTCGCCAGCCGTGCACGCGGCATCCATTCCAACTGCGGTGATGCCGAGGCCCTCCTACAGTATTGGCGCTCCTGAACCTGATTGCTGGAGCGACAATGACGCACAATTCCTCGGCGACACGCACGGTCGATGAAAAGACCCTTGCTGCCACTGACGACTTTATCGCCGCAAGGCTGCCAGCGTGGTTGAAGCGCGCCTCGCGTGCCCAGATGACGAGGTTGCGTGCCGCCTTCAATGCCCATCAGGCCAGCCAGGCGCGCCTGCGTGGGCTCACCCTCAAGCTTGAACCGCTGGATGTATTCGCCGAAAAGCATCTCAAGTCGCTGTTGGCCAAGCCGCTGCCTGCGGGGGTGGAGTTTTCGCAGCTCGAGTGGCTGGAAGTGACGCCCTGGATCGGTACGCTCGGCAGCTCTGACATGCAGGCGTTTGGTTACCAGGCATCACGCACCGTCGGCATCTTGAGGCTGATGAGCAACTTCGAATCTGACAGCCCCTTATACGCAGGCTCTGGCCTGGTCGCGCCGGGGCATGATGAGGTGTTGTCAATCTCGGAAACGTTGCTTGCGGCCGAGTGCAGAGGGCTGGATGTGGGGCAAAAGTACCAGGATGAACTGGAACGGATATTCAATGCTACGGCCTTGAGTATTCTGGCCGACGACAAGCGATCCGGGCTTGCGTTGGCAGGCAAGATTGCAGCGATGAAAGGCGACATTACGGCCGAGGTGGAAATAGCGCTGCTCGAGATGACCCGTGCAGAGTCGCACCTTCATAAGTCGGGGCTGCGCGGTTATGGTGGCACTTTGCAGGTGCTTGGCCAGGCAGCAGCCGACGGCATGCTCGTCCGGTTGCGCAATGTGCAGGGTACGCAGAAGGGTATCCTGCTCTACTTGCCAAGCGATCCGCAGCAGGCCTTGCGCTATTTTGCTGATGAAGCGTCGATGAACAGCGCCATGGCCACCTTGCTGCAAGGTAAAACCTATCGCTCGTTTTTCTCTCAGTTGATCAGCCTGAGCGCTCGGGCCAATTTTGTCGACCTGCTCGGCAAGCGTCTCCAAGACCCATCCCCTGATCTTGAGATGGAAGGTGTTGTGATTCAGGGCAGCATTTTTACAGCGCTGGCCAGCGCCCAGGTCGAGCGCACCATGGCAGATGCGCGGATGCTGTTGGTGCCAACCGCCGAGGCCGATGCCAAGGCAGCCCGCGCCAGGCACGAGGCCTGGAAGTCGGCAGGCCTCAACCTGATCAATCTGGCAGGGCTGTTCATCCCGGTGGTCGGGGCCGTGTTGCTGGGGCAACTGGTACTGCAGACCTTGGGTGAGGTCTTCGAAGGCGCGCAGGACTGGTACGAGGGCCACCGGCATGAAGCATTGGAGCATATGCTCGGTGTCGCCGAAGCGCTGGTAGCGACAACGGCGACCGTGGTTGGCGTGATTGTGTTGCGCAGCGCCTGGGTAGCTGCCCTGGAGCCCGTCAATGTGCGAACCGGCACTCAGCGTTTGTGGGACGACAGCCTCGTACCTTACGAGTCGGTACCTGAAAATATCAGCCTGCGTTCCGACGGCTTGTATGGCGATGGCAGTCAGCGCTGGCTGCGCTCCGGTTCGCGTTACTATGAAGTGCATCGGCCCGAACCTGAGGGCCCCTATCGGCTCCGCCATTCACGACGTTCAGGCGCTTACGAGCCCGTCGTGCTGCATAACGACGAGCGCTGCTGGCGGCCGATTTGCGAACGGCCCTGGGTGTGGGCTGACAACGCGCAGATGCTTGACAGGTTGTGGCCACAGCACCCGATGATAGACGCGCAGCGGGCCGAGCAGGTACTGCGCGTAGCAGGGGTCGATCAAGACGAGCTGCGCGGCATCCTGATGGAAAACCGAGCGTTGCCTGTCAACCTGCGGGAAACCCTGCGCAGCTTTGAAGCGGACGGGCTGATCGAGCGCTTCTTCGATCATTTGCAGCGCAAACGTCTGGATGCACAGGACGAGGAACTGCTGACGTGGTGCGAGTCATCTCCCGATGTCGGCAAAGGCATTGCGCAGGTGCTGGGGGCGAAGCTGCAACTGCGTGGCAAGCTTTACGCGCACCTGACGCGTCTGGACCGTGTTGGCGATGACCCGTTGCTGCAGCAGTTGAAGAGGGATTTTCCTGGGTTGGGGGATGCGTATGCTCAGATGCTGGCAGGCGAGGCCAGTACAGTAGAACACAATGAAGGGTTCAGAACCGGCAAGCTGCCCCTGGCTTTGGCGCTCAAGGCGGCGTCGTTATTGCGTGTTGCGAGAATCAACAAGGCCTTGGCGGGCCTCTACCTGGCCAATGGATATGCCACCGAGACAGGCGAATTGGTATTCGCATTGCTCAATCAGCTGGGGCCTCGGACCATCAACATCAATCTGTGTGAAGGTGAAGTTGACGGGCGTGTTGTTGCAAGCCTGGTGGCGCAGGAACAAGGGACGCCGTTGCGGATACTCGTCCACCAGAACGGAAAGTTCAATGTTTTCGCGGCCAATGGCGGCGAGGTCACGGTTTCAGCAGGCGACCCAGGAGATCTCTTCCAGGTAGTCGTCGCACTGCTAACCCCCGCTCAGCGTGTCGAGTTGGGAATAGCGGGGAGTGACGATGCAAGTCAGCTGCTCCTGGCTCGGGCGCTGGAGCAACTGCCTCGAACTCATGAAGAAATTGCGCGTTTCCTGGAATGGCCGGAACGTGCACGCTGGATCAACCCCGGGCAACGCCTGGACGATGGCCGGGTCGGTTACTTGCTCAGTGGTCGTGGTCAAGGCCAGCGCAGAACCCCAAGGGACGTGTTGCGAGACGGTCTGCGCCGGTACTTTCCTGGCTTGAGCGAAGCGCAGATTGACGAGGAGCTGCAACGCAGGCTTGAAGGACAGGCATCGGCGTACGAGCTTCTGCTCGAGGTGCAGAACGAGCATGAGCAACTGGAAAGGGCGCTGCAGCGCTGGCAGGGGAGTGAGCTCAACGATACCCGGCGGCGCACGCGGGGTTACGTTGCCCAGCGCATGCGAAGCGCCTGGGCTGCGCAGGGCGAGCGTTTCCCCGCCGACAATGGCGGTGTAGCAGGGCAGCGCCTGACCCTCACCGGCCTGAATATCACCACGCTTCCAGAGTTACCCCTGCGCCTGAATTTCACTTTCATCACTTCATTGGTGATGGAGGGTACAACGATTACCGGAGTGCCGACACAGTTTCTCAGTTCATTCACCAGCTTGCAGGTGTTGAATATGGGGGGGAATACGCTGCTGCGCATTCCCGAGGGTATTTCATACCTGATCGAACTGCGCGAGCTGCGCTTGGCGCGTAATAACATCCGATTGGATGCGGCAGCCCAGCAGGCCTTGAGCACGCTGCCGCGTCTTGCCTATCTCGATCTCAGCCACAATCCGCTGGGCCAGTTCGCAATGAGGTTCAATCACCTGTCGCACATGGTGAGCCTCTTTATGCGCAATTGTCGTTTGGGTGCCTGGCCGGAGGGTGTGGAGCTCTGTGGCTTTCTCGAAATAGCTGACTTGCGTGACAACCAGCTGCACGCTGCGCCTGATGTCTTGCTGCAGATGCCTTATGAGTTTCGCCGCATTTTTCAACTCGACGGCAACCCTTTATCTAGCCAGGCATTGCAGCGTTTCTATGCGTTGGACAGCATTCCGGAAGAGCCGGCGCAGTTGCGGATCGCGGCGACCGATGCCCGTGCATGGTGGGTCGGCGAGGATGCCGCACTGCGGGTTGTTCGTGACACTCGTTGGAGCGCATTGACGGCATCGGTAACTGGGGCACGGCTTGTTGCACTGTTGAGCGAACTTATCGAGTTCGCCGACTTCAGCTGGCCGCGATCGTATCTGATCGAGCAGGGTTGGGATGTGCTGAACGAATGGGAACACAATGCGGAATTTCGCGGGCAAATCGACGGATTGATGGAGCGGCCGCTGATGGATCACAACGCGGCTATCGAGCGCTTCAGCCAGTTGACTTTACGCTTGCATATCGCCCGGGCAGAGGCCCTTGTAGCGGCTGGGCGGAGTGCCGACCTGGTGGATCTGGGGCGGGCGCTCATGCGCCTGGATTTTCTGGACCAGTACGCGCGACGGGATATCGCCCAACGTCAGACGTTGCGAGTACCCGTAGACCGTACAGCCATTATCCTGGGCTATCGGGTGCGTCTGCGGCAGCGCTTGAGCTTGCCCCGACAGCCGCTGGCAATGCGCGAATCGCAGGACGGTAGGGTAACCGAGGACCAGTTGCTGGAGGCATTGCGTGCCTTACGTGAGGCCGAAACACCTGAACACTTGGCCGCTAGCCTGTGTCGACGCTCGTTCTGGCGGCGACACCTGGCACTGGTGAATGCTGAACCTTTCAACGACCTGGTACAACTCTACGAGCAGAGGCGCAACGTGATCGAAGGGCAGCGCGCTCAGTTGGGTGAGCCGCAGTACCGGAACGACCTTGACGAGTTGGACAATGAGCAGGACGCCGATACCCATGCCTTGAGGCTGGAGCTCACCTTGCGGCTCGTTCGCAGCCTGGAAAGAAGTCGAGGTTGAGTGCGGGGCGCGGCCGTATTCGCTGACCTTGTTCCCCCGCGTGACGAACAGGCGCTTTTGCGGGTAGACCGCGCCCACAGGTTCGATGGCGAAGCTGTGGGCACGCTCTTGCCCGCGATGGGGGCAGCACCGCTGCGTCAGAACGCCTGCGGCATCTCACCCTTGACCAAGCGCCGGTTGATGTCGGCGATCACCTCGGGCAGTTCATTGATGGTGTCGATCAGGTAGTGCGGGCGCGAGCTTTCGAACATTGCGTGAATACGCTTGCGCTCGCTCTCCAGCTTCTCTGCGCTCAAGGCACGGTAACCTTCCCAGGTCAGGCCCAGCGCGTTGCCGGAGCACACCAGGGCCACAGTCCACATGCCGGCGCGGCGACCTTCCAGGATGCCCGGCACGGTATCGTCAACCTTCACACAGGCCGCCACATCGTCGATGCCCAGGGCAATCACGTTGGCCAGTGCCTGGGCCGGCCATGGGCGGCCGTTCGGGGTTTCGTCGGTGGCCACCACGTGGTCGGCGACATAGCCGTTCTGCGCCGCCAGCTCCACCACCTTGTCCATCACCACTTTCGGGTAGCCCGAGCACGAGCCGATCTTCAGGCCGCCCTTGCGCAAGCCGGTGAGGGTGTCCAGGGCGCCAGGGATCAGCGCCGAGTGCACAGCGATCTTTTCGATCTGCAGGGGCATGAAGCGGTTGTAGATGGCGGTGACGTCATCGTCAGTCGGGGTGCGGCCGAATACTGTGCGGTAACGCTCGGCGATGGCAGGCACGTCGCACAGGGTGCGTATGTGGTCCCACTTGCCCATGCCCATCGGGCCACGGGCTTCTTCAATGGACACCTGCACGTCGAACTCGGCGAAGGCTTCGACAAAGATCTGCGTCGGGGCGAAGGAGCCGAAGTCGACCACGGTGCCGGCCCAGTCGAGGATGGCGGCTTGCAGCTGGGTAGGGTTGCTGTAGTTCATGTGCGCTGATTCCTGAAATCGGGTGGGCAAAGGGTCAGATATCCAGTACTTCCATTTCCCGTAGCACGTCGGCCACGGCATTTACAGCGGCTTGCATGCCGTCCGGGCCGACCACGCCTATGCAGCCGACGCGGAAGGTCTCGACCTGGGTCAGCTTGCCTGGGTAGAGGATGAAGCCCTTGGCTTTGACCCGTTGGTAGAAATCCGTGAACTGATAGCGAGTGTCGTCAGGGGCGTGGAAGGTGACGATGATCGGCGCCTGGATGTCGGCCGGCAGGAAGCTGCGCAGGCCGATGGCAGCCATGCCGTCGAGTAGCGTCTTGCAGTTATTGGCGTAGCGCTGGTGGCGGGCGGGCAGGCCGCCTTCCTCGTTGTATTGCTGCAGCGCCTCATGCAGTGCAGCCACGACGTGCGTGGGCGGCGTGAAGCGCCACTGGCCGGTCTTGGCCATGTACGTGTGCTGATCGTGCAGGTCCATGGCCAGCGAGTGGGCGTTGCCTTCGGCGGCGGCCAGTGCGGTTTTTTCGACGAAGACGAAGCCCATGCCCGGTACGCCTTCCAGGCATTTTCCAGAGGCGGCGATCAGCGCCTCGAAGGGGATTGCGCGGGCATCGATCGGCAGCGCGCCGAACGAACTCATGGCATCGATGATCAGGCGCTTGCCGTGGCGCTTGATCACCTGGGCGATCTCCGGCAGCGGGTTGAGGATACCGGTGCTGGTTTCGCAGTGGATCAACGCCACGTGGGTCACGGCCGGGTCAGCGGCCAGCAGGCGATCGACATCGGCAGCAGTGGTCGGCTGATCTTCGGCGGTTTCGAAAGTAGTGTAGGTGCGCCCCAGAACCTTGCAGATCTTTGCCAGGCGTTGACCGTAGGCGCCGTTGATCAATACCAGCACCTTGCCGTCGCGTGGTACCAGGGTGCCGATGGCGGCTTCCACGGCAAAGGTGCCACTGCCCTGCAGAGGGACGCAGTGGTGGCTGGCGCTGCCGTCGATGATGGCGAGCAATTGTTCGCAGACGCTGGCAGTGAGTTGGTTGAAGTCGCGGTCCCAGGAGCCCCAATCCACCAGCATGGCTTGGCGGGTGCGAGCGGAGGTGGTCAGGGGGCCGGGGGTCAGCAGGATCGGGGCGATGCTCATTCCGTGGTTCCTCACAAGCGGCGGGTGGTCAGCCGAATAATCTGGCGCTGAAACTACGGGGCTAGGTTGCAATTCCCCTTCCTATCAATCAAATTGTTTGTTGTTATTCGAGCTATAAGTCAGGCCGATAAATATGAACCTGTTTCAGCTACGTGCCTTCGATGCAGTTGCCCGCGAAGGCAGCTTCACCCGCGCCGCCGCGCGGTTGTTCATCAGCCAGCCGGCGGTCACCGGGCACGTCAAGGCGCTGGAAGAGCACTACCAGATCACCTTGTTGCGGCGCACCGCACGGCGGGTCGAGCTGACCGAAGAGGGCACCCGCCTGGCAGCCATTACCCGGGCCATGTTCGGCCTGGCGCAAGAAGCACAGGCGATGCTCGAGGCCAATCGGCAGTTGCTCACTGGCCGCCTGGAGGTCGCTGCGGACGGCCCGCACCGGGTCATGCCGATGCTCGCTCAGTTGCGCGAGCGTTACCCGGGCATCACCGTCAACCTGCGCCTGGGCAATGCTCAGGAGACGCTGGCTGCATTGCTTTCCGAACATGCCGATGTTGCCGTGCTGACCGAGATCGAGCCACGCAAGGGCCTGTACCTGCAGGCCCTGTGCGAGTCGCGCCTGTGCGCGCTGCTGCCGGCGGGGCATGCCTGGGCGAGCGGCGAGGGGGATTTGCCGTTGGCCGAGCTTAACCAGCAGATCATGGTGTTGCGTGAGCCCAGTTCTACCACCCGCCGCACTTTCGATAAGGCCTGTGCCGCAGCGGGTGTGCACCCCCGTGTGCTGCTGGAGCTGGACAGCCGCGAGGCGGTCACCGAGGCGGTGGCTTCGCAGCTGGGCGTTGGGGTGGTTTCGTCGACCGAGGTGGCCAACGACCCCCGTGTGGTGGCGCGGCCGCTCACCGGAGAGGGCCTGGTCAATCAGCACATGATCGGCTGCCTGGAGCGTCGTCGCGAACTGCGCTTGATTCAGGCATTCCTGGGCCTGGCCGCGAACCTGTGAGGCAGGGCTGGTGTTTTTCCTGACCGGGCCTAAGATGGCCGGCACAGATCAATCTGGATGGCCGATGAGCGAAAAAGACACCATCTCCATGCAATTGGTGCGCGAAGCGCTGTTGCAGACCTGCCCGGCAGGGCAACCCGATGTCGGTGTGCTGCGGCCTGCCGGCATCGACCCGGCGCAGCTTGAGCTGCCAGAGGCGCGGGTGAGTGCTGATGCCTATGCCCAGCTTTGGCGGCTGCTGGCGCGACGCTGCAACGATGAATTCTTCGCCATGGACCCGCGTGGCCTGGCCGTCGGCAGCCTGGCCTTCATGACCCGTGCAGCCATGGCCCAGCCGACGCTCGGTGAGGGGTTGGACGTCGCGCTGGGTTTTCTTTCGTTGATGCTCGCGGACCTGCATCCAACCCTGATACGCCAGCAGAGCCTGGCTGAAATCGTCATCAACGAACCCCGCGAACAGTCGCGGCGAGCCTTCACCTATTTCACCTTCTGGATGATCGTGCACGGCGTCGCCTGCTGGCTGGCGGGCCGGCGCATCCCGATCCTGGCCATCGACCTGCGCTGCGCTGAGCCTTCGTTCTGCGATGATTACCGGGTCATGTTCTCGGAAAGTTTGCAATTCGATCGGCCGCGTACGCGCATGATCATTGCCGCCGACAGCCTTGACCTGCCAATCAAGCGTACGCCCCAGGAATTGCAACGCTTCTTGGCCGAAGCGCCGGGCAATATTCTGGTCAAGTATCGCGACCCTGCCAGCCTGGGGCGGCGTGTGCGCAACGATCTGTTGCATCGGCACCCCAATCAGTGGCCCGACGCCGACGCCCTGGCCCGGCAGTTGTGCTTGTCACCTTCCACCCTGCGCCGGCGCCTGGCCGAAGAAGGGCAGACCTACCAAGGCCTCAAGGACAGCGTGCGACGTGAATTGGCGATTGCCTGGCTCAGCGAGGCTGAACCCGCCATGGCGGACATTGCCGAGCGGCTGGGGTTTGCCGACAGCAGCTCGTTCTACAAGGCCTTTCGCAAGTGGTTTGGCTGCAACCCCGGCCATTACCGTGCGTTGGTCCAGGCGCGTGAGCCTCACTGCTGAGCGGCTGTCTGCCTTGACTGCGACAGCTGTTCGGCTTCCCTCTGAAGCGTTGCCGCAATGAGTGAAAGATTGTGCCCTCTCATCAGCACAGAGGGTTCCTCATGCGCACATTTCCGGCTGTACCCAGTACCCGTAACAGTGTCACTGCCCAAGATATGCAAGAGGCTGCTACGGCTTTTACCGAATCGCTACCTGAATGGATCAAAGGTGCCTCAAAAGCCAACATCTACAAGCTGCGAGTATTGATCGCCAGCCATAGAGCCAGCCAGATAGCCGTGGCCGGGGCGACCAAGGCAGCGGTACCCCTGCAGGCGTTCGCCGAGAGCAAATTCTCCGAAGCCCTGGCAGGCATGCTGCCCAGTGGGCAAACACTGAACGCGTTGCAGTGGCGAAGGAAGACTCGCAGACCGGTTGGCCATTCGGTTCCCCACCTGGAAGACGCTTTTGAAGTGCAGCCAGCGTTGTCGCGCCTGGTGCAGAACTTCGCCGAAGATGACATCCCCTTGAGCGGCAGTGGTCTGGTTGTCCAGGCTGACGATGAAGGGGTCATTGGCAATACCGCGCAATTGATCGAAGCGTGCCGCCAATTGGATGCTGGAAAGCAGTACCAGGCACTGCTTGATCAACATTTCACCCAGAACAAGGCGCTGCTGGTGGCGGACAAGCTTGCGGGCTTCAAGCTGGCCGTGCAGGTCGCCTTTCTCAAGGGCAAGATCGACAACGATGTCCGAGACGCACTGGAGCACTGTGCCGAAAGCCCTGGCGGCACGGCTACCGAGCCCAGGCTCACGGCGTACCCAGGGCTGATGTCCATGCTGGGGGTGCTGGTTCATGAGGCTTTGATAATCCAGTTGAAAACGGCCGATGGCAACAGTGCAGGTGTCGTGACCTACATGCCTGGCGATGCCGACAATCCACTGCGCTGGCACAGCTCCACCCAGGAGTTGCAAGTTGAAATGGTATCCGCCCTGCAGCACCAAGGTTATCAGCGTGAACTCCTGCAATTGATCGCGCTGGATGCTCGCAGCGCGTTTTTCCAGCAGCTGCAATTGCGCTTGATGGATGACGTGCCTGACCTGCAGATAGAGGGCATGACCGGGCACGGCACAGTGTTCACCCGCTGGGTGGATGAGCAGGTCGAGCGGGTGCGCGCGGATGCCAAGGTGCTGCTCGTACCTACCGCAGACGCTGATGCCGAGGCCAGCCGTGAACGCCTGGAGGACTGGACGTCGCTTGGCTGGGGGCTGGTCGGGCTGGCCGGGTTCTTCATCCCCGCGGTAGGGGCCGTGCTGTTGGGGGCGTTGCTGAAGGATGTTTGCGCCCAGGTGTTCGAAGGCGTTACAGACTGGGCCAAGGGGCATGACCACGAAGCATTGCAACATGCACTGAACGTGGCGCAGGTTGTCGTTGCCACGGGGGCTGCGGGGGGTGCGGGCGCCGCTGCTGGCCGTTTGGTCGACAGGGTGCTGGAAGAGGGCCTGGAAGCGGTCACGTTGGACGATGATAGCCAAGGGCTGTGGAACGGCGACCTGAGTATCTACCAGCGTGAATTGCCGGATGATGCGGTCATGGGTGCAGATGGTTTGTATTTCAAAGGCAACCGCCGTTGGCTAAGGGTCGACGAGCACTATTACGAGGTGCATCAGCCGAGTGAGAACGGGGCCTGGCGGCTGCTTCATCCCGACCGGCCACAGGCTTACGGGCCGGTGCTGCAGCGCAACGCCGAGCGCCTGTGGCTGTTACCTGACGACTCGCCCATGGGCTGGAATGACCCACAGCAGATGCTCGCCCGCCTTTGGCCACAGCAAATTCCCCTTGACCAGCTACGTGCCAAGCAGGTGCTGCAAGCGGCTTGCAGCGATATAGACGAACTGCGCGGGATCCTGGTGGAGAATCGTCCTTTGCCGGCGAACTTGCGCGATACCCTGCGCCGTTTCGAGGCCGATGAAAGGATCGAGCGCTTCTTCAGGTCGCTGGCGCCCGGTGCGACGGGGGCCGATGACCTGGCGCTGCTTGACTGGTGCGAGCAGCGCCTCGATTTAGCTCAGTTGACAGCCGCCGAGCGACATGGGGCGATTCTTGATCAACAGATCCAACTACGTCAGGACCTGTTAGATCACCTCACATTTGTCGAGCCGGGTTCTGACCTTGTTGTTCAAGTGCTGAAGCGGGATTTTCCTGGCTTGCCTACCGATTACGCCATCGAATTGGCCTGTCAGGTGAGCGCAGACGAGCGGGAAGAGGTGCAGTTGCGGCAGCGGCTGCCCTTGTCTGTCTCCACCAAAGCGCGCTCCCTGCTTCAGCTCGCCAGGCTGAATCGTGCTGTACAAGGCGTGATGCTGCGAAACGCGTTCTGTGATAGCAGCGACGAGTTAGCGCTGGGACTGCTGTCCAGGCTTGACCATTGGTCTTTCTCGAGTCGCCTCGAAATACGCCTCGAGTCGGCGGAGGGGCGCTTGCTGGCAGCTATCAACACGCAGGCATCGCAGGGAGAGCCAATAACGATGGTACGTCATGCGGGGGCGTTCCGGTTGTATGACGCTCAAGGCCTCCCGCTGGAAGAGCAGAGCAGCGTTCCCGATGACTTCTTCCAGGCCATTGCCACCGTACTGACAGCGGCACAGAAAACCGCCCTTGGCCTCGGCAGCGAGGATCAGGCAGGCGAGCTACGGCGACAGGTCGTCAAGCAGCTGCCCACAGGCCGGCAAAAGCTGGTGAGCCAATTGGCCTGGCAGGAGCAGCCGGGCTGGTTCAATCCGGGGCAGCAGCTGGACGATGGCCGTGTCGGGTATCCGCTGGGCGGCAGTGCCTCTCAGCTGCGCAGGCCGGGGTGGCGGGCCCGGCGGCGATTGGCCAGGCTCTATCAGGGCGATTCGCCCAGGCAGATGGATGAGCATTTGAATCGCATTCTGGACGCTGCCAACCCCTACGCAGCTCTGGTTCTGGAAGAGCAGAACTGTCAGATGCTCGACCATTGCCTGGGGACGTGGATAGCTGATGGGCCAGAAGGGGAACGGGCAGCGCGTCGCCTGCTTGGGCAAAGGTTGCTACAAGCCTGGCGCAGGCAGTTGCCGGTCGATGCCCACGGGAATGGTTTGCGCGGCTTCGTTCTGGACCTGAGTGGGCATGGTGTGAGCAGCTTGCCTCAACTGAATGCCGCGATCGACTTCCATCACATCACCGCCCTGGCCATGGTCAATACGCCACTGCAGGTGGTGCCAGATGCCTTCCTCAGTTGCTTCAGGCATGTTCGCCGTCTGAATATGGCGCGCAACCGCCTGGAAGCACTACCGGTCGGCATTCGGCATCTGCGGGGGCTTGAAAGGCTGGACCTTTCATACAACGGTATTCGCAACGGCGAGCGTGTGTCTGAGGCGCTCAGCACACTGACCGAGCTGCAGGAGCTGGACCTCAGCGCCAATCCGGCGATCCGCAGTTTGTATCTGAGCAACTGGGCTTCAGGGCTCAGGCGCCTGCACCTGAGGGAGTGCGGGTTGCTGGAATGGCCTGAGGGCCTGGAGCGGTGCCGATTATTGCGCTGGATCGACCTGCGTTCCAATCATCTGATCAACGTACCTGCAGCCATCCAGGCAATGCCGTATGGCTACCGTATCTCAATTTTGCTGCATCGCAACGCCATTGAGGAAGCGCAACTGGAGCGCCTCTATGCGCGCCCTGTGCATGTCCATCCGCCGGCCGCCCACCCCGCGCCTCAGCTACTTGCTGCCAGGGATGTCTGGGTGACTGGTGAGCATGTGCAAGCGCGCGGGGAAACGTGGGATCGGTTGTTCGCTGAGCCACGACGCAGTGAGCTGGACACGATCCTGGGCAGGCTGCAGCAAAGCAGCGACTACAGCAATAAGGCGCTGCGCAGTGAGCTGGACGCCCGAGTGTGGACGATACTTGACGCCATGGACACCGACACTGAGCTGGCCAATAACGTCCATGCCTATGTTCGCGGCACTACTTGTGTAGATGATGTCGCCGATCTATTCAGCGAGCTGCATCTGCTTGTATTGGTGGAGAATGCAACGCGATCGTCAGCAGAGGCCGGGCAGCAACAGGCGTTGCTCGAGCTGGGCCAGGGGTTGTTCCGGCTCACGCTGTTAAAGGAACATATCGGCAGGTACATCGCTGAAAAAACCGTGAGCAAGCCAAACCTTGATGCCATCGAAGTCAGCCTTTATTTCCGATTGGCCTTGGCCGAAGAGATGAAGCTGCCAAGCCAGCCGAGCTCGATGATGTTCGGTGCGATAGCCAACGTCAGCGAGGCGGATCTTGATGCTGCACGGGCCTTCGTCAGGGATGCGGCCACAGTCGAAGCGAAAGCCGCTTTCCTGAGCCAGCAGACCTTCTGGTGTGAATGGGTGGAAAAGCAACACGCGGAGGCGTTTGCTCCCCTGCTCGACCAATTCCAGGAAAGTCTGGACGAAGTGTTTGAACAGCGGGGTGAGATCGACGACGCGCCATATTGGGAACAAAGCAATGAGTTGTCCAGGCAGCTTGCACAAAACAAAACCCGTTTGGTGATCTTGCTGACCAAACCCATGCTGACGCCCGACGCAGATCCAATCCTGCCAGCTGGCGACCAAACCGGTCATCCAGATTGACAGCTTTGGCCATTGCCCGTCAGGGCATGTAGCGACAACATCGTCAGACCAATGGTGCACTCCAACAATAACAACCAGGAGTCTGACGATGCGTGATTATGCCGATGCCGCCCGTTCGTTCGACCATGCCAAGGCTGCCCGCGCGGCACTGCACGGGCAGCTGAATGCCCTCAATGCCTGTGTCGAATGCTGCGACCGCCATGTTGGCAGCGGCAAGCTGGCGCTGCGGTGGGAAGGCCGTGATGGCGACAGCAAGCAATATACCTTCGATGAGCTGGCCGGCTTGGCGGCACGCTTTGCCAACGTGCTGAAAGCCCAGGGGGTAGGCGCCGGCGACCGTGTTGCCGGCTTGATGCCACGCACCCCCGAATTGCTGGTGACCATCCTCGCCACCTGGCGCCTGGGTGCGGTCTACCAGCCGCTGTTCACTGCCTTCGGCCCCAAGGCCATCGAACATCGCCTGGCGCAGTCCGCAGCGCGCGTGGTCGTGACCGACCAGCAGAACCGTGCCAAGCTGGATGAGGTGAGTGATTGCCCGAAGGTCATCACAGTTCAAGCACGCGCTGGCGAACTGGATTTCCATGCCAGCCTTGAACACATTGCAGATGGCTGTGAACCTGTCATGCGCACGGGTGACGACCCGTTCCTGTTGATGTTCACCTCGGGCACCACCGGCCCAGCCAAACCCCTTGAAGTGCCGCTGCGCGCCATCGTCGCCTTCCAGGGCTACATGCGTGATGCGATCGACCTGCGCCCGGAAGACAACTTCTGGAACCTGGCCGATCCAGGTTGGGCGTATGGCCTGTATTACGCCGTGACCGGCCCGTTGTCGCTGGGCCACGCCACGACCTTCTACGATGGCCCGTTCAGCGTCGAGAGCTGCGCGCACATCATCAACAAGCTGGGCATCAGCAACCTGGCCGGTTCGCCTACGGCCTATCGGTTGCTGATTGCTGCGGGCAGTGAGTTTTCCGCGCCAATCCAAGGCCGCCTGCGGGCCGTCAGCAGTGCCGGCGAGCCCCTCAACCCGGAGGTCATTCGCTGGTTTGCCGACGAACTGGGGGTGACCATCCACGATCACTACGGCCAGACCGAACTGGGGATGGTGCTGTGTAACCACCATGGCTTGCAGCACCCCGTGCATCCAGGGGCTGCCGGTTTCGCCATTCCAGGCCACCGTATCGTCGTGCTCGATGAGCAGGGCGCGGAGCTGTCGGTCGGGCAACCTGGGATTCTGGCCGTCGACCGTGAGCAATCGCCCTTGTGCTGGTTCGGCGGTTATCGCGGCGTGCCTACCCAATCGTTCGTCGGCAAGTATTACCTCAGCGGCGATACCGTCGAGCTCAACGCCGACGGCAGCATCAGCTTTGTCGGCCGCAGCGACGATGTGATCACCACCTCCGGTTACCGGGTTGGCCCTTTCGATGTGGAAAGCGCGCTGATCGAGCACCCAGCGGTGATCGAAGCGGCAGTCATCGGCAAGCCCGACCCGGAGCGCACCGAGCTGATCAAGGCCTTCGTCGTGCTGGCCAAAGGCGTGACACCCACCGCAGAGCTGGAAGATACCTTGCGCCGGCACGTGCGCCAGCGACTGTATGCCCACGCCTATCCGCGTGAAATCGAATTCGTCAGCGAGCTGCCCAAGACGCCGAGCGGCAAGCTGCAACGCTTCATCCTGCGCAATCAGGAAATCGCCAAACAACACGCGCCGCTGGCCACACGCGCCAGCGCCTGAGGGACCCCACATGCAGATCAACCACAAACATTTCATCGTCAGCGGCGCGGCTTCCGGGCTGGGTGCCGCCACTGCGCAGATGCTGGTCGAGGCAGGTGCCAAGGTCATGCTGGTCGACCTCAATGCCCAAGCCGTCGAAGCCAAGGCACGCGAACTGGGTGACAGCGCCCGTTTCGCGGTCGCCGACATCAGCGACGAGCAGGCCGCAAAGGCTGCGGTCGATGCTGCTGTCAGTGCTTTTGGCAGTATTCATGGCCTGATCAACTGTGCCGGTATCGTCGGCGCCGAGAAGGTGCTGGGCAAGCAGGGCCCGCATGGCCTGGCCAGCTTCACCAAGGTCATCAACGTCAACCTGATCGGCAGTTTCAATTTGCTGCGCCTTGCAGCGGCAGCCATGGCCGAGGGCCAGCCTGAAGAAGGAGGGGAGCGCGGCGTGATCATCAACACCGCCTCGATCGCCGCTTATGACGGGCAGATCGGCCAGGCCGCCTATGCTGCATCCAAAGGCGCGATCGCCAGCCTTACGCTGCCTGCGGCCCGTGAGCTGGCGCGCTTCGGGATCCGGGTGATGACCATCGCCCCCGGCATCTTCGAGACGCCAATGATGGCCGGCATGACCCAGGAAGTACGCGACTCCCTGGCCGCCGGCGTACCGTTTCCGCCGCGCCTGGGCCGGCCACAGGAATACGCCGCCCTGGCCCGCCACATCATCGAGAACAGCATGCTCAACGGCGAGGTGATACGACTCGACGGCGCGCTGCGCATGGCTGCCAAGTAAGGAGCATTGAACATGACCCTCGTCAACGATTCTATTGTCATCGTCAGCGCCGTGCGCACGCCCATGGGCGGCCTGCAGGGCGACCTCAAGAGCCTCACCGCACCGCAACTGGGCGCAGCGGCGATCCGCGCAGCCGTCGAACGCGCCGGTATCGATGCCGCCTGCGTCGAGCAGGTGCTGTTCGGCTGCGTGCTGCCGGCAGGCCAGGGGCAGGCCCCGGCGCGCCAGGCCGCGCTGGGCGCAGGCCTGGGCAAACACACCACGTGTACCACCTTGAACAAGATGTGCGGCTCGGGCATGCAGGCGGCGATCATGGCCCACGACCTGCTGCTGGCCGGCACCGCCGACGTGGTGGTGGCTGGCGGCATGGAGAGCATGACCAATGCCCCCTACCTGCTGGACAAGGCCCGCGGCGGTTACCGCATGGGCCATGGCAAGATCATCGACCACATGTTCATGGACGGGCTCGAGGACGCTTACGACAAGGGCCGGCTGATGGGCACCTTCGCCGAGGACTGCGCCCAGGCGGGCGCCTTCAGCCGCGAAGCCCAGGACCAATTCGCCATTACCTCGCTGACCCGCGCGCAAGACGCAATCAAGAACGGCCTTTTCGCTGCCGAGATCGTCCCGGTGGAAGTCACCGAGGGCAAAGAGAAGCGCCTGGTCAAGGATGACGAGCAGCCGCCCAAGGCGCGCCTGGACAAGATCCCGCAGCTCAAGCCGGCCTTCCGTGAAGGGGGGACGGTGACCGCCGCCAACTCAAGCTCGATCTCCGATGGTGCCGCAGCGCTGGTGCTGATGCGCCGCTCCGAAGCAGACAAGCGCGGCCTCGAACCGTTGGCCGTGATCCATGGCCATGCCGCTTTTGCCGATGCCCCGGCGCTGTTCCCCACCGCGCCAATTGGCGCTATCGACAAGCTGATGAAGCGTACCGGCTGGAACCTGGCCGAAGTCGACCTGTTCGAGATCAACGAAGCCTTCGCTGTGGTCACCCTGGCGGCCATGAAGCACCTTGACCTGCCACACGACAAGGTCAATATCCATGGCGGCGCCTGTGCGCTGGGCCACCCGATCGGCGCTTCAGGCGCGCGGATTCTGGTGACGCTGTTGTCGGCCCTGCGCCAGAACAACCTGCGCCGCGGCGTGGCGGCCATTTGCATTGGCGGTGGCGAGGCCACGGCCATCGCCGTCGAATGCCTGTACTGAGGTGAACCATGCTGGTAACTGACGAGCAACAACAAATTGTCGACGCCATCCGTGACTTTGCCCAGGAGCGTCTAAGGCCGTTCGCCGAGCAATGGGACAAGGCGCATCGCTTCCCGCGCGAAGCCATTGACGAGATGGCTGCCCTGGGCCTGTTCGGCATGCTGGTGCCGGAGCAGTACGGCGGCAGCGATACGGGGTACGTGGCCTATGCCCTGGCCCTGGAAGAGATCGCCGCAGGCGACGGTGCCTGCTCGACCATCATGAGTGTGCACAACTCGGTGGGTTGCGTGCCCATACTCAAATTTGGCACCGAGCAGCAAAAGCAGCAGTTCCTCGCGCCTTTGGCCAGCGGGTCGATGATCGGGGCCTTCGCGCTGACCGAACCCCAGGCGGGTTCCGACGCCAGCAGCCTGAAGACCCGTGCGCGCCTGGAGGGCGACCACTACATACTCAACGGCAGCAAGCAGTTCATTACGTCCGGGCAGAACGCCGGTGTGGTCATCGTCTTCGCCGTCACCGACCCGGAGGCCGGCAAGCGTGGCATCACCGCGTTCATCGTGCCAACCGACACGCCGGGTTACCAGGTAGCGCGTGTGGAGGACAAACTCGGCCAGCATGCATCCGACACCTGCCAGATCGTCTTCGACAATGTGCGCGTGCCTGTCGCCAATCGGCTGGGCGAAGAGGGGCAGGGCTACAAGATCGCCCTGGCCAACCTGGAGGGTGGGCGTATCGGCATCGCTTCGCAGTCGGTCGGGATGGCCCGCGCCGCCTTCGAAGTGGCGCGCGACTATGCCAAAGAACGGCAGAGCTTCGGCAAACCACTGATCGAGCACCAGGCCGTGGCCTTCCGCCTGGCCGACATGGCCACGCGCATTGCCGTTGCCCGGCAGATGGTGCTGCACGCCGCCGCGCTGCGTGATGCCGGGCGTCCAGCGCTGGTTGAAGCGTCGATGGCCAAGCTTTTTGCCTCGGAAATGGCCGAAAAGGTCTGTTCGGATGCCTTGCAGACCTTGGGCGGTTATGGCTATCTGAGCGACTTCCCGCTGGAACGGATCTACCGCGACGTTCGGGTCTGCCAGATCTACGAAGGCACCAGCGACATTCAGCGCATGGTCATTGCGCGCAATCTTTGAAGGAGCAGACTGCATGGCATTCGAAACCATCCTGTTGGACATCCATGGCAAGGTCGGCCTGATCACCCTCAACCGGCCCCAGGCGCTGAATGCGCTGAATGCGCAGATCGTCAGCGAGATCAACCAGGCTCTGGACCAGCTCGAGCGTGACCCGGACATCGGCTGCGTGGTGCTGACCGGCTCGGCCAAGGCGTTTGCCGCCGGCGCCGACATCAAGGAAATGGCAGAGCTCAAGTACCCGCAGATCTACGTCGACGACCTGTTCAGCGATGCCGATCGGATTGCCAACCGCCGCAAACCGATCATTGCTGCCGTGTCCGGCTTTGCCTTGGGCGGTGGTTGCGAGCTGGCGATGATGTGCGACTTCATTCTGGCGGGTGACAACGCCAAGTTCGGTCAGCCGGAAATCAACCTCGGCGTACTGCCAGGTATGGGCGGTACCCAGCGCCTGACCCGGGCGGTAGGCAAGGCCAAGGCCATGGAGCTGTGCCTGACGGGGCGCTTGATGGGCGCGGAAGAAGCCGAGCGTGCCGGCCTGGTGGCACGCGTGGTGCCGCAGGCCGAGCTGGTCGAGGAAGCGTTGAAGGTAGCTGCAACCATCGCCAGCAAATCGATCCCGGTCAGCATGATGGTCAAGGAGAGCGTCAATCGCGCCTTCGAGGTCACCCTCAGCGAGGGTGTGCGCTTCGAGCGACGCGTGTTCCATGCCGCCTTCGCCACTGAAGACCAGAAGGAGGGTATGAGTGCCTTCATTGGCAAGCGTGAAGCGCAGTTCAAGGATCGTTGAGAGGCCGGTGCGCTGCATGCAGCGCACTGTTTGAGTCATGTCTTGAAACAGGCCCAGGCACGCCGGCTGGCGGAATCGGTGCCATTTCAGTCAAAATCCCCCGTGATTGCAGTTGCTCCACGCGACGTGGAGCCTTAGACTGCCGCCCCCTGTAAAAGAGTGCCGATTGGCGCTTGAAGAATTCCGCTGCTGACGCGTTGGCGTCGGCGGCACCCGAATCGCCCAAATGCACATTTTTTCATAGAGAAATCGATGACCAAGGAACAGTTGCTGGCCATGTCGGCCGATGACTACATGAACGCTGATCAGCTGGCCTTCTTCACTGGCCTGCTGCAGTCGATGAAAGTCGAAACCCATGAGCGCATCGAGTTGAGCCGTGCCACCATCGAGGGCCTGGACACTCCGTCGGACCCTGCTGACGTGGCTTCGGTAGAAGAAGAGCGTAGCTGGTTGGTCAATGCCATCGACCGCGACCAGCGTTTGCTGCCACAGCTGGAAATGGCGCTGGACCGTATCTCCGACGAGAGCTTCGGCTGGTGCGATGACAGCGGTGAGCCGATTGGCCTGAAGCGTCTGCTGATCAGCCCGACCACCAAGTACTGCATCGAAGCCCAGGAGCGCCACGAGCAGCTCGACCGCCACCAGCGTCAGGTCTGATCGAGCGTTGCGTGCCAGGCCCCATGGAGCGATCCCTGGGGCTTTTTGCGTTTGCTAGGCGCAGCGCCGACGAGTTTGTTGCCCGCAGCGCAACACAGCTCTACCAACGTTGGCTTTCTCCCGCCTGATCGCGGGCGTATCATGACCATATAGTTAGGTTGCTAATTAAATTCCGGAGGGAATGATGAATAGCCGAGTCGATGTGGCCGTGATGATTGGCTCAGGTGTGCCCGAGACACTGCAGGCGCTGGGTAGGCGGGTATGTTGGGTGGTGCTGGTCAATGGCGAGCGCCGTGGCACGGCGTTCGCAACGCGTGGCGAGGCGCTGGAGTGTCAGGCGGCCTGGCTGCAACAGTTGCACAAAGGGCAGGCCGCCTGATTGCACGCTAGCGCTCCAGGCGTCTGGCGAGCTCGCAGGCATCATGGTGTCGGCGGCGAAACCCCTTGACCTGCCCGGTAGCGCTCTCGGTGACGTGGAAGAACTCGACACCTGCAGGAATGACGACGAACCGAGGTTTTGAAAGATAAGAAATCTTCTTTGCCTCTCGACGGATTTCAGTGTTTTCGTGCATATTTCTTCCTCAGTAAGCGATGATGGATTGCCGAGCCCGTTCTGCCGAGGGGCCTGCTGTTATCTATCGCATCTTCTCCAGCGGAGTAGTTGTAGGACGTTACGCTTCCCGATTGGGGAATGTGCCCAAGCTCGCTGTTGCGGCTAAGTCTGGCGATCCGGAGTAAGGTTTCCTGCACGCCGTATCGCCAAAAGGCACAGACGTATTACGCATCGCTTAATTATTCTTTTCGCCTATCGAATTTAAATGGCCGCGCCTCACCGACTGCGAGTGGGGGCGGATGTCACCGGTTTGAGGATTACTTCATTGGCAGTCAGTACTCTGGATACCCACGCCCTGTTCGCCCTGGGCGATTTGCGCGGTAAGTTGGCCAAGCTGTTTCAGGGCCGTTTCGTGTATGTTACCGAGCAGAACCCCGAAGGCCTGTACATGGCCGAAATAGATACCGATAGCGCGTTGGTTGTCGATGACAAACAGCGCCTGGAGCTGAAGGTCGGCGATCATTTTCGCGCTGCCGTGTTGCCCAGCCGAGAAGGCGGGAAATTGGAAATGCGCTTTCGTGAAATCAAACTCAATGTCTATGGTGTGGGTGATTACGCGTTTGTCTCGGTGCCGGAAGGCGAGGGCATCGTGTTCCGCGACGGCCAGGGCGTGATGTTGGTGTTCGCTGCGCAACAGCAAGTGCAGGAAGGCCTGGGCAAGTTGCTAAAGGCAGTGACCGGCAAGGTCGCCAAATGGCGAAAGGGCGAGCTGATCACGTTCAAGGCAAGTGAATGAGTGACGGCGAGTCACTGCCCGGTTCGCGTGCCGCGTTCCATCGGCAGTATCACGCGCAGGCTGTCTTGCAGGCCGAAAGCCTGCTTGCCAGGCGCCAGGAGATGCAGGGGGCGTGGTTGACCTGGGTGGCCGCCCAGCTCTATCAGCTCAGCCCGCCACCCTACGCCGCCATGGTTCGGCGCGAGCTGCAGCGCCTCACCCAGGGCTGAGGCGGCCGCCGAGCCTTTGATCAGTTGCCGCTGTCGCGGCCGCTGCTGACCTCTTCAGGTACTGCTTCCCTGGACATGCGCTTGCGGAACAACGCCGCCCTGGCCAGGAGTAGTGTGGTAACCGGTACAGTGATCGACAGCAGAATGGGAATCAGCCAGGCGTGCAGCACCGGGCTTTGCTTCAGCCACGAAAAGTAGATGATTGAAGCCAGTGCAACGCACCAGGCGCCAATGGTCGAGGCCAGCGCCGGTGGGTGCATGCGCTGGAAGTAGTCCTTCAGCCGTAGCAAGCCAATCGCCCCGATCAGGGCGAACAGGCTGCCGAGCAGCAGCAGGGCGGCGGTGAGCAGGTCCAGCCAGAGCGGCAATTCAAGGGCTTGATTCATTCGATCACCTCGCCACGCAGCAGGAATTTAGCCAGGGCGAACGAGCCGACAAAGCCAAACAGGGCAATCAGCAGGGCACCTTCGAAATAGGTGTCACTGGCATAGCGAATGCCCAGTACCAGCATCATCAGCATGCCCAGAATATAGAGGTAGTCCAGTGCCAGTACCCGGTCCTGCGCCGAAGGGCCGCGGAACAGCCGGATCAACGCCAGGCCCATGGCCAGGGCGAAGATGAACAGGCTGGCGAGGACTGCGTTGGCGAGCAGGCCTGTCATTCGAAAATCTCCATCAGCGGGCGTTCGTAAGTGTGTTTGAAGTGCTCGATGAAAGCAGTCTCATCCTGCAGGTCAAACACATGCAGCAGCAGGACGCTGCGGTCCAGCGCCAGTTCCGACCAGACCGTCCCGGGCACCACGGTGGTGATCATCGACAACGCTGCGAGGCCGTGGGCGTCGCGCAGGTCCAGGGGGATGTGCACGAAGGCCGAACGAGGTGGCCGCTGCGCTGCCCGCAACACACCCAGGGCGACCTGCAGGTTGGACTGGATGACGTCGATGCCCACCCGGCAGATCAACCTTGCCACGACCAGTGGCCGACGCACATGGGCGTGCTGAGGGCGCAGCGGCGCCAGCAGCATGGGTGCGACAACAGCAAAAGCGGCAGCCAGCAGCAAGTTGCCGGGGCTGACAGACAGGTTCAGCAGCAGCCAGAGCACGAACAGCGCGACCGACAGCAGCGGAGCGGGGAACAGTCGGCTCATGGCTGCACCTGTACGTCGAGGGAGGTCGGGCCAGGGACGGGGCGGGCGGCCATCACCGCCTGGATGTAGGCGTCGGGCGCCTGCAAGCTGGCGGCGGTGTCCTGGGTGTAACGCAGCAGCGGTTCGGCCCTGACGCTTAGAATGATGCACAGCCCGAGCAGGATCACGATGGGCAGGCATTCATAGCGACGCAGCAGGGGCGAGGGGCGCTCTTCGGGCTTCCAGAAGCGCAGGATGCCTACCCGGCCGAAGGCGATCAGCGAAGCCATGCCCGACAGAATGAGCAGGGCAACCAAAGCCCAGCCTGCGCCGGACAATGGTCGTTCGCTTGGAACGCCCAGCCCCAGTGGGTTGAACAGTGCGCTGATCAGGTTGAGCTTGCCGACGAAGCCCGATAGCGGGGGCATGCCGATGATTAGCAGTGCGCAGGCGATGAAGCTCATGCCGAGGAATGCCATGGTCCAGGGGATGATCTGGCCGATAACGGCCTTTTGTTCGTCGTCGAGGTTGATGCCCTTGGGTGGGTGCAGCGACTCGAGCGGCGAGGGCATGGCACCCTCTTCGTCTTCCAGCGGCGCCTCGTTGGCCGATCGCGAGCGTTCGACCAGTTCGGCGAGCAGGAACAGCGCGCACAGTGCCAGGGTTGAGTTCACCAGGTAGAACAAAGCCGCGCCGGTCAGGGCCGGCTGGGCAAAACCGACAGCGCCGAGCAGGGTGCCAGCGGAGACCAGAATGCTCAGTGCGGCCATGCGTTCCAGGCGTTGCGCCGCCAGGATCGACACGGCCGCCACCGCCAGGGTGACCAGGCCACCGTAGATCAGCCATTGGCCACCGAAATGCGCCGATGCGCCGGCCTGGCCGGAAAACAGCAAGGTCCACAGGCGCAGCACGGCATACAGGCCAACCTTGGTCATGATGGCAAACAGCGCCGCTACTGGCGCGCTGGCCGAGGCGTAGGCCGGTATCAGCCAGAAGTTCAGCGGCCAGATGCCTGCCTTGGCCAGGAAGGCGACGGCCAGAATCGCCGCCCCAGCGTGCAGCAGGCCGCGGTCTGCTTCCGGGACCAGCGGGATTTTCAGCGCCAGGTCTGCCATGTTGAGCGTGCCGGTCACCCCGTAGAGCATCGCCGCGCCCACCAGGAACAACGACGAGGCGAACAGGTTGATGGCGATGTAATGCAGGCCCGACCGCACCCGTGCCCGCCCCGAGCCATGCAGCAGCAGGCCATAGGACGCTGCCAGCAGTACCTCGAAGAACACGAACAGGTTGAACAGGTCAGCGGTCAGGAACGCGCCGTAAAGGCCCATCAGCTGGATCTGGAACAGCGCGTGGAAGTTGGCGCCCGCGCTGTCCCAGCGGGCGCGGGCGAACAGCAGTGCGCTGAAACCGATGACGCCGGTCAGGGTCAGCAGCAGTGCCGAAAGGTGGTCCAGTACCAGCACGATGCCGAAGGGCGCAGGCCAGTTGCCCGGCAGGTAAACGCCGATGGACTCAGCCTGCCCTTGGCTGCGAACCCACAGCAGCAGGGTAGCCGCGATGGCCAGGCCACTGAACGTCGACAGCAGGTTGAGGCGCGCCTTCAGATGACGACGCTTCTCGCCCAGCAACAGCATCACCGCTGCAGTGAGCAGCGGCAGCAGAATGGGGGCGACGATCAATTGACTCACCACAGTCATTCGTCACGCTCCCTGCCATCCACATGGTCGGTGCCAGTCAATCCACGTGACGCCAGCAGCACCACGAGGAACAGCGCGGTCATGGCAAAGCTGATGACGATGGCGGTGAGCACCAGCGCCTGGGGCAGCGGGTCGGTGTAGTGCAGAAGGTCCTGGGTGACGCCTTCCTTGATGATCGGCTCCTTGCCGATGAACAGGCTGCCCATGCTGAAAATGAACAGGTTGACCCCGTACGACAGCAGGCACAGGCCCATGATCACCTGGTAGGTCCGTGGGCGCAGGATCAGCCACACCCCCGAGGCGGCCAGTACCCCGATGGCGACTGCAATGACTTCTTCCATCAGGCGGCTCCTGCTTGGCTGGATTTCGACGATTGGCCCGGCCGGTAGGCACGGACCGATTGGTGCGCCAGGGCGGTGAGGATCAGCAGGGTCGAGCCGACCACCACGGTGTACACGCCGATATCGAAGAACAGTGCACTGGCCACGTGCACGTCGCCGAGCAATGGCAGGTGCAGGTGGGCGGTATGGGTGGTCAGGAACGGATAACCCAGCAACATGGCACCGGCCCCGGTCAGGGTCGCGCACAACAGGCCGGTGCCCATCCAGCGCAGCGGTCGCAGGCTCATCTGCGCCTCGACCCATTGAGTGCCCGCAACCATGTACTGGAGGATGAACGCCACCGACATCACCAAGCCGGCGACGAAGCCGCCGCCCGGCTGGTTGTGGCCGCGCATGAACAGGTACATCGACACCAGCAGCGCGATGGGCAGGAGCAAGCGCACCAATACGGCGGGCACCATCATGAAGCCCAATGCGGTGTCGGTGGCATGGCGCGGGTTGATCAGGTCGGTGACCACGTCAGGCGCAAGCTGGCGCTGCTGGGCAGGCAGCTGCATGCTCTCCTTGGGGGGGCGGAAGCGGCGCAGCAGGGCGAACACGGTCAGGGCCACGGCCACCAGCACGGTAATTTCACCGAGGGTATCGAAGCCGCGGAAGTCCACCAGCATCACGTTGACCACGTTGGTGCCGCCGCCCTGGGGCAGGGCACGGCTCAGGTAAAACGAGGAAATGTCGTTAGGCGTGGGGCGGGTCAGCATGGCGTAGGACAGCAACGCCATGCCGCCACCGACGAGGACGGCCAGCAGCAGGTCGCGCAGGCGCCGAACGCGGGCGCGATCGAGGCTGCCCGGTAGCGGCGAGACGCCTTCTATTCGCCGCGGCAGCCAGCGCAGGCCGAGCAGGATCAGCACCGTGGTAACCACCTCGACCACCAGCTGGGTCAAGGCAAGATCAGGCGCGGAGAACCAGACGAAGGTGATGCAGGTCATCAGGCCGCAGACGCCGACCATGATCAACGCAGCCAGGCGGTGATACTTGGCCTGGTAAGCGGCACCAATCGCGCAGGCGATGGCGATCAGCCAGAGTGCAACAAATACCCCGGAGCCGGGAATCTTCGGCCGGTCGCCCCAGCTTAGCCCGCTGTACAACAGGGGCGTGAGGCCGGCAAGGAAGGCCGCCAGCACCATCATGAACAGTTGCGACTGCAACCGGCGGGTGGTCAGCAGGCTTTCGACGCGCTTGGCCAGCAGCATCAGGTGCACCTGGCCGTGCTCGAACAGCCGCTTGCCATTGAAACGCTCGATCAGCGGCGGGTAGGGGAAGCGGCCACGGCGTAATTGGTTGCGCAACAGCAGGTAGAGCACGATACCGCCACTCATGGCGACCAGGCTCATGATCAGCGGAGCGTTCCAGCCATGCCAGATGGCCAGGCTGTACTCCGGCAACGTGCCGCCTACCACCGGCAGGGCAGCGGCGGCCAGTAGCGGGCCGACGGACTGGGCGGGGAAAATACCCACCACCAGGCAGGTGAGCACCAGCAACTCGACCGGCGCGCGCATCCAGCGTGGCGGTTCGTGAGGCGTGTGTGGCAGGTCCTGGGCGGTAGGGCCAAAGAACACGTCAACGGTAAACCGCAGGGCATAGGCAACGCTGAAGGTGCCGGCGAGGGTGGCGATCACTGGCAGCGTGGCTTCGACCCAGGCGGTGGATGTGATGAACACGGTTTCGGCGAAGAACATTTCCTTGGACAGGAAACCGTTCATCAACGGCACGCCGGCCATGGAGGCACTGGCCACCATGGCCAGCGTGGCGGTGTAGGGCACCAGGCGGATCAGGCCGCTGAGGCGGCGAATGTCGCGGGTGCCGCTTTCATGGTCGATGATGCCGGCGGCCATGAATAGCGAAGCCTTGAAGGTGGCATGGTTGAGGATGTGGAAGACGGCGGCAACAGCGGCCAGCGGGCTGTTCAACCCCAGCAGCAGGGTGATCAGGCCCAGGTGGCTGATGGTGGAGTAGGCCAGCAGGCCCTTGAGGTCGTTCTGGAACATCGCTGCGAAGGCGCCCAGCAGCAGCGTGATGGCGCCAGCACCGCCGACGATCCAGAACCATTCTTCACTGCCCGATAGCACTGGCCAGAGCCGTGCCAGCAGGAATACGCCGGCCTTGACCATGGTCGCCGAATGCAGGTACGCCGATACTGGCGTCGGCGCTGCCATGGCGTGGGGTAGCCAGAACTGGAAAGGGAACTGTGCGCTCTTGCTCAAGGCACCGATCAGGATCAGCGGCAGCAGCACGGGGTAAAGTGCGTGTTGGCGAACGGTATCGCCGGCAGCCAGGACCTTGTCCAGGTCGTAGCTGCCGACCACATGGCCGAGAAGGAGGGCCCCCACCAGCAGGCACAGGCCACCGGCGCCTGTGACCATCAGTGCCATGTACGCGCCGCGGCGGGCGTCGGCGCGGTGGTGCCAGTAGCCGATGAGCAGGAACGAGAACAGGCTGGTCAGCTCCCAGAAGAACACCAGCTGCACCAGATTGCCTGAGATGACCAAGCCAAGCATGGCGCCCATGAAGGCCAGGAAGAAGGCGAAGAAGCGCGGTACTGGGTCTTGTGGCGACATGTAGTAGCGCGCGTACAGTGACACCAGCGCGCCGATACCCAGTACCAGCACTGAGAACAGCCAGGCGAAGCCATCCATGCGCAGGACCAGGTTGAGGCCCAGGCTTGGCAGCCATAGGAATTCCTCGCGAATCACACCGCCGTGAGCGACTTGAGGGTACAGCAGTGCTACCTGGACGGTGCCGACCAGGGCCACGAGCCCCGCTAGGATGGACTCGGCATTACGTGCGTTGTGCGGCAGCACGGCTGCCAGGCAACTGCCCACGAACGGCAGAAGCAGTAGCACTATCAAGGACATAGCGTTCTATTCTGGAAAGGTTTGCAAGGATCATACGTGCCGAGCAGTTGATCACCAACACGCAAGCTGTCGCAGAATCATACAAACAGGGTGTGACAAGCTGTTTTTTTATAACAGTTTTTTACAGAGCATAGCCGTTGTTGGCTGATTCATCGGCCTGTTTCACCATCACCTAGCACCTCGGCTGCTTCGTCCGCAGCGCTGGCACGGCGGATCTTCAACTCACTGACCACCACGGCGATGACGATCAGCAGGCCACCGATCAGGGCAACACCGGGCAGGCGCTCACCGGCGATGCGGCCGACGATCCCGGCCCACACCGGTTCGCCTGCGTAGATCAGGGTGGCGCGGGTTGGCGAAACCGATTTCTGTGCCCAGTTCATCGCTACCTGAATGATCGCGCTCATGGCGCCGAGGCCCAGGGCACTGATCAGCAACAACCAGGAGAAGTCGGGTATGCGCTCCTGAGTCGGCACCATCATCAGGAAAGACAGCAGGGAGGCGGTCGCCAGTTGCACCACGGTGACGCGACGCACGTCGACCTGGCCGGCATAGCGGCTGATCAGGATAATCTCGGCGGCGATGGCCACTGCGCTTACCAGGGTCACGACTTCACCTTCGCTGAAACGCAGGCTGCCGCCCTCAGGCCCCGCCAGCAGCATCAGGCCGAGAAATGCCAGGCAGATACCGATGCTGGGCATCAGCCCTGGCCGACGGCCCAGCACCAGCCACTGCAGCAGCGGTACGAAAGGCACATACAATGCGGTGATGAAGGCCGACTGGCTGCTGCTGATGGTTTGCAAGCCCATGGTCTGCAAGCCGTAGCCGAGCATGATGGACGCGCCGATCAGCACCCCGGCTTTCAACTCGGTCAGGGTCAGGCCAGGCAGCGCACGCGCCGAGACCAGCCCCACGAACAGCGCGGCGGCAGCGAAACGCAGGCCGACGAAAAACATCGGGCCGCTGACGGTCATGACGTTATGCACCAGCAGAAAGGTGCCGCCCCATAGCATGGTGATGAACACCAGCACCAGCTCGGCTTTGCTCAGGCGCAAGTAAACGGAGGTCTGTGGGCTGCTGTTCGGTTGGGTCATGGCCTTGCGCACTCGGAGGGGGCGGCGCACAATCGCCGCAAAGTGGGCAGTATACTGCGCAACCGGAACAAGTGAGCAATATAGTGCACAAAGAATCCACGCACCGTGCCTCGGTACTGCAGCATGTCAGCCTCAATGTCCGAAGCCTGCGCAATGCGTTGGGGATGAGCCAGGCTGCGCTTGCTGAGCGTTCAGGCGTGAGCCGGCGCATGCTGGTAGCGATCGAGGCAGGTGAAAAGAACGTCAGCCTGACCACCCTCGACCTGATTGCCGAGGCGTTGGGGGTCGCCTTCAGCACGCTGATCCAGGCGCCTGACCAGCGCGACACCAGTCGCATCGATGAACTGGCCTGGGCCGGCGAGCATCCGCAGAGCAAGGCAGTACTGCTGGCCAGCAGCGCCGCCAGCAAAGAGGTGGAGATCTGGGAGTGGACCCTGGCACCGGGTGAGTGCTACATCAGTGAGGCCGATGCCGAGGGCTGGAGCGAGCAGATCTACGTGGCCGAAGGGCAGCTCACGCTGATCATCGAAGGGGCCGAGCATTGCTTGCAGGTCGGCCAGTTTCATGTGTTTCCCAGCAACTGCCGCTATGCCTACCGCAACGATGGTGCTGTGCCCACGCGGTTTGTACGCAACGTCGTGATATGAGCTGTCACCTTTTCAGCAGTTCATCGGTCTTCACCACCTTGGCATAGGCAAACGCCAGCGCGGCCATCGCCGACGCCTGCACGTCCGCTGCCGGCACCTGCTTGCCATTGAAGTCGAGCGGCAACGTGGCACACGCATCATGGGCCACTGTGACGTCAAAACCGAAATCGGCGGCAGCGCGGGTGGCGGCGTCGATGCACATATGGCTCATGCTGCCAACGATGGTCAGGTCGGTGATGCCATGTTGATCGAGGGTGGTCTTGAGCGGGGTGTCACGGAATGCATTCACCTTGTGCTTGAGCACCACCGGTTCCCCATCCACCGGCTGGACCTTTGCATGGATCGCCGCGCCTTCTGAGCCTGGCACAAAGAACGGCGCATCGCTGCTTTCGAACTCATGTCGAACATGCACCACGAGGTCGCCGCGTTGGCGCGCTGCGTCCAGCAACCTTGCGGCGTTGTCGGCTGCCTGGTCAGCGCCTTCAAGAGCCCATTTGCCCCCTGGGAAGTAATCGTTCTGGATATCGATGATGATCAGCGCCTGCTTGCTCATGCTGCCTCCTGTGGCAGTAGTCGTTGGATGACGATAGTTATAGGCTGTGCGCAACGAGTTGAGGATTAGCGTGACCGACACAATGACGGCAAAAACTGACACCCCAGGCAGCCTGGAGATCGGCCTGCTGCTTTACCCCGGCGCGCAGCGCGCGGCGGTGCATGGGCTCGCCGACCTGTTTAGCGTGGCCAACCGTGTCGCCGCTGAGCTCGGTGCTGTCGACCTTGCGCAAATTCGGGTCAGCCATTGGCAAGCGGATGAAACGGGGCAGTTGCAGGTCGTCGAGGACAGCCACCCCGGAGCGCCCCATGACGTGCGCGTGCTCATCATCCCTCCCAGCCTGGAATCTGCACCACCGCCTGAGCTGCTCGAACTTCACCGGGGGCTACTGTGTCGTTGGCATGGCCAGGGCACGGTATTGGCCTCTGTTTGCATAGGCGTGTTTTTTCTCGCCGCCAGCGGATTACTGGACGGCCGTTCGGCGAGCACGCATTGGAATTACGCGCAAACACTGGCCCAGCGCTACCCCAAGGTCAGGGTTGAAGCCAACCAGCCGCTGCTGGATGACGGTGACATCATGACCTCGGCGGGGTTGATGGCCTGGACCGAGCTGGGCTTGCGCCTGCTGGACCGTTTTCTCGGCCCGTCGGTAGCGTGGGAAACGGCGCGTTATATGTCCGTGGAACCGGTCACGGCGCCGTTACCTGGCGCGCTGTTCAGTCCGCGGCTGGATCACGGCGATGCGGCGGTGCTCAAGGTGCAGCACTGGTTGCAGGCCAGTGCCGCGCAGGGCGCGGACTTGGCGGGCATGGCTGGTTGCGCCGGGCTGGAAGAGCGAACGTTCCTGCGCCGTTTTCGCGCAGCCACCGGCCTGAAGCCCACCGAGTACTGCCAGCAGGTGCGGGTGGGGCGCGCCTGCCGGATGTTGGAGTTCACCCGGCGCACCGTCGAGCAGATTGCCTGGGGCGTGGGATATCAGGACCCAGGCGCATTTCGCAAGGTGTTCCAGCGCACCACCGGCTTGACCCCCAGCGATTACCGGCGTCGTTTCGCGCCGCCTAGATGACCGCGCTATTCAGGGCAAATGCGGCCCAGGCCCTTCGTCGGCCAGATAGTCCTGACGGTTGCGTAGCGGGCATTCCTTGAGTGACATGCACCCGCAGCCGATGCAGCCGTCCAGTTGATCGCGCAACAGGATCATGTCGTCGATACGCCGGTTAAGGTCATCACGCCAGCCTTCCGACAGGCGCTGCCAATCCTCGGCCGTCGGAATATGGTCATTGGGCAGCGCGGCGAGTGCCGTTGCGATGTCGGCCAGCGGAATGCCCAGGCGTTGAGCCATCTTTATTACCGCAACACGGCGCAGCACGGCGCGCGGATACCGGCGCTGGTTGCCGGCGTTGCGCGTGCTGCGGATCAGCCCCTTGGTTTCATAGAAGTGCAGCGCGGTGACTGCCACCCCGCTTCGGGCGGCCAGTTGGCCGACGCTGAGCAGCTTGTCCTGGGCCACTGGTGTAGTTTTCGGCATGCAAAAAGCCTCTTGACCTTGACTTAACTCGAGGTTTTACAGTGCTGGCCATCGCGCTGCAAGCGTCCGGAGCAAGGAGACTGTCCATGACGGCCAATCCGCATTCCCTGTGGTTTACCCAGATGATCGAATACGAAGTGCCTGCCGCACGCCAGGCGGCGCTCGCCCATGCGCTGGTGACGCGCAGCGAAGCGCTCGCCTACCGGTGCGAGGGCTTGCAAGGTGTCAGTGTTCAGGCCAGCGACGATGGCAGTCGGGTACTCCAGTACCTGCAGTGGCAGTCGCGCCAGGCCTGGGCTGCGGCGGCAGAATCCTTTATCGAAGAGCCTTTTCTCGACCTGGTGCGGCTGCACCAGGCGCGCAGTGTCAACTTTGCCGCTTATCAGGCGCTGCGCAGCGTGGTGCGTGACGCCGACGGTGGCCTGCATTGCCAGGTCGGCGAGCCTCAGGCGTACCAGGGTGCGTAGTGCGGGTAGCGGTCCAGGCGCGCGCCCACCACCATCTCGCTGATCCACGACGCGAGGATCGAGCTGTAGGCTTTCTGACTTTCCTCGCTGGAAAGCCCGTGATCAGCACCATCGACTATTCGATGGGTGAGCGAGTGGGCGCTGATGAAGGCCGAGCGATAGCTCATCAGCGTGGCATGCGGCACATAATCGTCCTGTTCAGATTCCACCAGCAGCACATCGCCGGCGAATTCTGCGCAGGCTGCCAGGGCACGGTTGTCTGACGGCGCGAGCGGGCGCTGGCGATAGGCGTTGAGGCGCTGGCGGTCGAGCGTCTGCTTGGGCGTGTCCCATTCGTCGTCCCAGTACATGGCCGGTACGCGCAAAGCCAGCCACTTCACCGGCCGCTGCAGGGTCAGCAAGGTGGCCAGGTAGCCGCCGTAGCTGCTGCCGATGATGGCGATGGCGCTGCTGTCCACTGCCGGGTGGCTGACCAGCCGGTCGTAAGCCGCGAGCAGGTCTTTCAGGTTTTGCTCGCGAGTCACTGTCAGGCGCTGGCTCTCGGTCTTTTCGTGGCCGCGCAGGTCGAAGGTCATGCACACACAGCCCAGCCCGGTAATGTGCCTGGCGCGGGCGAGGTCGCGTTGCTGGCTGCCACCCCAGCCGTGCACGAAGAGGATGCCGGGCATCTTGCTTCCGGGGCTGACCAAGGTACCGACGATGCTGTCATCGTCGACTTGCAGCTCGATGGTCTCACTCTGAATGGTCATGCTCGCGAATCCGCGCGAATTTGCTGAGTTGTCCGAGTTCACTGTCGTTTCCTTGGTAGAAGAGGGTGGCGTCAGCGGGCAGGTCGGGCGTGCTGAACACTTCGTGGGTGGAGGCATGCACCCGCTGCAGTGCCGGGTCAGCCGCAAATGCCTGCAGGGCCAGCAGCTCTGCGCTGCTGGCCCCGCCCAGGCGCCAGGACTGTTCGAGCACGCCGCTGCGCAGATGGCCCTGCGCGTCGAAGCCGCGGGCAATGTCGTAGTTGCGACGCGAAGCGATGAAGCCTGGGAACTGCTGCTCGGCTGCCTGCTCGTAGGTCATGGCCTGGTTGATCGCCAGGCGCAGGTGATCCTCAAGTGGGAGTTGCAGCAATGCCTGGTAATCGCCGCGAACCACGATCAGGTCAGAGCCGCCATAGACTTCGATGCCCTGGTGGTCGCGGGTCAATTGCTGGGTGCCGTGGTAGCTGCAGGTCAGGCCGGCAACCCGAACCTGGCCGACGCTGTAGGTTTCTACCCCACTGAGGTCTTCCTCCAGCACCAACCCCCATAACCCCAAGGCCTGGTCATCCATGTCGGCGAGCAGCGGCTCCAGTTCATCCAGTGCCACGATGACCTGTTGACCGCGCCCGGCACAGGCCAGTACGGGCTTGAGCCGCACAGGGCCGTCGCGCAGCAGTAGCTCTGCGGCCCGGCGGGCATCGGCTTTGCTGAACACGGTATAGCCGCAGAGCAGGGCATCGCTGGCCTGGAGGGCGAATGCATCAGTCCAGCCGGGCGGGAAATCGGCGTTGGCCGGCAGTGGGTGAGAGATTGCCTTGGTTGCCATGTAAGGATGACTGACCACGCCGCCGAACAGGTCGTGCTCGGTCAGGATGCCTAGGGCCGCCTGGCGCTGTGGGTCGACCAGGGTTTCAGTCGGCAGGTAATAGTAGCCGTCGGCGGCGGTAGGGGAGTGATCGGGCTCTACGTGGTGGCAGCCCAGAAGGCCGGCAATGCCGGCCGCCAGCTTGAGGTGCACGGCGTGTTCGTGTTCTGGCGTGTGCTCGCGTGTGTCGAGCAGTACGACACCTGTCTTCGGTTCGCAGGCGCTGGGCATGGGCATCAGCCTGTCTGCAATGAATGTAATGGTTGTGAAGCCCCATTGTTCGGGAAGTTCAGCCAGAAGCGATCGATGGTCCCGGCTTGATTGTAGGAAGCGTCCTGATTGCAGGTGTCCTCATGGGCATTGCATGCCGCGAGTTGGCCGTCCTGATTGCAGGGCAGTAATGGCTGTTCCATTATCGTGCTTTGGGCTTAACCAGGCTGTGATCGCAGGAGTGCGCATGAACGTTCAGACCACCATCGAGCAGAGTGTTCCGCAGCGCCTGGCGCGCGTGCGTGAGGTAATGGCCAGGGAGGGCGTCGATGCCCTGCTGGTGCCCTCGGCCGATCCTCACCTTTCCGAATACCTGCCGGGCTACTGGCAAGGGCGCCGGTGGCTGTCGGGGTTCGATGGTTCGGTGGGCACCCTTGTGGTCACTGCCGATTTTGCCGGGTTGTGGGCTGACAGCCGCTACTGGGAGCAAGCGGACAGAGAGTTGGCGGGCAGTGGCATTGAGCTGATGAAGTTGCTGCCGGGCAAACCCGGTGCGCTGGAATGGCTGGGTGACAACATCCGGGCGGCGGGCGCGGTGGCCGTGGATGGCGCGGTCATGGCCCTGGCGTCGGCACGCCAACTTGAGGAGCGCCTGAAGGCTCGCGATATCCGTCTGCTCACTGACCGGGACCTGCTTGCGCAGGTTTGGGATGGGCGCCCGGCGCTGCCATCAAACCCGGTTTATCAGCACTTGCCGCCCCACGCCACGGTCAGCCGGGCGGAAAAGCTCGCCCAGCTGCGTAGCACCCTGGCAGAGAAGGGTGCGGATTGGCACTTCATCGCGACACTGGACGATATCGCCTGGCTGTTCAACCTGCGTGGCAGTGATGTCTCCTACAACCCGGTGTTCGTTTCGTTTGCCCTGATTGGCCAAAAGCAGGCCACCCTGTTCGTCGGAGCGGGAAAGGTCGATGAGCACCTGCGGCATGTGTTGCAAGTCGACGGGATTGAGTTACGTGATTACGCCGATGTAGGCACGGTGCTGTCGCAAGTGACACCTGAGAGTCGGCTGTTAGTGGACCCGTCGCGGGTAACCTGCGGTTTGCTGAAACACCTGGATGCACAGGTTCAACTGATCGAGGCGCTTAACCCGACCACGCTGAGCAAGTCACGCAAGGGCGAAGATGAGCTGGTTCATGTCCGCAAGGTCATGGAGCAAGATGGCGCTGCCCTGTGCGAATTCTTCGCTTGGCTGGAGGCGCATCAGGGCACGGAAGTCATTACCGAACTGACCATCGATGAACAGCTGAGTGCGGCGCGCGCCCGTCGCCCCGGCTTCGTTTCGCTGAGTTTCTCCACCATTGCGGCGTTCAACGGCAACGGTGCCATGCCCCACTACCGAGCTACCGAGCAGTCTCATGCCGTGATCGAAGGCGACGGCTTGCTGTTGATCGACTCAGGGGGGCAATACCTGGGCGGCACTACCGATATAACCCGCATGGTCCCGGTAGGCACGCCCAGCCTCGAGCAGAAACAGGATTGCACCAGGGTGCTCAAGGGCATGATTGCCTTGTCACGCGCCACTTTCCCCCGCGGCATTCTTTCGCCGCTGCTCGACGCCATCGCGCGCGCGCCGATATGGGCTGATCAGGTCGACTATGGCCACGGTACCGGGCACGGTGTCGGCTATTTCATGAATGTGCACGAAGGGCCGCAAGTGATCGCCTATCAGGCTGCAACCGCGCCGCAGACGGCCATGCAGGCAGGGATGATCAGCTCGATCGAACCGGGTACCTACCGTCCTGGTGCCTGGGGTGTGCGTATCGAGAACCTGGTGGTGAACCGGGAGGCGGGCAAGTCTGCATTTGGCGACTTCCTCACATTCGAGACCCTGACGCTCTGCCCTATCGATACGCGCTGCCTGCTGGCGGACTTGCTCACAAAAGAGGAGCTTGTCTGGCTGAACAGCTACCACAGGGTGGTGCGTGAGCGCCTTGCGCCGTTGCTTGCCGGCGATGCGTTGGCCTGGCTTGAGGAGCGTACGGCGCCGCTCTGAGTGGCTAGGGCAGCGTGTGAATGAAAGAAGGGCAGCTCATGGGCTGCCCTTTTCTTCATTTGCAGATGACGATCATGCTGCGGCTGGTGTAGCCGGCGGGGTTGATGCCGAAGAGGTAATCTCCCGGTTCCTCGCCAGTGTCGCCGGAGCGCGCGATGACTTTATAACCGCGCTTGCTGCAAGAGGTGGCTGCCTTGCTGTAGCACTTGTCCCACGACGAGGAAAGGCCGGAGCAGTTGATATGCAGGCCCTTTTTTCCCTTTTTGACCTCGGTCTTGGCCGTTGCGGCGCATCCAGCAATGGCCAGAACGGCCAGGATGAGCAAAATACGTTTCATTCCTGTCCTTAAATGCAGGGCTAATGGTGGTCTGACCCTGTCGTAATGGCTTCAGTTCTTCCTGAATCTTCCTCAGCTTCCGTGTCCGCTCAAGTAGATAGCCAAAAGATTATGACTTTGTGACAGCTTAATCAGCGAGGCGGGCCGCCACAATGGTTAATCCCATCCCAAATGGAAATATTTCTCAAATCAGTCGGCCGCAACGGGGGGGTTAGCTTCTTTGCGCATCGACAGGGTGGCACCGACAGAAGCGGCAATAATGGCGAAAATCGCCAGCCATTGGGTCACGCTCAACAACTCACCCAGGAACAGCAGGCCGGACAAGGCGCCAATGGCGGGTTCAATGCTCATCAGCGTGCCGAATGTGCGTGCTGGCATGCGAGTCAGAGCAACCATTTCCAAGCTATAGGGCAGTGCTGTCGAGAGTATGGCGACCCCGAGGGCCAGCGGGATGACTGCAGGTGTCAACAGGGCGCTGCCGGCATGAACGATACCGATTGGCGCTACGAAGATGGCGGCAACTACAACACCCAGTGCGGCACTCTGGATGCCATGCTCCGCGCCCGCGCGTTGGCCGAAGAGGATATACAGTGCCCAGCACACACCGGCACCCAGCGCATAGGCAGCCCCTGTCAGGTCCAGAGACTGGCCCCCGTGACCGACGGGGATCAACAGCAGCAGGCCGGTGACCGCCAGGGCAATCCACAAGAAATCGATCACCCGCCGTGAGGCGAAAAGCGCTACGGCCAGCGGGCCGGTGAATTCCAGAGCGACGGCGATGCCAAGGGGCGTTGTTTGCAGTGCCATATAGAAGAGGAAGTTCATTCCCCCCAGGGCCATGCCGTAAATGACCACGTTGCGCAGCGTGCTGGCGGTCATGCGTACGCGCCATGGGCGCAATATAAGCAGCATGATGATACTGGCGAAGATCAGGCGCAGCGTCGTGGTGCCTTGTGCGCCGATCATGGGGAACATGCTTTTGGCCAAGGATGCGCCCGATTGTATCGATGCCATGGCGATGAGCAGCAGGCCGATGGGGAAGAGCGTGGAGGCCAGGCTGCGGGGCTGGGTGTTCATTTGTGGGCGGCGATCCTTGAGAGGGGAGGGGTGTGCAATATAGTGCGCAATTGCCGGGGGCCGGCGCAAGGCGTGTGTGCACTGGTTATTTCCTCCTTTAATGAAAGTAACTGTTGACGTGGTCTTCAATCCCCTTATAATGCGCCCCACTTCCAGCGACATCGGAACGACAAACTCCTTGAGATTCAATGAGTTAAGTAGTTAAGGTGTGCTGCAAGGGCTACGATCGAATGATCGCAAGCGGTTGAAATGGTGATTGACAGCGCTTCTAAACGCTGTAAGATTCACCTCCCGCTACGAGAGATCGCAGCGAGTTAAGTGTTTGAAGCTAAACGAGTTTCTCGGTAAAAACTTCAAAATAAACGCTTGACAGACTCTGAGGAAAGCGTAGAATGCGCGCCTCGGTTGAGACGAAAAGCTCTTAACCAAACGCTCTTTAACAAATTGAATCAAGCAATTCGTGTGGGTGCTTGTGAGTACGGACTGATAGTCAAAAAGATTATCAGCATCACAAGTGACCATGCGAGAAATCACATAGTCATTTGAGATTGCTGAGCCAAGTTTAGGGTTTCTTAAAAACCCAAGCAGTATTGAACTGAAGAGTTT
>NZ_JBFPFX010000014.1:0-161433 GCF_047978245.1 Pseudomonas sp. LFS044
TCTCGTAGCGGGAGGTGAATCATACAGCGTTTAGAAGCGCTGTCAATCACCATTTCAACCGCTTGCGATCATTCGATCGTAGCCCTTGCAGCACCACCTTAACTACTTAACTCATTGAATCTCAAGGAGTTTGTCGTTCCGATGTCGCTGGAAGTGGGGCGCATTATAAGGGGATCTGGAAACGGGTCAAGGGTTAATTTCAGTTATTTGAAATATTCCCGGCGAACGCCGTATCAAGGCCACCAAGTGCTCGGCACAACACGTTCAGCGCCTAGGAGATCGAGCGCCGCCCGCGCGGCGCATCGCGGGCAAGCCCGCTCCTACATTTGTTGCAACGTGCCATGGCCTGCTAGGCCATAGTTGTCAGCCTTGTTGGCACGGCGCGATATTTCGGCTGGCGCTAGCGCCGCCCCGCCTGTCTTCAGCCATGCGCCAAGGGCGAACAACCATGGCCTGCCTGGAACGGCACGTTGCAACAAATGTAGGAGCGGCTTAAGCCGCGATGCGCCGCGCGGGCGGCGCTCGATCTCAATGGCGCCGAAGCCCCCAAGCCGAGCACCTGTCATTCACACCACAAAAACAAAGCGGGGAGGCCTTTCGGCCTCCCCGCTTCTCCTCATGCCTTAAAGGCTAGGGAACGCAAATTGCGACGCCTCATGGCTGGCCCGCTGCGGCCAACGCTGGGTGATCGCCTTGCGGCGGGTATAGAAGCGCACCCCGTCCGGGCCATAGGCATGCAGGTCGCCAAACAGCGAGCGCTTCCAACCGCCAAAGCTGTGGTACGCCACCGGCACCGGCAGCGGTACGTTGACGCCGACCATGCCCACTTCGATCTCGTCGCAGAACAGGCGCGCGGCTTCGCCATCGCGGGTGAAGATGCAGGTGCCGTTGCCGTACTCGTGATCATTGATCAACTGCATGGCCTGCTCCAGGCTGTTCACCCGCACCACGCACAGCACAGGGCCGAAAATCTCTTCTTTATAGATGCGCATCTCAGGGGTCACCTTGTCGAACAGGGTGCCACCCACGAAATAGCCATCTTCATTGCCTGCCACACGGAAACCACGGCCATCCACCACCAGCTTGGCGCCAGCAGCAACGCCGTCGTCGATGTAGCCGACCACCTTGTCACGGGCAGCGGCAGTTACCAACGGGCCCATGTCCAGGCCACAAGAGGTACCGGCGCCAATTTTCAGCGCTTTGATCTGCGGTTCCAGCTTGGCAATCAGCGCATCGGCTACCTGGTCACCTACGCACACCGCAACGGAAATGGCCATGCAACGCTCGCCGCACGAACCGTACGCGGCACCCATCAGCGCACTGACGGCGTTGTCCAGGTCGGCATCGGGCATCAGCACTGCATGGTTCTTGGCGCCGCCCAGTGCCTGGACACGCTTGCCGCGCTTGGTGCCTTCGGCGTAGATGTACTCGGCGATCGGGGTCGAACCTACGAAGCTCAGTGCCTTCACTTCCGGGGCCTCGATCAGCGCGTCCACGGCTTCCTTGTCGCCATGCACCACGTTGAGGATACCCTTCGGCAGGCCAGCCTCCAGCAGCAGCTGAGCAATGTACAAAGTCGAGCTCGGGTCGCGCTCGGACGGTTTCAGGATAAACGCGTTACCGCAGGCAATGGCCAGCGGGTACATCCACAGCGGGACCATGGCCGGGAAGTTGAACGGGGTGATGCCAGCGACCACGCCCAGTGGCTGGAAGTCGGACCAGGCGTCGATGTTCGGGCCGACGTTGCGGCTGTACTCGCCCTTCAGCACTTCAGGCGCTGCGCAGGCGAACTCGACGTTCTCGATGCCGCGCTTCAGCTCGCCCGCAGCGTCTTCGATGGTTTTGCCATGCTCTTCGCTGATCATTTGCGAAATGCGTGCTTCGTTCTGCTCCAGCAACTGCTTGAAGCGGAACATCACCTGAGCGCGTTTGGCCGGTGGGGTGTTGCGCCAGGCCGGGAAGGCAGCCTTGGCCGAATCGATCGCTTCCTGCACGGTTGCGCGGCTGGCCAGCTCGACTTTGCGTACCGCCTGGCCAGTGGACGGGTTGAAGACATCGGCGGTGCGCTCACCTTTGGTAACCAGTTCGCCGTGAATCAGGTGCTGAACAATGCTCATGCAAAACTCCAGATAAAGAGGTTGAGGCTGGCGCGTAATCGGCTCACGCGCCTTACGTCAAATTCGGAACGGTCAGTCGACCTTGTTCAGCGCTTCACCGACCGCATCGAACAGGCGGTCGAGTTCCTGCGGCTGGGTATTGAAGGTTGGGCCGAACTGCAGGGTGTCACCACCAAAGCGGACATAGAAGCCGGCTTGCCACAGTTTCATTGCAGCTTCATACGGACGGACGATGGCATCGCCATCGCGGGCAGCGATCTGGATCGCGCCGGCCAGGCCGTAGTTGCGAATGTCGACAACGTTCTTGGTGCCCTTGACGCCGTGCAGCAGCTTCTCGAAGTGCGGTGCCAGCTCGGCAGCCGACTGCACCAGGTTTTCCTTCTGCAGCAGGCCTAGCGCGGCAATACCGGCGGCGCAGGCAACCGGGTGAGCCGAATACGTATAGCCGTGTGGGAATTCCACGGCGTATTCCGGGGTCGGCTGGTTCATGAAGGTGTGGTAGATCTCGCTGCTGGCGATCACGGCGCCCATCGGGATCGCGCCGTTGGTGACCTGCTTGGCGATGCACATCAGGTCCGGGGTGACGCCGAAGGCTTCGGCGCCGGTCATGGCGCCCATGCGGCCGAACCCGGTGATCACTTCGTCGAAGATCAGCAGGATATTATGCTGGGTGCAGATTTCACGCAGGCGCTTCAGGTAACCCTTCGGCGGCGGCAGCACACCCGCCGAACCTGCCAGCGGCTCGACGATCACCGCCGCGATATTCGAAGCATCGTGCAGTTCGATCAGTTTGAGCATCTCATCAGCCAGAGCGATGCCACCCTCTTCCGGCAGGCCCTTGGAGAAGGCGTTCACCGGCAGCACGGTGTGCGGCAGGTGGTCGACATCCAGCAGCTGGCCGAACATCTTGCGGTTGCCGTTGACGCCACCCAGGCTGGTACCGGCGATGTTCACCCCGTGGTAGCCACGGGCGCGGCCAATGATTTTGGTCTTGGCGGCCTGGCCCTTCAGGCGCCAGTAGGCACGGACCATCTTCAGCGCGGTGTCGGCACACTCGGAACCGGAGTTGGTATAGAAGACGTGATTCAGGTCGCCCGGGGTCAGCGCGGTGATCTTTTCCGCTAGCTGGAACGACAACGGATGGCCGAACTGGAAGGCCGGGGAGTAGTCCAGGGTATTCAGCTGACGCGTCACCGCATCGGCAATTTCCTTGCGGGTATGCCCGGCGCCACAGGTCCACAGCCCCGACAGGGCATCGAAGATCTTACGCCCCTTGTCGTCGACCAAGTAGTTACCTTCGGCCGCCACGATCAGGCGTGGGTCGCGATGGAAATTGCGGTTGGCGGTATAAGGCATCCAGTGCGCGTCCAGCTTGAGCTGGCTGGCGATACCGGTGGGGGCGGTTTCGGGCATGTTCATCGGCGGTTCCTCGGAAGACGAATAGGCAACGATGGATGTTGTTGCAGCTAAATTGGCACGCGGATAAAGTCTGAAAAAGCCTACATTTCTAATCTTCAGGTAGCGCAAGACTAAACTTATGAGCCGACGCCCCGACCCTCTCGCTCAAGTCAGCGATTTCGACATCCGCCTGCTGAAAATCTACCGAAGCGTCGTTGAATGCGGCGGCTTTTCGGCCGCCGAGAACGTGCTTGGCATCGGCCGTTCGGCCATCAGCCAGCAGATGAACGACCTTGAACAACGTTTGGGCCTGCGCCTGTGCCAGCGTGGCCGCGCGGGCTTCTCGCTGACCGAGGAAGGCCGCGAGGTCTACCATTCGGCGCTGCAACTGCTCGGCGCGCTGGAGTCGTTCCGCACCGAAGTCAACGGCCTGCATCAGCACTTGCGTGGCGAGCTGAACATCGGCCTGACCGACAATCTGGTGACCTTGCCGCACATGCGCATCACCCACGCCCTGGCGGAACTCAAGGACCGCGGCCCGGATGTGCGTATCCACATCCGCATGATCGCGCCCAGCCAGGTCGAGCAGGGCGTGCTGGACGGCAGCCTGCATGTTGGGGTGGTCCCGCAGACCAGCCCGCTTTCCGGGCTTGAATACCAACCGTTGTACAGTGAACGCTCGTTGCTCTACTGCGCGGTCGGCCACCCTCTGTTCTATGCCGACGACCAGCAGATCGACGATGAGCGCCTCAACGACCAGGAAGCGATCGCCCCGACATTCCGCCTGCCCGCTGATATTCAGGCGCACTACCAGGCGCTCAACTGCAGTGCCAGTGCCTCCGACCGCGAAGGCATGGCGTTTCTGATTCTCACCGGCCGTTACATCGGCTACCTGCCCGACCACTACGCAAGCTTCTGGGTGCAGCAAGGCCGCCTGCGCGCGCTCAAGCCTGCCCAGCGCTTCTATGACCTGAGCCTGAGCTGGGTAACCCGCAAGGGGCGACGACCGAATCTGGTGCTGGAAAGCTTCCTCGAAAGCCTGGCCGCGACACGCTGATGCCTGCTTGTGACGCTAATGCTTGTCACATGAGCGCAGGCAGGTAATCTTGTCCGACATCCGTTGCCACAGACCTGTACGGAATCGTCCATGACCTTAGAAGTCCCTGCGCATCGCCTTTCCGCCTCGGGCAAGCCCGCCGGCCGCATTCGCCAGAAGAACGAACAGGCCATCATCCAGGCCGCCGAAGACGAGTTCGCCCGCCATGGCTTCAAGGGCACCAGCATGAACACCATCGCGCTGAAGGCCGGCTTGCCCAAGGCCAACCTGCATTACTACTTCACCAACAAGCTCGGGCTCTATATCGCCGTGCTGAGCAACATCATCGAACTGTGGGACAGCACCTTCAACGCTTTGAGCGTAGAGGACGACCCTGGTGCGGCGCTGAGCGAATACATCCGCACCAAGATGGAGTTCTCCCGGCGCAACCCCCAGGCCTCACGGATCTTCGCGATGGAGGTGATCAGCGGCGGCACCTGCCTGACCGAGTATTTCAGTGCCGACTACCGCGAGTGGTTCCGAGGCCGGGCCGCAGTGTTCCAGGCCTGGATCGACGCCGGCAAGATGGACCCGGTCGACCCGGTGCACCTGATCTTTCTGCTATGGGGCAGCACCCAGCACTACGCCGACTTCGCCACCCAGATCTGCCAGGTCACCGGCCGCAGCCGCCTGACCAAGCAAGACATGGAAGACGCGAGCAACAACCTTATCCACATCATCCTCAAGGGGTGCGGCATCGCGCCGAGTGCCTGACATCTATATATGCCTTCTACCCTGCTCGACCTCTGCGAATTTCGCGAGGAAATCCGCAAGAGCCGTTTCATTACCCTCGCCGGCCCCATATCCAGTGCAGCCGAGGCGATGAGCTTCATCGAACAGCACAGCGACCTCGCCGCCACGCACAACTGCTGGGCCTGGAAACTGGGCGGGCAATACCGCAGCAACGATGATGGCGAACCTGGCGGCACGGCCGGGCGGCCGATCCTGGCGGCCATCGAAGCCCAGGACTGCGACCAGGTGGTGGTACTGGTGATCCGCTGGTATGGCGGCATCCAGCTGGGCACCGGCGGCCTGGCCCGCGCCTACGGCGGTGGCGCCAACAAATGCTTGCAACAGGCGCCGAAAAGGCTGTTGGTGCAACGCAGCGAATACCGCTGCAGCTGCAGCTTCAGTGAGCTGGCCTTGGTCAAACTGCGTTTGGCGGAAATCGATGGGCTGGTGCTGGATGAGCAGTTCACCGCCAATGGGGTTGACCTGCAAATAGCGGTGGGCGAGGCCTTCATCAGCGCTCTGCAACAGCAGCTCGCTGACCTCAGCCGCGGCCGCATTCTGCTGCAGGCCTGCTGAAGGTTGCACACAACTGCTGTGGGCCTGGCTGTGGATAAGCTTGGGGCAATCCTCTGCAGGCCACGTATAACATGGCCTGCAATGCATTGAGCATATTTTGATCACTGTTTGATGACAGCCGTAACGCACTGAGCCATCGAAAGTTATCCCCAATCCAGCAATCAACAGCCGACAGGGCTTCAGCGCAGCTTGCGCACATTAACTGTGGATCAGGCTGTGGATAACCCGTTAGCCAACAAGCGAAGCGCCCGTCTGCGCACGGCCAATCGTAACTGATCGTTTTTTAATCAATCGTGAATGCAGGCGCATTCAGCCCGCCTGAAGTATGCTGAATTCCTTTCTCCTGAACCGATAAAGGAAGGTTCCAATGGCTACCTCAAGAACTGCCCTCATCATCGGCGCCTCCCGCGGGCTTGGCCTGGGCCTGGTGCAACGCCTGAACGAAGATGGCTGGAACATCATTGCCACGGTGCGCGACCCACAGAGCCCCGGCGCACTGAAAGAGGTGCCAGGTGTACGCATCGAACAGCTGGAAATGAATGACACCGCTCAGCTCGACGGCCTGAAGCAGCGCCTGCAAGGTGAAGTATTCGACCTGGTGTTCGTCAATGCCGGGGTCATGGGCCCCCTGCCGCAAGACCTGGAAACCGTGCAACGCACGGACATCGGCGACCTGTTCATGACCAACGCCGTAGCGCCGATCCGCGTAGCCCGCCGCCTGGCTGGCCAGGTTCGTGAAGGGTCCGGAGTGCTGGCGTTCATGAGTTCGATCCTGGGCAGCGTGACCATTCCCGATGGCGGCGAGATCTGCCTGTACAAAGCCAGTAAGGCCGCCCTGAACTCCATGATCAACAGCTTCGTGGTCGACCTGCAGCGCCCCGACCTCTGTGTGCTGGCCATGCACCCGGGCTGGGTGCAGACCGACATGGGCGGCGAGCATGCGGAAATCGATGTACTCACCAGTACCCGTGGCATGCTTGAACAGATCAACGCCCAGAGCGGCAACGGCGGCCTGCGTTTCATCAACTACAAGGGCGAGGCCCTGACCTGGTGACGTGCAACTGATCAGTGGTTGACGCATTCCAGGGCCTGCCCGGGCGCAATGCCTGGCCAGGCCCTGTAGAATGGCGGCAACCGTACCTGATTCGAGAACACCCACTATGTATGAATGGTTGAACGCCCTGCCCAAGGCCGAACTGCACCTGCACCTCGAAGGTTCGCTTGAGCCCGAGCTGCTGTTCGCCCTGGCCGAGCGCAACAAGATCGCCCTGCCCTGGAATGACGTCGAAGCGCTGCGCAGCGCCTATGCCTTCAACAACCTGCAGGAATTCCTCGACCTCTATTACCAAGGCGCGGACGTGTTGCGCACCGAGCAGGACTTCTACGACCTGACCTGGGCCTACCTGCAGCGCTGCAAGGCGCAGAACGTCATCCACACCGAACCGTTCTTCGACCCGCAAACCCACACGGACCGTGGCATCCCGTTCGAAGTGGTACTCAACGGCATCAATCAGGCACTCAAGGATGGCCGTGAGCAATTGGGCATCAGCAGTGGCCTGATCCTCAGCTTCCTGCGCCACCTCAGCGAAGACGAAGCGCACAAGACCCTCGACCAGGCCCTGCCCTTCCGCGACGCGTTCATTGCCGTCGGCCTGGACAGCTCCGAAAAAGGTCACCCGCCCAGCAAGTTCCAGCGCGTCTTCGACCGCGCCCGCAGCGAAGGTTTCGTGGCGGTGGCCCACGCCGGTGAGGAAGGCCCACCCGAGTACATCTGGGAAGCCCTCGACCTGCTCAAGATCAAGCGCATCGACCATGGCGTGCGCGCCATCGAAGACGAGCGCCTGATGCAACGCATCATCGACGAGCAGATCCCGCTCACCGTCTGCCCATTGTCCAACACCAAACTGTGCGTGTTCGATCACATGAGCCAGCACAACATCCTCGACATGCTCGAGCGCGGCGTGAAGGTAACGGTCAACTCGGACGACCCGGCCTACTTTGGCGGCTACGTCACCGAAAACTTCCATGCCCTGCACACCCACCTGGGCATGACCGAAGACCAGGCTCGTCGCCTGGCGCAGAACAGCCTGGACGCACGCCTGGTCTGACCGGGCGCGGCGTTGCGGTCACCCCACCTGCAACGTCGGCACGCGGGCAATGCGATTGATCTGCTGAATACCCAAGGCCGATATCTGCAACGCCCGCGTGTTGTCGGCCTCGCGAATCCAGCCCGACTGCAGGAACAACCTGAGCAACGCCTGCCCCAGGCTTCCGCCCAGATGCGGCCCCTGATCGCTCCACTCATTGCAGTGGCAAATCACGCAGCCCTTTCGCTGACGGGGTGCCAGCGCATCGATGTAAACGCCGATGCTGGCCAACTGCGCCCGTCCCTCGTCACTGACCATCATCTGCTGCACGCCGCCCTCCAGCCAGCCTGCAACCACCAGGCGGTGATACAGCTCACCCGCCAGTTCGCCGCCTAGATGATCACCACAGCGGCGGGCCCGGCGCATCGACATCGGCATCTGCAGCGGTGTCGCCTGCCCCCCTTTTTCGCCTCCAAGCTGTACGCTGGCCAACGCTTCGACTGCAGCCCCCACCTGGGGCGTTGCCAGCCGGAAGTAGCGCTTGCGGCCCCGCGCTTCGAGCCTGAGCAAACCTGCAGAAGACAACAACGACAGATGCGCGCAGGCTGACGATGAGGTCAGCCCCGTTATCATCGCCAGCTCATCGGTTGGTCGCGGCATGCCATCTATGAGCGCCCACAACATCGCGCTGCGCTTGGGGTCGGCCATCAGGCCGGCAATCTGACTGATACTGCTGACTGCACTCATGTCCTTCAACTCCCTGCAAGATCACATCTGATTTCCAATGGCAAAGCCTGGCAACGACGGTAGCCATCCCAGCAGCTGGGAGCCTGGCACCTGGGTCAGTATAAGCCGCACGAATGGGCACTACGGCAGCTGCCCCACCGGCTTGCAGTGTTGAAGTGGAATGGGTATGGCCACCCTCTCGGGGATCGAACCGGCGCAAGGTTTGGCCGCTGGCGTCTAAAACTGGCAGGAACCGAGAGGTGGAAGGGAAGAAATACCGCAGCAGGAAGAATGGCCCCACGTGGCCAGCGACTCTGCCGACAGCGTCGTTCCCTAAATAGCGCAAACAAAAGCGAACCTTCTACACGTATCCAGGCATTGCACCTGGATACGGCTGACACAACTCGCGGACAAGCGCCCCGACCGCCAGTCAGGACACTCACGCCGGCCATGGCGCCACGTGGCCACAGCGCTACACTAGGTCCGCTCTCCCCCTATTCGGAGGTATGCCGCGATGAAGATTGTCGTCAGTGCGTCGAACCGTAACCCCAACTGCCCCTGGCAGGTCCGGCTCGACCAGCATGTTGTGAGTTTCCGCAGCGAGGCCGAAGCGCGCGCCTTCGTGCTCACCCTGGAGGCCCGCCTACAGGCCCCCCACACCCTCATGCCGGACGCCTGGCCTGCAAACGGTGGGTCAACAGCGCGACACTGACCACCAGTGCCCCACACAGGCTGACGACCAAGGTCATGGGTACCGCACTGCCGTCGTGCAGCAGGCCGACCAACGCTGCGGCCCCGGCCGCGACGCTGAACTGCAGGCAACCCATGAGTGCAGAGGCACTGCCTGCGCGTGCGCCCTGGCCACTCATGGCGCAGGCCGAAGCGTTGGGGATGATGCAGCCGAGGCTCGAGATGCAGACAAACAGCGGCACCAGCAGTGGCCACAGGTGCGCCGGGCGCAGCGCTGCAACACCCAGCAACACCAACCCTGCCGCCAGGTACAACCAGACTGCGCGCACCAGCAGGAACGCCGGGCCACGCTTGGCCAGCAGGCGCGCATTGATTTGCGCCACCAGAATGAAGCCCGCTGCGTTGGTGCCGAACAACCAGCCGTAATGCTCGGCCGGTACGCCATAGAGCTTGATGAATACGAAAGGCGAACCGGCGATGTAGGCAAACATCCCGGCGATGGCAATTCCCCCGGTCAAGGCATGCCCAACGAACACCCGATCAGCCAGCAGCCGCAGGTACTGGCGCAATGCGCCTGAAAGCGGCTGGCGTGGCATATGCGCAGGCAAACTCTCCGGCAGCCCCAGGCCGACTGCGACCAGGCAGGCGGCGCTGAACAAGCTCAAAGTGAGGAAGATCGACTGCCAGCCGGCCACGTTCACCAGCACACCGCCAAGCATCGGCGCGAGGATCGGCGCCAGCCCCATGACCAGCATCAGCTGCGAGAACACCTTGGCCGAGGCCACCGGGTCGCACTTGTCGCTGACGATCGCCCGCGACAGCACCATCCCGGCACATCCACCCAAGGCCTGGACAAAGCGCGCCACGATCAACGTGTCGAGGTTGGGGGCGTAGGCGCAGGCCAGCGACGCCAGGGTGAACAGCGCTACACCAAACAGCAGCGGTATGCGCCGGCCAAAGCGGTCGGCTACCGGGCCGTAGGCCAACTGCCCGAGCGACAGGCCCAGGAAGTAGGCAGCCAAGGTGGTTTGTACATGTTTTTCATCGGTGGCGAACGCCTGCGCCATCGCCGGGAAGGCAGGCAGGTAGAAGTCGATCGCCAACGGCCCGAACGCACTCAATGCGCCCAGGATCAGCACCATTCGCAGGTTCATCAGGAATCCATAGCAGGCTAAGCAAGCGCACAAGTCTACCTGCAGTGGGCGCCATCAGCATGAAAACATTTGCAACAAACTAGGGGCTGACGTGCGGCCCCTTCACGCTCAAGCCTGTTCGGCCACATAACCTTCATCACGGATTGCCGCCAGCAGCTGCTCGGCCGACAGCGCGCTTTGTACACGCACTTGCTTGCCAGCCAGGTCGACCTCCACCTGAGCATTCACATCCTGTTCCTGCACCGCACGGGTCACCGCTTTCACGCAATGGCCGCAGGTCATGCCTTGAACATTGAACACTTGCATGGGTGTTGCCTCCTTAGGGGTTTTACGCAGTTTCAAGCTTGCCACCGGGGCAAGGTCAAGTTCTGCGTTGAACGGCCGGGCTGGAAATCCGCGCAAACCTCGGCCAAGCTGCGCCATTGACGATTTGGCAAGCAGGAGATTCTTCATGTTCAGGGCAGCAGTGGGCGTTGCCGGGCTAATGACCGCGCTGGCGGTTGTGCCACCGGCCAGTGCCGAGGGCAACTCGGACTACAGCGTGCTGATCATTTCGCGGGAACGTCTGGAAGTGGCCACCAGTTGCGAAATCGGCGTGTACCTCAACGATCAGCTTTCCGGGCGCCTGTTCCAGGAGCAGTCGACCTCGTTCAACCTGCCGCCCGGCCCAATCGACGTGCGCTTGCGCTTGCTGCCCGGGCAGATGCCGGGTTGCGCCCCCGGCATCGAGGACCAGCGCAGCACACGGCTGACGCTGCAGGCGGGCCAGATCAACAAATACCGCATTGCCATGGGCCACAATGGGCTGGAGCTCAGACGCGCCAATCTGGAGTATTGACCTTCCCCACATGGCAAGGTTGATGCTGGTGGCCTGTCCAAGGAGGAGAGCCATGTCCGCATCCACCGTTTTCGACCTGCCGATTTCCGGCATGACCTGCGCCAGCTGTGCTGGCCGCGTCGAGCGCGCTTTGCGCAAAGTCAGCGGCGCTGAACACGTCAGCGTCAACCTCGCCACCGAACAGGCCCGGGTCCAGGCCCCGGCCGACAGCTTGCCCGCCCTGGTCGATGCCGTGCGCAGCGCCGGCTACGGCGTGCCGACCCGGGCCGTCGAGTTGCAGATCGGCGGCATGACCTGCGCCAGCTGCGTCGGCCGGGTCGAGCGCGCCCTCGGCAAGCTGGCGGGGGTTGAGCAGGTCAGTGTCAACCTGGCCAGCGAACGCGCCCACCTTGAGGTGCTAGAGGCCCTGGATGACAACCTGCTGATCGGCGCGGTGGAAAAGGCCGGCTACAGCGCCAGCCTGCCGCAGCCCGATAAAGACGAACAACAGCAAGCACACCGCCGCCTGCGCAAGGAACGCCTGGCGGTTGGCGCCGCCCTGGTGCTGGCCATGCCACTGGTACTGCCGATGCTGGTGCAGCCATTTGGCCTGCACTGGATGTTGCCCGCCTGGGTACAGTTCCTTCTGGCCACGCCGGTGCAGTTCATCCTTGGCGCACGCTTCTATGTGGCCGCCTACAAGGCGGTGCGCGCCGGTACCGGCAATATGGACCTGCTGGTGGCACTGGGCACCAGTGCTGGCTATGGCCTGAGCCTGTATCAGTGGGCCCAGGCCCCTGCCGGCATGGCACCGCACCTGTACTTCGAGGCGTCGGCAGTGGTCATCGCCCTGGTGCTGCTGGGCAAATACCTGGAAAGCCGGGCCAAGCGCCAGACCGCCAGTGCCATACGTGCCCTCGAAGCACTGCGCCCCGAGCGGGCGGTCAGGCTGATAGATGGCCGCGAGGAAGACGTCGCGATTGCTCGGTTGCAGCTGGGTGACCTGGTGCTGGTCAAGCCCGGTGAGCGCTTCCCGGTCGATGGCAAAGTGGAAGAAGGCAGCAGCCACGCTGACGAAGCCCTGATCAGCGGCGAAAGCCTGCCGGTGCCCAAGCAACCGGGTGACAATGTGACCGGTGGCGCCATCAACGGTGAAGGCCGATTGTTGGTGCGCACCCAGGCTTTGGGTACCGAGACCGTGCTGGCGCGGATCATCCGCCTGGTCGAAGACGCTCAGGCAGCCAAGGCACCGATCCAGAAACTGGTGGACCGGGTCAGCCAAGTGTTCGTCCCGGCCGTACTGGTGGTCGCATTGCTCACGCTGATTGGCTGGTGGCTGGCGGGTGCAGCGCTGGAGACCGCGCTGATCAATGCCGTCGCCGTGCTGGTCATTGCCTGCCCCTGCGCCCTTGGCCTGGCCACACCTGCAGCGATCATGGCCGGCACCGGGGTGGCCGCGCGCCACGGCATTCTGATCAAGGATGCGCAGGTACTGGAGCGTGCCCATGCGGTGAACCGTGTAGTGTTCGACAAGACCGGCACGCTCACCTCCGGCAGCCCGCGCGTAGTTCACAGCCAGGCAGTAGTGGATGACAGCGGCGAGCTGCATCGCCTGGCCGGCGCTTTGCAACGGGGCAGCGAACATCCCCTGGCCAAGGCTGTACTGGATGCCTGCAGCGAGCAGGGCCTGAACGTTCCAACCGTGGCCGACAGCCAGTCCCTTACCGGCCGTGGCATCGCTGGCCGTGTGGAAGGCCGCGAGCTGGCGCTAGGCAACCGCCGCCTGCTAGACGAAAGCGGCCTGCAACCTGGCGACCTGGCCACCCTGGCTCAGGCTTGGGAAGCCGAAGGCCGCACCCTGTCGTGGCTGATCGAACGTGGCGCGCAACCACGCGTGCTTGGCCTGTTCGCCTTCGGTGACAGCCTGAAGCCCGGCGCCGATCAGGCGATTGCCGCCCTGCACGCACAACACATCAGCAGCCACCTCCTGACCGGAGACAACCGCGGCAGCGCCAACGTGGTAGCCGATAGCCTCGGCATCGATGATGTGCACGCCGAAGTATTGCCCGCCGACAAAGCCGCCACCGTGGCCGAACTGAAAAAGGGCGGCGTGGTGGCGATGGTGGGCGATGGTATCAACGACGCCCCGGCCTTGGCCGCCGCCGACATAGGCATCGCCATGGGCGGTGGCACCGATGTGGCCATGCAGGCCGCCGGCATCACCCTGATGCGTGGCGATCCGCGCCTGGTGCCGGCCGCCCTGGAAATCTGCCGCAAAACCTATGCGAAAATCCGCCAGAACCTGTTCTGGGCGTTCATCTATAACCTGATCGGCATCCCTTTGGCCGCGCTGGGTTACCTCAACCCGGTGCTGGCTGGCGCCGCCATGGCGCTGTCCAGTGTCAGCGTGGTGAGCAATGCCCTGTGGTTGAAAACCTGGAAACCGTCCAGCACCCAGCAGGAGGAGCAATGAACATCGGCCAGGCCGCCCGCCGCAGCGGGCTCAGCACCAAGATGATCCGCTATTACGAGTCCATCGGCCTGCTCAAGCCGGCTACCCGCAGCGACAGCGGCTACCGCCTGTACCAGGCGCAAGACCTGCACAGCCTGGCGTTCATCAAACGCTCCCGCGACCTGGGGTTTTCGCTGGAAGAGGTCGGCAAGCTACTCACCCTGTGGCAGGACCGGCAACGCGCCAGTGCCGACGTCAAGACGCTGGCCTTGCAGCACATCGATGAGCTGAACCGGCGTATCGAGGAGCTGGTCAGCCTGCGCGATACGCTGGGTGAGCTGGTTGCCCACTGCAAAGGCAATGATCGGCCCGACTGCCCGATTCTCAAAGACCTGGCAAACGGAGGCGAGTGCTGCCACTGAAGCTTTGAGCACGTAATCAGCTTTTTGGTATGCCATATTAGCCTTAAGCCGACCGAATAGTCGCCAAACCCGACTTTGCCCAATAAATACGGGCATTTTCGCTCAAAAAATCCCGGACGCTGCCGATGCAGAAATACCTGCCTCGCGTGTCGAAAAAAATAAATTCCGGGAGCGTCGATGAACATCAAACAGAAACTGACCTGGGCCTTCGCGGTGATCGCCGCGTTGCCCATCGTCCTTGTGGCCACGCTGGTGGTCATCAACTTGCGGGGTGAAGCCCGCGAAGGATTCCTCGACAGCAGCAGCCGGGAAATCCGCCAGGTCAGCAATGCGATGAACCTGTTCTTCCAGGGCATCACGCAAAACGTCGATTACCTGGCCAGCCTGCCGCAGGTTACAGGTGCCGGCGAGACCATCAAGAAGCACATCAGCGCCGACGCCGCGCAGATTGCCCCCGGCGAGCAAGACAAGGCGCTGTTCGAACTGTTCACCCGCCTGGCCACCAGCCACCCCGACTATGCCTATGTGTCCTACGGCCTGAAGGACGGTGGTTACGCGTTCTGGCCCGGCGACCCGAGCATGAGCAACTACGACCCGCGCACTCGCCCGTGGTACCAGGCCGCCATGGCCAACCCCGGCAAGACCCTGCGCACAGCGCCTTACTACTGGGCAGGCGATGATGCCGTGCTGGTCAGCACCGTGCGCTCCGTCGCCAATCAGCTCGGCAACCCCGGTGGCGTGGTCAATATCGACGTGTCGCTCAAGGGCCTGACCGAGATCGTCCAGCAGATCAAGCTGGGCGAAAGCGGCTATCTGATCCTCATGGAAAACAACGGCAACGTGATGGTCGACCCGCGCGATGCCAGCCACAGCTTCAAGCAGCTGGCCAGCTTTGGTGACGGTTATGCGGAGCTGGCCAAGGCCGGTAAAGGCCTGGTTGAGGTCGACCTCGGCGGTGTGCGCTACATGGCCAACGTCTACCCCGACGAGAAGCTCGGCTGGACCTTCATCGGCCTGATCCAGCAAGGCGAAGTGATGCAGACCACCACCCGCCTGACCTGGCTGGTCGGCAGCATCGCGCTCATCCTCGCTGCCCTGTTTGCCGTGGTCGGCGCGGCGTTCGCCAAGCTCATCGTGCGCCCCATCAACAGTGTCTCCAGCGGCCTCGAGGGCATCGCCCAGGGCGAAGGCGACCTGACCCGCAACCTCGAAGTGCGCGGCCGTGACGAAACCGCGCAACTGGCCAGCTGGTTCAACCAGTTCCTGGGTGCCATCCGCAGCCTGATTCAACACATCGGCTCGGCTGCCAGCAAGATCCTCGCAACCTCCACCAGCTCCACCCGGGTGTCCGGCGATATGGCCGAGGCTGCCGGGCGTCAGCGTGAAGCCGTGGACATGGTATCCACCGCCTTCCACGAAATGGTCGCCACCGCCAACGAAGTCGCCCGCTCCTGCAGCCAGGCCGCGCAGTCGGCAGACAGCGGCCAACAGCAGGCACGTGAAGGGCAGCAGCAGATCGATGCGGCGGTGAACAGCGTTGATCGGCTGAGCCAGGAGATCGAACAGTCAGCGCAGTCGATCCAGCAACTTGAGCGTGACAGCAATGCCATTCAGTCGATCCTCGGCACCATCCGCTCGATTGCCGAACAGACCAACCTGCTGGCGCTGAATGCCGCCATCGAGGCCGCCCGCGCGGGCGAACAGGGGCGTGGTTTTGCCGTGGTCGCCGACGAAGTGCGGGCCCTGGCCAAGCGCACTGCTGACTCCACCGCCGAGATCGATGGCCTGCTGGGCAACCTGGCCAGCCGCACCGCCGAAGTGGCCCAGCAGATGCACGCCAGCCTCGAAGTGTCGCAGCAGTCGGTCAGCCGCATTGGCCTGGCCCGCGACAGCTTTGGCCAGATCCGCGAATCGGTGGACATCATTCGCGACATGAACACGCAGATCGCCACGGCGGCGGAGGAGCAGCACCAGGTGGCCGAGGACATCAACCGCCATATCAGCCAGATCCACGGCGATGCGCAGCTGGTGGCCGAGCTGGCCCAGGCGGCCCGGCAGGATTCGCAGAGCCTGGCCGGGTTGTCGAATGAGCTGGATTCGCTGGTGCGGCGTTTCCGTACCTGATCGGTTGCCAGTAATGCCCCATCGCCGGCAAGCCGGCTCCCACAGGTACTGCGCAGGCCTTCAAGCTCGCACTGTACCTGTAGGAGCCGGCTTGCCGGCGATGAGGCCAGTGCAGCCAACGCTACAATTTCAGCTCGCCCGGGGTTGAGCCAAACATCTGCTTGAAAGCGGCAATGTAAGCCGAAGTCGAATCATACCCACAGCCCAACGCCGCATCGGTCACGCTCTCCCCCGCCTCCAGCAAGGCCAGCGACGACAACAGCCGCATACGCTGGCGCCAGTTACGGAAACTCAGCCCGGTTTCACGCTGGAACAGCCGCATCAGGGTCTTCTCCGAGCACCCCAGTTCCCGTGCCCACTGTTGCAAGGTCTGCACCTGATCGGGCGCAGCGATCAGGCCATTGCACAGCGCCAGCAGCCCAGGATGGCGCGGCAACGGAAGCGAAAAGCCCACCTCAGGCAGCGTCCGCAGTTGGTCGAGCAGCACCGCAACCAGGCGCGCTTCATCACTGTCACCCTCCGGATAATCCGCCGGGAACAGGCAGAACGCCTTGATCAATTCGCGCGCCAGCGGCGTTACCTCCAGCACCCGGCATTGTGCCGGCGCCCACGGGCACGCATCGCGGCGGACATACAGGCTGCGCATTTCAGCCTGCCCGGACGTCACCACTTCATGTTCGGCATCGGCCGGGATCCACACCCCCCACTGCGGCGGTGCGAAGTAACTGCCGTCACGGGTGTACACACCCAATACGCCACTGATGGCGTAGGAAAACTGCACCCAGTCATGGCTATGGCGCGTGGTCCACGACCCTGCCCCCAAGCTCTCGGCCCGGGCGTAGAGTGCCCTGGGCAGGTGGTCCAGGGCAGGAATAGCGCGCGGCTGTCCGATACTCGACATAGGCAATTCTTGTAGTTGTGAGCAGACAAGCCTACCACTGCAGCTCGTCAGAGGCTCACCGCTCGACGATTACCGTCACCCCTTGGCCGCCCGCCGCGCAGATTGAAATCAGCCCGCGGCCCTTCCCTGCCGTTGCCAACAGCTTGGCCAGGTTGGCCAAAATTCGCCCACCGGTGGCGGCAAACGGGTGCCCGGCGGCCAGCGAACTGCCCTTCACGTTCAGCTTGCTGCGGTCAATCGCGCCAAGCGGGGCATCCAGCCCCAGCCGTTCACGGCAGTAATCGGCGTCTTCCCAAGCCTTGAGCGTGCACAGCACCTGCGCAGCGAAGGCCTCGTGGATCTCGTAGTAGTCGAAGTCCTGCAGGCTCAGGCCATTGCGCGCCAGCAGCCGCGGCACGGCGTAGACCGGCGCCATCAGCAGCCCTTCCTGGCCTTTGACGAAGTCCACCGCTGCGGTTTCGCCATCGACCAGGTAGGCCAGCACCGGCAACCCCTGAGCCTGAGCCCATTGTTCGGTGCCCAGCAGCACCAGCGAAGCACCGTCGGTCAGTGGTGTGGAGTTGCCGGCTGTCAATGTGCCCAGCCCGCTGCGGTCGAAAGAAGGCTTGAGCTTGCTCAGTTGCTCGAGCGTCAGGTCCGGCCGCAGGTTGTTGTCGCGGGTAAGGTCCATAAACGGTGTGAGCAGGTCGTCCTGCCAGCCCTCGGCATACGCCGCCGCCAGGTGCTGGTGGCTGAGCAGCGCCAACTCATCCTGTTCGGCACGGCCGATCTGCCAGGTTTGCGCCATGCGCTCGCAATGTTCGCCCATCGACAACCCGGTACGCGGCTCGCCATTGCGGGGTAGCTCGGGCTTCAGGTGGCCGGGGCGCAGTTGCAGGAACGGCTTGAGCCGCTCGCCCAAGGCCTTGCCACGGTTGGCCTGCAACAGGATGCGCCGCAGCCCCTCATTAACGGCGATTGGCGCATCTGACGTGGTGTCAACGCCACCGGCGATGCCGCTGTCGATCTGCCCCAGGGCAATCTTGTTGGCCACCAGCAGCGCCGCCTCCAGCCCTGTTCCACAGGCCTGCTGGATATCGTAGGCCGGCGTCTGCGGCGACAGGCGCGAGCCCAGGACGCATTCGCGGGTGAGGCTCATGTCGCGCGAGTGCTTGAGCACCGCGCCCGCGACCACCTCGCCCAGGCGCAGCCCGTGCAAGCGGTAACGCTCGATCAACCCTTCCAGCGTAACGGTGAGCATCGCCTGGTTGCTGGCAGTGGCGTAAGCGCCGTTGGAACGGGCGAAAGGGATTCGGTTGCCGCCCAGAATCGCGACCCGGCGAAGTGAACGCATGCGTAGATTCCTCCTTAAACAATTCGATCCGGACAGCCTTGGGTTTGTACGGAAAGTCGCCGAGCGGCGATCAGGCAAGGCGAAAACAGGCGAGGAACGGCCGGGGTCGCGCCCGACTTTGCTGGTTGCAAATGAGCATTCCGAGCCTGTTTTCAACGCAGCATGATCGTCGCGCAGGCACTTTCCGTACAAAGCCTAGGTGTTTTTGCTGCATTCGAACGACCCCGCCACAAAGTTGGTCCACACTTCAATGCTTGCCTTCAAGGAGACCCGCACATGAGCGACCGCTATCTCGACTTTGCCAACTCCAACCTCGGCCGCCGCCTCGTCGATGCCCTCGGGCTGCCAAGCCCGGCGCCGCTGGAGCGCTGGCAGGCCGGCCGCCTGCGCCCGGTGGAGGGCGCACTGGTCATCGGCGGAGGCCCTTTGGCAAACCAGGTCGAAGCCATCGCCCCGCGCCTGACCGATGAAATCTACAGCTTCAATCGCGAAAGCCTGCAAGCGCCTGCCTGGGTCGCTGGCCTGGGGCCCAAACTCAAGGCAGTGGTGTTCGATGCCAGTCATTTGTCCGACAGCGACGAGCTGAAGCAGTTGCGCGAATTCTTCCAGCCCTTGGTACGCAGCCTGGCGCCCAGCGCGCATATCGTGATCCTTGGCCGCGCACCCGAAGGCATTGACGAGCCGCTGGCCAGTGTCGCCCAACGTGCGCTGGAAGGCTTCAGCCGCTCATTGGCCAAGGAATTGCGTAATGGCGCAACCGCGCAGTTGCTGTATGTCGCCGAGGGCGCGGATGAACAGCTTGAAGGGGCCTTGCGCTTCTTCCTTTCGCCCAAGAGTGCATTCATTTCTGGCCAGGTATTGCGCCTGCAGGCCTGCGCCAGCCAGGTCGAAGACTGGACCCGTCCGCTCGCGGGCCGACGCGCGCTGGTAACCGGTGCCGCACGTGGTATCGGTGCCGCCATTGCCGAAACCCTGGCCCGGGATGGCGCCGAGGTGATGCTGCTTGACGTGCCACAAGCCCAGCAAGACCTCGACGCCCTCGCCGCCCGCCTGGGCGGTAAAGCGCTGGGCCTGGATATCTGCGCCGGCGATGCCGCGGCAAAGTTGCTGGAAGCGTTGCCCGGCGGCATCGACATCGTCGTGCACAACGCCGGCATCACCCGTGACAAGACCCTCGCCAACATGACCCCGGAATACTGGGACGCGGTGATGGCCGTCAACCTCAAGGCCCCGCAGGTGCTGACCCAGGCACTGTACGATGGCGGCGCGCTGGGCGAGAACGCTCGTATCACGCTGCTGGCCTCGGTCAGCGGCATCGCCGGCAATCGCGGCCAGGCCAACTACGCCGCGAGCAAGGCCGGGCTGATCGGTTTTGCGCAAGCCTGGGCGCCAAAACTCGCCGAGCGCGGCGGCAGCATCAATGCCGTGGCACCCGGGTTTATCGAAACCCACATGACCGCCGCTATGCCAATGGGCCTGCGCGAAGCTGGGCGGCGCCTCAGTTCGCTGGGTCAGGGCGGTCGCCCGCAGGATGTCGCCGAAGCCATCGCCTGGCTGAGCCAGCCCGGTTCCGGTGCGGTCAACGGCCAGGTACTGCGTGTTTGTGGCCAGGCATTGATGGGGGCTTGAGCATGAACCGGCAATGGCACGACCTGAACAGCCCCGACTCGCGCGCCAGCCTTTACCTGCGCGCGGCCAGCAAACGCAAGATCAGCGGCAACACGCTGCCAGCAGATGGCCTGCGCTGTTTCATTCGCGTGCAGCCCGACAACCTCGCAGCCTATCGGCGGCTCTGCCACTTTACCGAGGACGGCCGCCTGCCGGGCACCTACCCGCATGTGATGGCCTTCACCCTGCAACTGCAATTGCTGACGGCGCCCGGCTTCCCCTTCCCGTTGCTCGGCCTGGTGCACCTGCACAACCGCATCGAAGTGCTGCGCCCGTTGGGCGGCATCGATGGACTGCGCTTCGCGGTGTATGCCGACAACCTGCAGGCGCATACCAAGGGCGGCACCTTCGACCTGATTACCGAGGCCGAAGATGGCCTTGGCCTGCTGTGGCGCGAAACCAGCCGCATGCTGGTGCGCGGCCTGAAGCTCGAGGGCTCAGCCGATGAGCACGAAGAACGCGAACCGCCGACATTGCCTGAAGCGACGCGCTGGTACGCCGACAGCGATATCGGCCGGCGCTACGCCAAAGTCTGTGGCGACTACAACCCGATTCACCTGAGCACCGCCAGCGCTCGGCTGTTCGGCTTCCCCAAGGCGATTGCCCATGGCATGTGGAGCAAGGCCATGGCCTTGGCCGCGCTGGGCGGGCACCTGCCGCACAGCGGGTATGCCTTCGAAGTGGATTTTCGCAAGCCGGTGCGGTTGCCTTCGGAGGTGGTGTTGAGCGCCAGCGCGGCAGGTCCCACGGGTGAGCTGCGCCTGGATGGCCATGGCGAACTGCTGCACATGGTCGGGAGATGGGCCTTGCTCTGACGCCCAGGGCTGCTGCGCAGCCCCGAATCCACTTGCTTTGCAACAGGCCTCCACCGAAGCTATGCGGCACTAGGAGACCCGCAATGAACCTGCAAGAACTCACCAAACGGCTGCACCAGATCCGTGACAACAACGACTGGGGCGGCTTCCACAGCCCGAAGAACCTGGCCATGGCCGCCAGCGTCGAAATGGCCGAGCTGGTGGAAATCTTCCAATGGCTCAGCGAAGACCAATCGCGCCAGCTGCCTGACGACAAACTCGCTCACGCCGGGCAGGAGGTGGGTGACGTCGTCCTCTACCTGCTGCTGCTCTGCAGCGAACTGGGCCTGGACATGGAGCAGGTGGTACGGGCCAAGCTGGCCGACACTGAAAGGCGTTTCGCCCGATGAACGACCGTCACTTCGATGAGCTGGCCACCCGCTTCGCCGAGAAGATCTACGGCGGTGCCAAGGGCGCCATCCGGCTGGCTGTGCTGCAAGCCGACCTGGCCGACGCCCTGCCCGACCGCCCGCTGCGGGTCCTCGACATCGGTGCCGGGCTCGGCCACATGGCCCTGTGGCTGGCCCAGCGCGGCCACCACGTGACCCTCGCAGAACCTGCCGCCCCCATGCTTGAGGGCGCCCGCGCGCGCTTTGCCGAGGCCGGCCAGGCCGCCACGTTCATCCAGGCGCCCTGGCAGGACTTGCTTGGCCAACTTACCGAGCCCTACGACCTGGTGCTGTGCCACGCCGTGCTCGAATGGCTGGCCGAACCGGAAAGCATCCTGCCGGTGCTGCACCAACTGACCGCACCCGGCGGCTGGTTGTCGCTGGCCTTCTACAACCGCGACGCACTGGTTTATCGCAACCTGCTCAAGGGCCATTTCCGCAAGCTGCGCAGCAACCGCCTGGAAGGTGAAAAGCAGAGCCTGACCCCACAAAAACCGCTTGATCCGCGTGAACTCAAGGCGCAACTTGAGCCTATCTGGCAAGTCGAAAGCGAGAGTGGTGTGAGAGTGTTCCACGACTACATGCCCAAGGACTTCCAGGCCAAGGCCGAACTGCTCGACTTGCTGGAAATGGAACTGGCCCACCGCCGTCACCCAAGCTTTGCCGGGCTGGGCCGCTACCTGCACTGGATGTGCCGCCCCCGCTGACCTGCCCGCCGGGAGGAATCCATGCCGTACCGCCTGTTATGCCTGGCCTTGCTGCCGCTCGCCCTCTGCGCTTGCCAGGGCAGCAACCCTTACGTTGCCAGCAGCCGCCCACTACCACCCGCCCCCGCGCAAGCGGCTACCACCTTCGACGCCAGTGCCTACCCGGCACCGGCGCGCGATTATGGGCGCTACCGCAGCTGGAGCTGGCGGGGTGGCCAGCTGCCAAGTGGCACTGCCGATGCCGACCCAGCGCAGCTGGCCGACGCGGTCAGTGGCGCACTCGACCAGCACGGCCTGCGCCCGGCCCGGGGCGCCGCCGGCGACCTGCTGGTGAGTGCCGACATGCGGCTGGAACGGCGATTACGCCAGGTACGTGATTACGACTACTACGACCCGTATTACGGCCCGTCCCCCTACGGTGGCGTCGGTTTCGGCGGTTATCGCAACGGCTACGGCGCCTATGGCAGCGTGCCGATCGTGCGCACTTACGAAGTTGAAGTGATGGTGGTGCGCATCGACCTGTTCGATGCCCGCGACGGCCAGCCGGTGTGGAGCGCGAGCGCGGAAAGCGGCAGCGACAAAGGCTCGCCACGCGATCGCGAAAGCGCCTTGCGCGAATCGGTACACAAGGCACTCAGCGGCTATCCTCCCAGTTAACACCTAACGGAGAACCATCATGTTGCGTCGTCTCGTTCTACTGTCATTCGCGTTATTGCTGGCGGCTTGCTCCAGCAACAACGTCCAGCAGGATTTCGACGCCAGCCGCGATTTCGCCGCCTACCGCAGCTGGGCGTGGCAGGAGCCGGGCCTGCAATACCGCCCGGATGATCCACGGATCAAGAGCGACCTCACCGAACAGCGCATCCGCGCCGCCGTTACCGACCAGCTCGACCAGCGCGGCCTGCGCCCGGCCCAGGGCAATGCCCGGCCTGACCTCAAGGTGCGGGCCTACCTGATCGTCGAGCAGCGCCAGCAACAGATCACCACCAACTATGGCGGCGGCTGGGGTGGCTATTGGGGAGGTTACTGGGGCGGGCCGATGTACAACGAGACTCGCAGCGTCGACTACAAGGTAGCGACCATCCAGGTCGACATGTTCGACGGCCGTGACGGCAAGCTGGTCTGGCGCGGCAGTGCCGAGCAGATCATGAACAACTACCCGCCCAGCCCCGACGAGCGCAACAGCGCCATTCAGAAGACCGTGAGCCAAGTGCTGGGCAATTACCCGCCAGGCAGAGCCAAGTAGCCTGCAAATAGCCCGTTCGTCAGATCGCGTCTACCCTGATAAAGACACCTGAGTGAACGGGTAGACGTGTTCAACGAATAGGGATGGCGACCTGCCAATGCAAAGCATTGTTCTCCTGATGTGGCTTGCCTTGTGCTCTGAACAGGATATTCGCGAACGCCAGATCGCCAACATGCTGACCTTGGGCGTCGCAGCGTGCGCCCTGGTCTGGCTGTTCGTCACTGGCCACAGCTGGATCGGTGCCGACGCCAGTGAGGCCGGCTGGGCACTGGCAATCGTCATGCTGCTGACCTTGCCCGGCTACATGCTCGGCCGCTTCGGCGCCGACGACGTCAAATTGATGGGCGCTCTGGCCTTGGCAACCAGCCCGCAATACGTGCTCGGCACCTTCATCGGTGCTGGCGTCAGCGTGCTGGTGTGGCTGCTCATGCGCCGTCGGCTGTGGACCCTGCTCAACCCCAAAGTGAAGAAGCGCCTGCAGGCACTGACCGAACAAATGGGCGACAAACAAGCCTTCGTGCCCTATGTGCTGGCCGGGTTCATGCTCACAGCTGTATGGATCCAATAATCAATCCCGTTGTCCGATAACTTGTACATGCGTTGTACAGGGTCGCCAGCAGCGTCTATGGTTAAGCTGCCAGAGCGTCTGGCCCGGGAGCAGGGCCGCTTACGAACAGGGAGTTGATCGTGAACAAGTCATTTAGTGAGGTGAAGGTTCTGGTGGTCGATGACCAGCCCCTGATCGTCGAACAGTTGTGCGAGTTCCTCGAAAACCAGGGCCACCATTGCGTGGCGGCTCATTCCACCGACGAAGCCATCGAGCGCTATGTAGCGGATGAGGCGATTGGGCTGGTGTTGTGCGACCTGCACATGCCCGAGCGCGATGGCATCGAACTGGTTCGGGCGCTGAAGGAAGTTGCCGGGCGCCAGCGCATGTTCGAAGCGATCATGCTCACCGGCCGCGCCGAGAAGCAGGATGTGATCCGCGCCCTGCGCGAGGGCTTCGCCGATTACTACCAGAAGCCGATGGACCTCGACGAATTGCTCGAAGGTTTGCGCCGGCAGGAGCAGGTGCTGCGCGAGCGCAAAGCCAACTTCCAGGACTTGGGTAACCTCAACCAGCGCCTGCAAGACCTGGCAGGGTGCATCGACGAGCTTTATCAGGACCTGGAAAAAGCCCGCGGCCAAGGCGTGCACCGCCGCGCCACCGATGGCGAAGAGCCTGAAAGCGAGCTGCCTGCGGCGTTCGAGAAGCTTTCGCCGCGCCAACTGGAGGTCGCCCGGTTGGTGAGCAAGGGCAAGACCAACTATCAGATTGCCTGCGAGCTGGGGATTACCGAGAACACCGTCAAACTGTACGTCTCGCAGGTGTTGCGCCTCACCCATATGCACAACCGCACGCAGCTGGCACTGGCGCTGACGCCCAGCTCTTCACCGGTGCATCTGCGCTTTACTACCCACTGAGAAACCTGGGGGCGCCGTGCGCCCCCTTTCGCGACACAGGGCCTCGCCTCCACAGGCAACCTCACTCAAGCTGATAGCTGATGGTCAGCATCAACCGCGGCCCACGGTTCAAGCTGTCCAGCGCCACATCCGCCAACGGCTTGGCCACTTCAACCGCCACACTGCCAAAGCGCCCATCGCCCAGGCGCAGGCCCAGCGCCACCGAGCTCATGTGGGCATCCTCGAATGGCCCACCGTTGTACCAAGCCTGGGCGGCATCGAGCACGGCATAGGGCTGCAGCAACTTCAGCCAGCCGTCACCCGGTCTAATGCTGTAGTTCAGCTCGTAGGCTACCCCCCACCCCTTGTCGCCAGCAGCTTGGTCACGGGGGTAACCACGGCCGAAATGCTGCCCACCGAACACCGCTCGCTCACTGTCGGGCACCCTGTCGTCACTCCAGTAAAGCGCCGCCGACGCCACGCCCTGCCCGCTGTCAAACAGCTGGTCGCTCTGCAAGGCAGACACCCGAAAGCGCAAGAAGTCCATGTCGTAGTCGGCATCGCTACGGGCCCCAAGGTAATCCAGGCCCTGATAAACCCCGGCACTGACGATGCGCAGCCGACGCGCATCCGCCTTGCGCCAGTCGCCCTCGAATGACAGTGCGCGCACATACGTGTCGTATTCGAGCTGCCCTGCACGCCGATCTTCGATGTGGTCACTCACCGAATACAAGCGCCCGGACACATTGACCCACTCATCCGGCGCAATCATCAGTGACTGTCCAAGGCCGATCGAATAACGCTCGCTTTCACGGCGCGGGGTGACATCGCTGCCATCCTTCAGCCGCACACGCGTGCCCGGCTCAGCGCGATAACGCGCAGCCGACACCAGCAACTGGCTGCCCTGTGCGTCCAGATACTGGCTGTAGTCCAGGCTTTGGTAATGCATCGAATCATCGCCCGGCGGCAGCAGAAAGCGCGCAGTCAGCTGCTCGGCGAAGCGTGTGTGGGCGTTGCTCGACACCGTGAACAGCGCCTGCAGATCGTTGCGGTTACCATCGCTCAGCGTCACATCGGCATCGAACGGCCTGCGCTGCACGCGAAGCGTAAGCCGCGTGTGGCCATCCGGGCCCGGCGCGGCGGCAGCCTGCGCCTCTACCGAAAGGCCCGGGAGACGTTGCGTCAAGCCGATAAAGCGCTCGAAGGCTTCTTGAGTCAGCGGGCGCTCGGCCTGCAACCGCGCGATCATCTGTTTGAGGTAAGCCGCAGCCGGGCCGATATCGCCCAGCAACTCATAGTCATCGATGTACCCTTCCACCAGCACCACCTGCACGCGGCCTTCGGCGAGGTCCTGCGCTGGCAGGTAGGCATACGACAACGGGTAGCCGTCACGCCGGTAACGCTGGGTCAGCCGCTCGGTGAACTGCTGCAGCTCGCCCACCGAGATCATGTGGCCGATCAGGGGCTGGTAGTGCTCACGCAACTCGCTCAGCGGATAGACCGTGCCCCCCTCGAAGCGCACCTTGTGCAAGCGCAGGCGCGTGTCCGCCGGCAGCGCGGCGGCGCCCGTGTCAGGCACTGCAAGTCGCAGCTGCGTGGCACCAGGTCGATAGTGTTCAACCGGCAGGTTCGCGGTGGGCAGGCGACGCTCGTACTCGTGGCCGTCTAGAAACCCCGGCAACGGTTCGGCACGGGCCAGGCTGGCCCAGGTCAGCAGCAACAGGGGCACGACCAGAGGACGCATAGGACGCTCCACAATCCCTTGGGCGCCGGGGCGTCGGCCGGTCACACCCGTCACCAGCAAGCGTAGGTGCTGCGCCGGTAAACGTCGAACGGCTAGTCGCTGACCTGAAACGCCACCCGTGCGGTTTCACCGCTCTCGTCCAGCGCGCTCAGCTCGATCTGCCCGGCGTGCTCGAAGCGAACCAGCAGGCTGTCCTGGCCTTCGGTTTCGCCCAACGGTTGGCCATTTACGAACCACCAACGCCGCCCACCTCCACCCAGCGCCGAGACATGCAGTTGCAACGGCTCGGCGCTGGTCGCTGGGCGGCGCAGGTTGTCACCGCTGCGTACACCCACGATGGCCAACGGCGGCGCACTGGCGGGCGCCTGGGGCGGGCAGCTCGGGTCAACCGCCGGCAACCGAGCGGCTCGCCGCTCCACACGCCCCAGCCACGGCTCCAGCGGCGCCGGCCAGAGGGCGATGTCGCGCGCCTTCGCGCCTGGGCAGCTGCCATCCACACGCAAACCCTGGGCGTTGACCCACACGCTCTCGCGCAAGCCCAACCCGAGCGGTTGGTCGGCCGCCTGCAGGGTGGGTGGCGTGGTGCCGTCGAGTGTCCAGGCAAAACGCTGGCGCCTGCAGTTCGGGTCCTGGCGGTTCATGGGCTGGCCCAGCGGCCAGCAAATCGCGGCGACTCCAACGCTGCCCGGTACCTGCTCGACCGGTATCGGCAGCCCTCGCTGGCTGTCGCGGTTGCTCAGCAGGTCGTGCACCTGCAGCATCAGCGGTGCTGCCGAGGCCAGGCCGAACTGCCCAGGCACCGGGGTGCCATCGGGGCGGCCAATCCATACACCTATCAGGTAGCGCGGCCCGACCCCGATCGACCAGGCATCGCGAAAGCCGTAGCTGGTACCGGTCTTCCAGGCCAGCTGAGGGCGCTGTACCAGTTCGGCATGTGGGTCGCGGTCAGGCCGTGCCTGGCCGCTGAGGATACGCCGAATGATCCATGCCGCCCCCGGCGACAACAGACGCCGCTCCACCAGCGGGTCCTGGGGTTGCAGGCGCACCCGGGCGCTTTTGCCGCCCCGAGCGAGCGCCGCATAGCCACCGACCAGCTCTTCCAGGCGGCTGCCGGCCCCCCCGAGGATCAACGACAGGTTGGGCTCGGCCAGGGGCGGCAGCGCCAGCGGCATGCCGGCCATGCGCAACTCTGCAGCGAAACGCTTTGGCCCGTACGCTTCAAGCAACTGCACCGCCGGCAGGTTGAGCGACAAGGCCAGCGCCGAACTGGCCGAGACCGGGCCGCTGAAACCCATGGAGAAGTTACCGGGGCGGTAGTCGCCATAGCGGCGCGGCACATCCTGCAGCAGGGATTCGGAATGGATCAGGCCATCGTCCAGCGCCATGCCATACAGGAACGGCTTTAGCGTCGAGCCTGGCGAGCGCAGCGAGCGGACCATGTCGACATGCCCAAAGCGGCGCTCATCGGCAAGGTCGACCGAGCCCAGGTAGGCGCGCACGGCCATGCTCTGTGCGTCGACCACCAGCACCGCGGCCGAGGTGCGCTCGGGCAGGCGCGCACGCCAGCCCAGCAGCAGGTCTTCGAGCCGCCGTTGCAACGAGGCATCGAGGGTGGTGCGGATCAGCGGCGGGCTGCCGGGGCTATTCAGGCGGCGCGCCAGCAGCGGCGCCAGGGCAGGCTCCTGGCGCGGGGCCAATAGCAAAGGCTCCTCGGCGGCTTCCTTCAGTTGCTGGGCAGGCCACACCTGGTACTCGCCCAGGCGTTGCAGCACCTTGTCGCGGGCACGCTGGGCACGCGCGGGATGGCGGTCCGGGCGCAAACGGCTGGGTGCCTGCGGCAGTACCGCCAACAGCGCCGCCTCGGCCGGCGTGAGGTGCATCGGCGACTTGCCCAGGTAAGCCCAGCTGGCTGCTGCCACGCCCTGCAACGTGCCGCCAAACGGGGCGCGGTTCAGGTAGATCTGCAAGATTTCACGCTTGGGCAGGTGCCACTCCAGCTGCGCCGTGCGCCACAGTTGCCGCAGCTTGCCAGCCAGCGTGCGATCGTGCGGGTCGAGCAGCCGCGCCACCTGCATCGACAGCGTGCTGCCGCCAGACACCACGCGCCCGCCGCGCAGGTTGAGCCAGGCCGCGCGCACCAGCGCCAGCGGGTTGACCCCCGGGTGGCGGTAGAACCAGCGGTCTTCGTAGGTCAGCAGCGCCTGCAGGTACAACGGCGAAACCTCCTCGGGGCTGACCGGGTAACGCCACACACCCTCGGCATCGGCGAAGCGCCACAACGGTGTGCCGTCTTCCGCCAGCACCACCCGCGCCAGGTCATCAGCCGGCATGGGCAGCGGCCAGATACGGTCAGCCAGCCACAACAGGCCAAGCCACGCGACCACGGTGACCACACCGGCACGCAGGAACCTTCCCGCTCGCGTGCGCGGCCGGGCTAAGCTTGGCATCGGGAACCGACCTGGCCAGGTAATGGCCAAAGGCTTGGGAACGGCAACCTCGCCGATTCGTTCATCAGGAAGCAACTATGCATGTAGAAGGTTTTTTCGAGTGGCTTGGCCAGGCACTGGGTTCGTTGATCCGCTTCATCGTCGACGCATTGAGCGGCTTGTTCAACCTGCTGGCCAACGCCGGGGGCAACTTCATCGATGGCCTGGCACGCACGTTGGGCATGGACACCTCGCTGGTCAGCATCCTCGCCCTTATCGTCGGCTTGATGCTGCTGTACTCGGCGATCCGCGCTTTCATGCGCGCCTCGATCATCCTCGGGATCATCTGGCTGGTGCTGGGGTTGTGGGTGATGAGCTGGGTGATTCATTGAGCTACAAGCTACAAGCTTCAAGCCGATTGGCGATGGAAGACCCACCGCGTTTGGCTTTGTCTTGTAGCTTGCAGCTGCGCGTCAACGCCCTATGACGGTCATCTCACCCTGCCCATCACCCACCGCCTGCAAGTTTGGCCGGTACATCGACTCGACCTGCGGCGGCGGCACGCGGTAGGTGCCCGGGGTTACCGCACGGGCCAGGTACAGCAGGTGGGTGGTGCCATAGCCATCTAGCTTGAGCGCCGCCACATAACGGTCATCACGGTACTCCTGATGCACCACGCTGGCGTTCTGCATCGACTCGCGCCACTGCTTCACGGCGCTGCTGGCGTTATCCAGGCTGGCAGCGCTCTGCGCCAGGTTCTGGTTTTCCAGCTCCAGGCCTGCCGGCAGCAGGTCGACCACCAGCGCATCCGGCACCGCGTCGCTGGCCTTGAGTGCCAGGTGCACCAGCACCAGGTCGCCGCTGCGCAGGTTGTGCAGGTCCAGCGGCTGGCCATTCATGCCCAGGTACTCACGGCGGATCTCCATGCCATTACCGCCAGCGGCAGGCGCCTGGCGCGGGTAGCCCGAGAGCGTCAGTTGCTGGTACACGGTTTCGCTGCCTTCGTTCTGCAGGCTCAGCGGCAATGCCAGCAACGGGCCTTCCAGCTTCATGCCTGACTCCCCATTGTTGAACTCACGGACCTCACCGGCACTGTCCAGGCGCGCCTTCCATGGGTTCTCCGGCTTGCCGAGCAAGCCACGGCCGGCAAGGAACAACGCATTGCGTTCCTGGGTCGACAGCCAGCGGTTGGCTGCCAGCTCGTCGGACAGCGCGAACAGGCGCTGGTCGACCTGGTTGCTGGCCAGGTTGCTCTCTTGCAACAGCGCCAGGATCAACGCCTGGTCCCGCAGGCTGCTGCCGTAATCGGCCATCCAGCCCTTGCTGCGGCTGATGCCCAGGCCCGCCTGCAGGGCCTCCTGGGCACGCGGCTTGTCGCCCATCTTGTCCAGCGCCACCGCCAGTTGCACCAGCGGCAGGCCGGAGCGTGCGTCGGCGCGGCGTTCGAACAGGCTGCGCAAGGCACCCAGCGGCGCCTGTTGGCTGCGCGACAACACCAGCGCAGCGTAAGCCTGCACGGCAAAGCGAGTGTGCTCGGCGTTCTGGCTGTAGTCGACCTCGATCAGGTTGCGCTCCTGCAGGTAACGCAGCAGGCGCTCGCTGGCCTTCTTCAGCGCCTCGGCCGGCACGCCGTAACCCTGGTCGCGGGCGCGCAGCAGGAAGTCGGTGACGTAGGCGGTCAGCCAATACTCTTCTTCACTGTCCGAACTCCACAGGCCGAAGCTGCCGTTGTAGCGCTGCATGCCCAGCAAATGCTCGATGCCCATCTCTATCTTGCGCTTGCGCACGTCGGCCGGCTCGCCCTTGATGCCCAGGCGCTTGAGGCTCTCGGCGTCGGCGTATAGCGAGGGGTACAGACCGCTGGTGGTCTGTTCCAGGCAGCCGTAGGGGTAGGCTTCGAGCGCGCGAATCTGCTCGGCCAGGTTCAGCGGGGGGCGGCTCGACAGGGCCAGGCTGGCTTCCAGCCCGGCAGGCTCGAAGGCCGCCAGGTCGGCTTCCGGCAAGGTCCACGGCTGGTCCTTGAGGGCCACCCGGTAGTGCTTGAGCATTGCCGGGTAGGCGGGGCGGATGCCCAGCGTCCATTCGCGCTCGAAGGCATCTACCGCCTCGCCCGGCAGCTTCAGGCCATTGACCCGTACATGCACCTTGCCCTGGCCCAGGCCGCCCTGGGCCTGCACCGGAATCATCAGCGTGGTGCGCTGGCCTTCGGCCAAGGCCACAGTCTGCTGCGCGCTCGCCGCCAGGCTCAACTGGCCCTCGGTGGTGATGTCGACGCTCAGTTGCTGGGCGCTGCCAGACAGGTTGGCCAGGTCCAGCGCCAGGCTGGTGCGGTCGCCACCGGCGAGGAAGCGCGGCGCCGAAAGCTCGGCGATCAGCGGCGCGGCCACCACGGTCTTGCCCTCGGCCATACCGAAGTGCTCTTCGGTCCAGGCCTGGGCCATCAGCCGCAGTTCACCGTTGAAGTCCGGGATATCGACCGTCGCCTCGCCTTCGCCCTGCTCATTCAGGGTTACCGGCAGGCTCTGCTGGGCAACGATGGTCACCGTGGTGTTGGGGCGCTTGCCGCCCTTGGCCATGGCCGCGTCACCACCGAACGCCAGGCTGGCCAGGCGGCCTTGGCCGGCTTCGATCAGCTGGCCGTAGATATCCAGCTGGTCGGCGCCGTAGGCCTTGCGGCCGAACAGGCTGGCGAATGGGTCTGGGGTCTTGAAGTCGGTGATGTTGAGGATGCCCACGTCGACTGCGGACAACAGCACATGCACCTGTTTGGGGATGCTGCCGTCGGCATTGGCCGCCTTGAACTTCACTGTCAGCGGCTGTTTGGGCCGCATCTTCTCCGGCGCCTGCAGGCTTACCGCAAGCTTGCGCTCGGCACGGCCCAGCGGCAGGTGCAGCACGCCCACGGCACGCTTGGGGGTGGCATTGGCCTTGCGCTCGCCCGGGCGAATCACCAGGGTGCTGATGTACAGGTCGTGACGTGCCCACTTTTTGTCCAGCTGCACGTCGAAGGTCTTGCCTTCGGCTGGCACGTCGATCTCCTGCCACCACAGCGGGCCGTCGCTGGACTCGATCATCAGGTAGCCGGTACCGGCGGCTGGGGGCGTGACGGTGACCTTGGCGGTATCCCCGTCGGCGTAGGCGGGTTTGTCCAGTGCCAGCTTGACCTGGTCGGGGCGCACCGCGCCGCCTTCGGCGTTGTCCTGGGCGCGATAGCCCGCCCAGAAGCGTTCGCTGGAAACCAGGCCGGTCTCGGGGTCTTCCACCTCGACCCGGTACGGGCCCCACTCGACCTGGAAGGTCAGCTTGGCGGTAGAGCCGGCTTTGACCTGAACGTTTTCCTCGCTCTGGGTGAGGAATTTTTCGTTGTAGTTGTAGCTCCAGCCGTCGCTCTGCGAGTAGTTCCAGTAGTAGTCGCGGCGTTCGCGGACCAAGCGAACCTTCAGGTCGTTGGCTGCCAGCTTGTTGCCGTCGCGGTCCGCAACCAGGAACTCGAATTCTACCGGGCCGTCACTGTCGGTCTCTTCGCCATCGAACAGGCCACGCAAGCCAGGCAAGCGCTCGGCAGGCCAGATTGGCTGTTCGAGGCGGCGGGTTATCGGGCGGCCGCCAGACTCCTGCAGGCTGGCCTGAACGGTCAGTTGCAGTGGCGAACGGGCTTCGGCCCATCGGCTTTCAATAGCGACCGTGGCCTTGCCGGCCTGGTCGAGGGTGACTTCGTCCAGCTCCAGGTCCTGGTTCAACTCGCTCTCGGTCACAGCGCCAAACTGGTAGCCAGGCAGCGCCGGCACCGCTTCGCGCAGGGGGCGAACGTAGGCCTGGCCGCTCAGGCGATTGCCGGCTGCCGGGGCACCATAGAGGTAACGACCGTTAACCTGGATCTCGGCAGTCTGGTCCGGCGAAAGCGGCGTGCTGCTGCCTTTGAGCTCCAGCGCCAGCCGCTCGGGGAGGAAGTCCTCGACGAGGAATTCGTAGACCTGTTTGTGCCCACCGCCAAGGTCGAGCAGCAGCTGCCAACGGCCGGTCGGGGCTTCTGTGGCCAGTTGCAACTGGTACTGATACAGGCCATTGGCATCGGCCTCCCAGACGAACTTGCGGCTCACCTGTTCATCCGGCCGGCGCACTTCCACGCTTACCGGCTGGGCCTTGACCGGCTTGCCGTCCTGGTCACGCAGCAGGCCGTTGAGCAGCACCGTCTCCCCCGGGCGGTACAGGTCGCGCGGGCCAAAGATGAAGAACTGCAAGGGGTTGGCCTGGGGGCCGGTGATGTCGAATTCGGCCAGGTCCAGGGCTGCCGTGTTCAGGCGCAGCAGCGTGGTATGCACGCCTTGGGTAGCGATCAGGGTGTCGGCCTTGGCCGTAATGGGCAACTGGGCATGGCCTTCGCCATCGGTCTTGGCCTGGGCCAGCAGCTTGCCCTTCTCGTCATGCAGCTCGAGGTTCACATCCTTCAGTGCCTTGCCACCCTCCAGCGCCTGGGCAAATACGTCGAGGCGGTCGCGATAGCGGTGGGCAGACACGCCAATGTCGCTGAGGGTGAACAGCGTTGCCGGCTGCGAGTAGTCGTAGGTGCCCGAGGCACGCATCACGGCCAGGTACACGCCCGGCTCTTGCAGCGGCTTGATCCCGGCGATCGGCAGCAGCACCGTTTCGCGCGTGTTGCGCGCCGGGTTGAGGTCGAAGCGGCCGCTGTAGACCAGGTCTGCCAAGGCCAGGGTTTCCTTGGACTGGTAGTAGTACAGGCTGCTGTTGCGCCCCCAGTTGACCAGGAAGGTCGACAGCATCTCCGGTTTTACCCGGAAGAACTCGACATCGACCTTGTCGACGTTCAGGGCAATCACCGGCAGGCCCTCGGCCAGGCGGGTGGGCAACAGCGAGCCGCGGCTGGCGAAGCCGATGGTCGGCTGCATGTCGCGGGTTTCCAGGCGGGTCACCGATTCGCTGTCGAGCTGCTTGCCGTTCACCGCCAGCAGGCCTTTGTCGACGGTCAGCACCAGTTTGCGCTGCGGCTCCAGGTGGCGCAGGCGCAGTTCCATCTGGTTGTCGGAGAGTTCCCAGGCACCGTCCACCTTGCCTTTGACGGTGTCCACCAGGTGCAGTTTGGTGGCGAAGTCCTGCTTGGCGTCCAGCGGTGCGGAAAAACTGACCGACAGGGTGCTGGCACCATCGAGCTGCACTTCCGAGACATCCAGCACGGACAGTTCGCGGCCCTCGTAACGCTTGGCGAGCACCGCAGGGTCCTCGCGCTTGGGCGCCGGGGCCTCGACTGCAGCAGTCGCGGCCGGCTTTTCGGTAGCGGCGGGTTTGTCCGGCGTCGAGGAATCACAGGCACTGAGCAGGGCCAGCGCGCAGGCCAGCAACAATCCTTTGTTGAACATGGAGTGGGGACTCTTTGGCAGCGTGTACGTGAGGGCGCAACTATAGCGCAACGGCAGGTGGCTGGCCGGTACAATGCGGCCATTCGATCCAAAAGGGGGCGCTGCGCGCCCCAATCGCCGGCAAGCCGGCTCCCACAGCGTCCTCAGCGCCGGCAACGGCGGTGCATGCCCCTTGGGAGCTGGCTTGGGCCCCGCTTACCCAGGACTTCAAATGTCGCAAATTGCCACCGACTGGCAGCACCGTCTCACCCATCGCAAGGTCTGGGCCCTGGCCGCGCCGATGATCCTTTCCAACATCTCGGTGCCCCTGGTGGCACTGGTAGACAGCACGGTAATCGGCCACCTGCCCCACGCCCACCAGCTTGGCGCAGTGGCGGTGGGCGCCACGCTGTTCACCTTCATGGTCGGCCTGATGGGCTTCTTGCGCATGGGCTCCACCGGGTTCGCCGCCCAGGCAGCGGGCCGCGCGGACGGCGCCGCGCTACGCCAGGTTCTGGTGCAAGGCCTGCTGCTGGCGCTTGCTTTCGCCTTGCTCATCGGCCTGCTCGCCCTGCCCTTCAGCCAGTTGGCGCTGCACGCGATGCAACCAAGCGAGGCCTTGCAACAATCCACCGAAGCCTTCTTCCACACGCGCTTGCTCGGCCTTCCTGCAGCACTGGCCAGCTACGCGCTAGTCGGCTGGTTCCTCGGCACCCAGAATGCCCGTGCGCCGCTCGCCATTCTGCTGACCACCAACCTGCTGAACATCGCGCTCAACCTCTGGTTTGTACTGGGTCTGGACTGGGGGGTGCTGGGCTCGGCGCGGGCATCGGTGATCGCCGAGTGGGCTGCGGCGCTGCTTGGCCTGGCCCTCACCCGCCCTGCCCTGCGCGCCTACCCCGGCCATATCGCCTGGGCGGCACTCAAGCGCTGGCAAGCCTGGCGGCCGTTGCTGGCGGTGAACCGCGACATCTTCCTGCGCAGCCTGGCGCTGCAGTTGGTGTTTTTGTTGATCACCGTGCAGGGCGCGCGCCTGGGTGAAGCCACGGTGGCGGCCAATGCGCTGCTGCTCAATGGCCTGCTGCTGACTGCCTACGCCCTCGACGGCCTGGCGCATGCGGTGGAGGCCCTGTGCGGCCATGCCATCGGCGCCCGCGACCGCGACACATTGCGCCGCTCACTGGTGGTGGCCTGTGGCTGGTCGTTGATCACCAGCTTGGGCTTTGCCGGGTTGTTCCTGCTGGCTGGGCACTTGTTCATCGACCTGCAGACTGATATCGACAGCGTACGCACGGCTGCCTACCCGTACTTGCCGTATCTGGCGGTACTGCCGTTGGTGGCGGTGTGGAGTTATTTGCTCGATGGGCTGTTCATCGGCGCAACGCGGGCGCGGGAGATGCGCAACGCGATGCTGGTTTCAGTGCTGATTGCACTGCCGTTGGCGTGGGCCATGAGTGGCTTTGGCAACCATGGGTTGTGGTTGGCGTTTCTTGGGTTCATGGCGTTGCGGGCGGTGACGCTGGGGTGGGTGGGGTGGCGGTTGCAGCAAAAAGGGTTGTGGGTTCACTGAAGCTGGGGGCTGCTTTGCAGCCCTTTCGCGACGCGAGGCCGCTCCCACACATCAAAAGTGGAAGCGGCCCCGGCGGTTACGACGACAGGTAAGAAGACCGGGTCAGCCCCAGGCGCAGTGCATCGAGGAACTGGGTGCGCTCGCGGGCGGTGATCTTCGCGCTGGCCACCTTGTCGCGGTAGTGGGTCATCAACTCCTCCGGCGACAGGTGCACGTAGCGCAGCATGTCTTCGATGGTGTCGTGGGTCTCGATGCCGGCGTGGTACACGCTGCCATCGGCATTCTGGTAGATGTTCACCGAATCGGTGTCACCGAACAGGTTGTGCATGTCGCCGAGGATTTCCTGGTAGGCGCCGACCAGGAATACGCCCAGCAGGTAGTCCTCGCCCTCGTTGAGCGCATGGACCGGCATGCTGGTCTCGATGCTCTGCTCGTCGACGTACTGGTTGATCTTGCCGTCGGAGTCGCAGGTAAGGTCCTGCAGCACAGCGCGGCGCAGCGGCTCCTCGTCCAGGCGGTGCAGCGGGATGATCGGCAGCACCTGGCCGATGGCCCAGGTGTCCGGCAAGCTCTGGAACACCGAGAAGTTGCAGATGTACTTGTCGGCCAGCTTGTCATTGAGCTCGTCCAGCACCTGGCGGTGGGAGCGCTGGCGGGCCTTGAGCGAATTGTGCAGGCGCCGGCACACGGCGAAGTAGCACTGCTCGGCCAGGGCTTTCTCGGCCAGGCTGATCTTGCCATCGGCATACTGCGCTGCCACGTCACCCATGTAGTGGGTGGCGCGCCAGTAGGTTTCGGTGACCATCTCGATGTCAGTCGGGCCGAGCAGGTCGGCCAGCCACTGAACGGTCTCGGGCAGGCTTTGCTTGTTTTCGATGGTCGGTACGTCGTCGTTATGCTTCTCGACGTCGGTCACCTGGATCACCAGCATGGCGTGGTGCGCGGTCAGCGAACGGCCGCTCTCCGAGAAGATATGCGGGTGCGGCAGGCCCTGCGCGTCGCAGAACTCCTTGAGCATGCCCACCACCACGCCGGCGTAGTCGTCCATGTCGTAGTTGATCGAGCTGGCGTTGCGCGAGTGGGTACCGTCGTAGTCCACGCCCAGGCCACCGCCGACGTCGATGTGGTCGACCGGCAAGCCCAGCGCGCGCAGCTCGCCGTAGTAACGGATGGCTTCCTTGAAGCCGTGCTGGTAGTCGGCCAGGTTGGCGATCTGCGAGCCCATGTGGAAGTGCAGCAGGCGGATGCCCTGGTCCAGGCCGGCATCGCGGAAGCGCTGCACCACCGAAATCAGCTGGGCAGCAGACAACCCGAACTTGGATTTCTCACCACCGGTATCAGCCCACTTGCTCGAAGCCAGCGACGACAGGCGCACACGCAAACCGACCTGCGGCTTGACCTTCAGGTCGGCAGCCTCTTCGATCACCAACGCCACCTCGGACTCTTTCTCGATGACGATGAACACGTTGTGGCCGAGCTTCTGGCCCATCAGCGCCAGGCGGATGAACTCGCGGTCCTTGTAGCCGTTGCAGACGATGGTGCCGCCCTTCGGCGCCAGCGCCAGCACAGCCAGCAGCTCGGGCTTGGAGCCGGCTTCCAGGCCGATCGAGACGTTCTGGGTGGCGATGATGTTTTCCACCACCGCTTCCTGCTGGTTGACCTTGATCGGGTACAGCGCGGTGTACTGGCTCTGGTATTCCAGGCGCGCGATGTTGGCGTCAAAGGCACCGGTCAGCTGGCGCACGCGGTCCTGCAGAATATCCGGGAAACGCACCAGCAGCGGCAGCGACAAACCGCTCTGGCGCAGCTCGTCGACCTGCTCGAACAGGTCGATCGGCGCGCTCTCGGGGCCGTTGGGGCGCACTTCGACGCGCCCGGCTTCATTGATGGCGAAATAACCAGCGCCCCAATGGCGGATGCCGTAAACACTGCGGCTGTCGGCCACGGTCCATTGGCTACCATCGTCTTTGCGTGTGCGTCGTACGGACATTCAAGTCCCCTATAGATAAGTCGAAGACACTGCCCCGCAGGCAGCGGGGCGAGTGTAAAAGCTGAAAATGACGATTCATCCGTGCTCAGGCATAGACCCTGGCCACGGGAACGAGTTTAGAAAGCACTGGGCAAAAAATCGCGCGATGGCCTCAGCCGCCGGACTTTTTCGCCTTGAAACCCTGTTTGGTCAGCTCGCCGATCAACAGCTCGACATGGTCGCCCTGGATCTCGATAACCCCGTCCTTCAGGGCACCGCCGGTGCCGCAGCGGCGTTTGAGCGTGGTGGCCAGCTCCTTGAGCTGGTCAGGCGGCAGCGGCACGCCGGTGACGGTCGTCACAGTCTTGCCGCCACGGCCTTTGCTCTCGCGGCGCACACGGGCAATGCCGTCGCCTTCGGGAAGGGTTTGCTGCTTGCAGATGCAGGCATCCACCGGCTGGCTACAGTCGGGGCAGTGCCGACCAGCGTCGGTGGAGAACACGAGACCGCCAAGGGCGGAAAAGGAAGAAGCTTTCTTGGCCACTTTTGTTCCTCTGTGCTGAGGACAAAAACTGGTCGGCGGGAGCCGACCGCGAAGCCCCACTCTGGCAGGGGCGGCGCTACTGCCGCAAGTACCTGCGACAGCCCGAAAAGGGCGCGCAGTGTAACGATAAATCAGGCGGTTGTGTAGGCGCGGATTTATCCGCGAACAGGGCGTAGTCCTTGCCATGAAATGCAGGTGTCTGGACCGGCGCCTCGCGGATGAATCCGCGCCTATTGGCTGGCTTTATATCGCTGCAAAGCCGCCAGCGAGTCAGGGCAATAGGGCAGTACTTTGCTTTCAGCCTCCGCCTGGGCCACGCTGACAAACCTGGCCTCGATCACCTCTTCCGGCTGCAGCCGCAGGGGCGCATCGGACACCGCCGAATACACCGCACACCACAGGTGGTTGCCTGGCTGGTCGAAGTAGAAGCGCTCATGAAAGCGCAGTTCGGCACCTTCCACCCCCAGCTCCTCGGCCAGTTCGCGTGCCGCTGAATCGGCATAAGCTTCGCCCGCCGCCACCATGCCGCCGGCCGCCACATCCCAGTAACCGGGGTACAGCGCCTTGCTCAAGGTACGCCGGTGCACGCACAGCTCACCGGCGCCATTGAACAATAGAATGAACGTGCAGCGGCCGATCAGGCCGCGCTCACGCAGTTCAGCCCTGGGCAGCGCGCCGAGCACCTGGTCGGCTTCGTCCACCCAGGCGACCAACTCACGGTCGGAGGCCGCCCGGTGGGCGGCCTCGTTTGGGCTGATGGCCATGTTCAACCTTGCGACAGCAGCTGGCGCAGGTCGATTACCGCAGCGTTTGCCCGCGAGATGTAGTTGGCCATGACCAGCGAGTGGTTGGCCCACATGCCGAAGCCGCTGCCGTTGAGCACCATCGGGCTCCACAGCGGTTCCTGCGAGGCTTCCAGCTCACGGATGATCTGGCGCACGCTGACGGTGGCGTTCTTCTTCGCCAGCACGTCGGCGAAGTCCACCTCGATGGCACGCAGCAGGTGCGACAGCGCCCAGGCCTGGCCGCGGGCTTCGTAGAACACGTTGTCGATCTGCAGCCACGGGGTTTCGACCACCTCCTCATCCACCTGCGGCGCCTGGCCGGCAACCACCGACTCGGTTTTCAGGTTGGTGTTGAGCTTGACCCGGCCAACGCTGGCCGACAGGCGCTGCGACAGCGAGCCAAGACGCGTGGCGACATCACCCAGCCAGTTGTTCAGGTTGTCGGCGCGGGTGTAGAAGATCGCACCCTTGTCACCGGCAGCCAGGCGGGTCTGGTAGCGGCTAAGCGACTTGATGCCCTCTTCGAACTCCGACTCGCTCGATGGCAGGATCCAGCTCTTGTTGTCGAAGTTGAAGCGCGGCTCGGCCTTGGCCAGGTCGGCGTCTTCGGTGGACTGCGACTGCGAGCGGGCGAAGTCCTTGCGCAGGGCACGGGACAGGTCACGCACCTGCACCAGCACGCCATATTCCCAGCTCGGCATGTTGTCCATCCACAGGCCCGGCGGGAAGCGGTCGTTGGAGATATAGCCACCCGGCTTGTTCAGCAAGGTACCGGCTACGGTCTTGAGGGTTTCGATGGTGGTGTAGCCGATCACCATCTGCTGGCCGTTGCGCTCGGCCGCCGCCTGGGCATTCTGCTGCACCGGGAACAGTTCCGGCTCCTGGCTCCAGTACCAGCCCAGGCCAATGCAGACCAGCAGGTACAACCCGATCAGGGTCCCCAGGGCACGGCTCCAGAGCCCACCCAAGTAGCTACGGGCGGCAGCGCCGCGGCCGTCGACACGCTCACGGGGCTCGGCTTTGGCCTCGCGGTTTTTCCAGTCCAGCATGGCTTTTGTCCTTAATCAGTCACGACGGTTCAGGGGCTTTGACCACAGGCGTTCGCCAGGGTGCCACGGCAAGCCCGGGTAGCTGCACTATAAAGCAGACACTGCCGTACGCATAAGCGACCAGTGGGTCAGTAACTGAATATTCGTTATCAACGCTTTGTTGATGCTGCGCACGCGCACGCCTTAAAAGAGCTGCTAGCATAGAGCCATCATCGCACCTGCACCTCCCACCTATAAGTAGTCAGGACATGACCCAAGCCGCGGAGCCGAGCCAAGAGCGCCTCAAGCAGGAGCTCGATCACCTGCTGCAACGCCTTTCGCGCACCCGCTTGCGCAAAGGCGACCCTCCCGATCAGGCGCTGCTGCGACCGGCACGGAAGCCCGTGTACCTGTTGTTGCGGGACCACGAGCGTGCCGAGCGCCTGGCTCAGCAGCTGGAGTTTTTCGGCCTGAGCGCGCAGCCGCTGTTCGACGCTGGCGCATTCATGGCGTCGGTGGCCGAACAACCGCCCGCAGCCATTGTGATGGATGTCGACTTCGACGGGCCTGGAGGCGGTGTGCCTTTGGCCGCACGCGTACAGCAAGGCCAGGAACAAGCGGTTCCACTGTTGTTTTTCAGCCACCACGAAACCGACACGCCCACCCGCCTGGCGGCCGTGCGCGCAGGTGGGCAGGCGTTTCTGACCGGCACGCTGGAGGCCTCCAGCCTGCTGGAAAAACTCGAGATGATCACCAGCACCGCCCCGCATGATCCGCTGCGGGTGCTGATCATCGACGACTCGCGCACCCAGGCGCTGCATACCGAGCGCGTGTTGGCCAATGCCGGCATGATCACCCGCAGCCTGACCGACCCGATCCGCACCATGGCCGAGCTGGCCGAGTTCCAACCCGACCTGATCATCCTCGACTTGTACATGCCAGGCTGCTCCGGCCCGGAACTGGCCAAGGTGATCCGCCACAACGACCGCTATGTCAGCGTGCCGATCATCTACCTGTCGGCCGAGGACGACCTGGACAAACAGCTCGACGCAATGAGCGAAGGCGGCGACGACTTCCTGACCAAGCCAATCCGCTCGCGCCACCTGATCACCACGGTGCGCAACCGTGCCGCCCGCGCCCGCCACCTCAAAGCGCGCATGGTCCGTGACAGCCTGACCGGCTTGTACAACCACACGCATATCTTGCAACTGCTCGAAGACTGCAGCTTCCGCGCCCGCCGCGAGCGCCAGCCGCTGAGCTTCGCCATGCTCGATATCGACCACTTCAAGAAGATCAACGACCACCATGGCCACCCCATGGGTGACCGGGTGATCAAGAGCCTGGCATTGTTCCTCAAGCAACGCCTGCGCAAGAGCGACTTCATAGGCCGCTACGGCGGCGAAGAATTCGCCATCGTCATGCCCAACACCGCGCTGGACGCTGCGCACAAGGTGCTCGACGAGATTCGCCGGCGCTTTGCCGAGATTCTCTACCCGGCGCAGCCCAGCGACCTGCAGTGCACGTTCAGTGCCGGGGTGGTGCAGATGGATGAAGAACTCGATGCATTGACCATGGCCAGTGCAGCCGACGAGGCGCTGTATCGGGCCAAGCATGCGGGGCGCAATTGCGTGGTGCGGGTAGAGCCTTAGCGTTCAATCACAACATAGCAATAAGCCACCACCGTCATCACCACGTCACAAAATAGCAATAACTTCAGGCACCTATCTTCACTCCCCCGCAGGAAGTTCGCGGCTATGCGCCTGAAGTGGCTGACCAATTTCAACACCCTGTTGCTGGTGACTGTGTGTATCGCCTTGGGCGCCACCCTGTGGTGGTCGCAGCGCGCCCTGGAACGGCCCTATCAATTGATGGAACGCTACCTTGGCCTGTCGCAACAGTTCCAGAACCAGGCTGCCCGCAACATCCAGGCCTACCTGGGCAGTGGCGACGCGCTGCGCCATGCGGCCGCAATAGACGCCAACCAGCAATTGCAGGCCGCACTGACCGATTGGCCCGACGCACTTGCCCGCAAATTGCGCCCGAGCCTGGACACCCTGCAGGCGTATGCCGCCAACGAACTGCTTGCCGCCGGCAAGTTGGCCGGCGACCCGCAGGCTTTGCTGTTGCAGGCCGAACGTGAGTTGGGTGGCAACTTCGAGCAGCTGGCCGGCTATGCGCGTGACAGCGGCAACAGCGAAGCCAGCCGCTATCTGCTGCCGTTGCTCGACGCCAGCGTGCACCTGGGCCGCCTGTCGCTGGCGCGGGAAAAACTGGTCAGCAGTGGCCGCGCCGAACTGGCTGACGAGGTGGAGCGCGAGCTTCAACTGATCCGCGCGCAGGCCCAGGTCATTGAAGGCCTGCCGCTGCTGGGGGTGACGCGCGCGGCCGAATCCAATGCCGATGACTTCGCCGCCCTGCTGGGCCTGGAAACCCAGGCCAGCGAGCAGCAGGAAGACGTCGCCGTCGGCCTCAAGCGCGAACTGCAAAGCCTGCTCAACCGCTACCCCGGCGAACTGCAGCGCACCCGCGCGCAGATCGAGCAGCGCACCGCTTTGGCCACTAGCACCAACGAACGGCTCGACGCCGTGCAACAGGCCATCGCCGGCCTGGAGCCGGAAGTCCGAGCACAGCACGCGAAGATCGCCAGCGAAGTGCGCATCATGCAGGGGCTGATGATTGGCCTGATCCTGCTGATCGCGCTGCTCATCGACACCTTGCAGCGACGCCTGACACGCACTCTGACCAGTCTGGCCCCCGGGTTGTCCGCTTGGGCCGAGGGCGATTTCGCCGCCCCCATAGCCTTGGGCAAGACCAACCGCGAGCTGCATGACATCGAGGAATCGCTCAACCGCCTGCGCCAGTACCTGGTGCAACTGGTCGGCACCATCCGCCACAACGCCGAACAGGTCGCCGGCAGCAGCCACGCCCTGGCAGGCATGAGCGCCGCCCTGCACGACGGCGCCGAGCGCCAGGCGGGCGACACCGGGCAGATCCGCGATGCCTTGGGCGAACTGGAAGCGACCATTCAGCAAGTGGCTGGTGATGCCAGCGCTGCCGCCGATGCCAGCCGCGATGCCGGCCGTGCCGTGGAACAAGGCCAGACGGTGATCGGCCAGAGCCTTTCCGGCCTGCGGGCACTGGTCGACGAAGTGCAGGGCAACGCCCGCATGATCGAACAGCTGGCGGAGGAATCAGCCACCATTGGCGGTGTGCTGACCGTGATCAGGTCGATTGCCGAACAGACCAACCTGCTGGCACTCAACGCCGCCATCGAAGCCGCCCGTGCGGGCGAGATGGGCCGGGGTTTTGCGGTGGTGGCCGACGAAGTACGCTCGCTGGCGCAACGCACCACAGGCGCCACCGGCGAGATCCAGGCATTGATCGACCGGCTGCAGTTGGCCGCGCGCGAATCGGTGGCGGGCATGCGGGCGCAGCTCGAACACGCCGAAGCCACGGCTGACAAAGCCCAGGCAGCCGATGGCGCGCTCGATGAGATCGTCAGTGCAATCCGCACCATTGCCGATACTGCGGTGCGCATCGCCGATGTCACCGCCCAGCAGAGCGGCGCGGTCAGCGAGATCCGTGGGCACAGCGAGCGAATTCATGAATTGGGTGAAGACAACCTGCAGCGCATCGGCGAGGGGCGCGAGCACGGCGAGCAGCTGTTGACCCTCGGCGGTGAGCTGAACCGAGCGGTGGGCGCGTTCAGGGTCTGAGGAATCCTGCGCCGCCCCATGTGGGAACGGCCTTGTGGGAGCATGGCCCCAACGCGCCCCAACTCCGCTATCATGCCCGCCATGTTCCACCTCGCGAGTCCGCCATGCGCCGCCTGTTTTTCCTGCTGTTCCTGCTGCTGGCCAGCCCTGCCTTCGCCTCGGGCCTGCTCGACAACCGCCCCAGCGCTACCCTCGGCGCCGCCTCTCTGAGCAACAGCGCAGACTTCCTGCCGGTACACGAAGCGTTCAAGCTCACCCTGGTCAAGGCCGATGCGCAAAGCGTCAAACTGCGCTTCGTCGCCACCGACGGCTATTACCTTTACCGCCATCGGTTCCAGTTCCGCACCGAGCCTGCGGACGTCGCGCTGGGCGCGCCCGTCATCCCTGCAGGCGAGGCCAAGCATGATGAGTTCTTCGGCGACGTCGAGGTGTATCACGGTGTAGTCGACATCGAACTGCCGCGCACCGACCCCCGCGCGTTCACCCTGCTGGTGGGCTACCAGGGCTGCGCCGACAAGGGCCTGTGCTACCCACCGGAAACCGAACGCCTGAGCATCGATGGCGAAGATGGCGTTGCGGCCGGTGCAGCGGCGACGATCAGCGAGCACAGCTGGAGCTGGAAGTCGCTACTACTGTTCTTCCTCGCCGGCGTTGGCCTGACCTTCACCCCGTGCGTGCTGCCGATGCTGCCGATCCTCTCGGGCGTGGTCATGCGTGGCCAGGCAGGAGGCCTGCGCGGGTTCGCCCTGTCGTTGGCTTACGTGGTTCCGATGGCCGCCAGCTTCGCCGTGCTGGGCGCGCTGATGGGCCTTTTCGGCGCGGGCTTGAACCTGCAGGCGCGGCTGCAATCAGCTTGGGTACTGGTGCCGTTCGCGTTGTTCTTCGTGCTGTTCGCCCTCGCCATGTTCGGCCTGTTCGAGCTGAAGCTACCGCAAGCCTTGAGCAAGCGCCTGGACACACTCGCCCACCGCACCAAGGGCGGCTCGTTGCTGGGTGCGGCGGTGCTGGGCGTGCTGTCGAGCCTGCTGGTTTCGCCATGTGTTTCGGCGCCACTTGCCGGCGCCTTGCTGTACATCAGCGCCAGCGGCGACGCCTTGGGCGGTGCGCTGAAGCTGTTCGCTCTCGGCTTGGGCATGGGCGCGCCGTTGTTGCTGATCGCCACCGGTGGCGCGGCCTGGCTGCCCAAGAGTGGCCCTTGGCTGAACACCGTGAAAAACGCCATTGGCGTGCTGCTGCTGGGCCTGGCCATCGGTTTGCTCAGCCGTGTACTGCCGGGGCCGGCCACCCTGTTGCTGGTCGGCTTCCTGAGTGCCGGCGTGGCGCTGTTCCTGGGTGCCCTGGAGTTCGTGATCAAGCCCCCGCGCCAACGCCTGGCGCAACTGCTCGGCCTGGCCCTGCTGGTGTATGCCCTGGCCTGCTGGTACGGCGCCCTCAATGGCCAGGGCGACCCGCTGCGCCCGCTGCCCGCGCCAACCCACGCAGCTGCAGGCAACAGCCCGGCAGCTGCAACGGACGCCTGGCAGACCATCACCACATCTGCAGCACTCGACGCCGCCCTGGCCCAGGCCAAGTCGGCCGGCCAGCCGGTACTGCTGGACTGGTACGCAGACTGGTGCATCAGTTGCAAGGTCATCGAGCATGAGGTGCTCAATGCGCCACAGGTTCAACCGCAGCTGGGCGCATTCCAACTGTTGCGTTTCGACATCACCGAAAGCAACGCCGAACAACGCGCGCTGCTGGATCGTTACCAGCTGTTCGGCCCGCCAGCGCTATTGTTCTTTGCAGCTAACGGTAGCGAAATCACCGACGATCGGGTGGTTGGCGAGATAAACGCCGGCGAATTTGCCGACACTGTGACGCGCGTGCGCAGCAAACTCGGTCTATAACTTCCCGCGTGCCGGGAAAATCTGCGCATGAGTGACCGGATTTAATTATTCGGTCACATACTTCGCGCGAACCTCGGACATCGTGCTGGCTATTGCCGGGAACTGGACACTTGCCGTCGCTTTGCGGCACACTCGCCGCGCTGTGTCGAATTGCCCTACAAATCCAAGGAATCCGCAGATGGCAACGCTACTGGTGCTCCACGGCCCCAACCTGAACCTGCTCGGTACCCGCGAGCCGGGCCACTACGGCGCCGTGACCCTGGCCCAGATCAACCAAGACCTGGAGCAACGCGCCCGCGCCGCAGGCCACCATCTGCAGTACCTGCAGAGCAATGCCGAGTACGAACTGATCGACCGTATTCATGCCGCACGCAACGAGGGTGTGGACTTCATCCTGATCAATCCGGCTGCTTTCACCCACACAAGTGTCGCATTACGTGACGCATTGCTTGCGGTGAGCATCCCATTCATCGAAGTGCACCTGTCCAACGTGCACAAACGCGAACCGTTCCGTCATCACTCCTACTTCTCCGATGCAGCCGTAGGTGTGATCTGCGGTCTGGGCGCCAGCGGTTACCGCCTGGCCCTGGAAGCCGCGCTGGAACAACTGGCTGCCAACGCACAGCCCTGATGATTGAAACCCTGGCCTGAGTGGGCCGGGGTTCGAGAGAAACGTTCAGATACGTTTTTTAACTTACGCCCCCTGACCGAACCTTTGGGAGTTGATGATTAATGGATATCCGTAAAGTCAAGAAACTGATCGAGCTGCTGGAAGAGTCTGGCATCGACGAGCTGGAGATCAAGGAAGGCGAAGAGTCGGTCCGTATCAGCCGTCACAGCAAGACCCCGGCTGCTCAACAGTTCTACGCACCAGCACCAATGGCTGCCGCACCTGTAGCTGCTCCGGCCGCCGCCGCCGCTGCCCCAGCTGCTGAAGCTGCCGCTGCTGCACCTGCCCTGAAAGGCACCGTGATCCGTTCGCCAATGGTCGGTACCTTCTACCGCAAGCCGTCGCCGACCTCGCCTAACTTCGCTGAAGTTGGCCAGTCGGTGAAAAAAGGCGACACCCTGTGCATCGTTGAAGCGATGAAGATGATGAACCACATCGAAGCCGAAATCGGCGGTGTCATCGACGCCATCCTGGTGGAAGACGGTCAGCCGGTTGAGTTCGACCAGCCGCTGTTCACCGTCGTTTGATTCGCGGAGAGCCAACGATGTCTGGGAAGCTGGAAAAAGTCCTGATCGCCAACCGTGGGGAAATTGCCCTGCGGATCCTGCGTGCCTGCAAAGAGCTGGGCATCAAGACCGTGGCCGTACACTCCACGGCTGACCGCGAACTGATGCACCTGGGCCTGGCAGACGAGTCGGTCTGCATCGGTCCTGCTTCGTCCAAGGATTCGTACCTGCACATCCCGGCGATCATCGCCGCGGCTGAAGTGACCGGCGCCACCGCCATTCACCCGGGTTACGGCTTCCTGGCGGAAAACGCCGACTTCGCCGAGCAGGTCGAGAAGTCCGGTTTCGCCTTCATCGGCCCGAAAGCCGACACCATTCGCCTGATGGGCGACAAGGTTTCGGCCAAGGACGCGATGATCAAGTCGGGCGTACCGACCGTACCGGGCTCCGATGGCCCGCTGCCGGAAGACGAAGAAGTCGCCCTGGCAATCGCCCGTGACGTCGGCTACCCGGTGATCATCAAGGCCGCCGGTGGCGGTGGTGGTCGCGGCATGCGCGTGGTGCACAAGGAAGAGGACCTGATTTCCTCGGCCAAGCTCACCCGTACCGAAGCCGGTGCAGCCTTCGGCAACCCGATGGTTTACCTCGAGAAGTTCCTGACCAACCCACGCCACGTGGAAGTTCAGGTGCTGTCCGACGGCCAGGGCAATGCCATCCACCTGGGCGACCGTGACTGCTCGCTGCAGCGCCGTCACCAGAAGGTACTGGAAGAAGCGCCGGCTCCGGGTATCGACGAGAAGGCCCGTCAGGAAGTCTTCAAGCGCTGCGTTGATGAGGAATGACGGAGGCTTTTTGCTGTGGTGGGACGGTTTGCGTAGCGAGATGCAGCCGATCCACGACAGCCAGGGCGTGTTCGCCGTCCTGGAAAAGGAAGTGCGGCGCCTGGGCTTCGATTACTACGCCTATGGCGTGCGCCACACGATTCCCTTCACCCGGCCGAAGACCGAGGTCCATGGCACCTATCCCAAGGCCTGGCTGGAGCGATACCAGATGCAGAACTACGGGGCCGTGGATCCGGCGATCCTCAACGGCCTGCGCTCCTCGGAAATGGTGGTCTGGAGCGACAGCCTGTTCGACCAGAGCCGGATGCTCTGGAACGAGGCTCGCGATTGGGGCCTCTGTGTCGGCGCGACCCTGCCGATCCGCGCGCCGAACAATTTGCTCAGCGTGCTTTCCGTGGCGCGCGACCAGCAGAACATCTCCAGCTTCGAGCGCGAGGAAATCCGCCTGCGGCTGCGTTGCATGATCGAGTTGCTGACCCAGAAGCTGACCGACCTGGAGCATCCGATGCTGATGTCCAACCCGGTCTGCCTGAGCCATCGCGAACGCGAGATCCTGCAATGGACCGCCGACGGCAAGAGCTCCGGGGAAATCGCCATCATCCTGAGCATTTCCGAGAGCACGGTGAACTTCCACCACAAGAACATCCAGAAGAAGTTCGACGCGCCGAACAAGACGCTGGCTGCCACCTACGCCGCGGCGCTGGGCCTCATCTGAATGCGTGCATCGAAATCGGCTACCGCGGTGCCGGTACGTTCGAGTTCCTGTACGAGAACGGCAGCTTCTACTTCATCGAGATGAACACCCGCGTACAGGTTGAGCATCCGGTGTCGGAGATGGTCACTGGCATCGACATCGTCAAGGAGATGCTGAGCATCGCCGCTGGCAACAAGCTGTCGTTCCGCCAGGAAGACGTAGTGATTCGTGGCCACTCGCTGGAGTGCCGGATCAACGCCGAAGACCCGCGCAAGTTCATCCCGAGCCCAGGCAAGGTCAAGCACTTCCACGCCCCGGGCGGCAACGGCGTTCGCGTCGATTCGCACCTGTACAGCGGTTACTCGGTTCCGCCGAACTACGACTCGCTGATCGGCAAGCTGATCACCTACGGCAAAGACCGCGACGAAGCCATGGCGCGCATGCGCAATGCCCTGGACGAGATCGTCGTCGACGGCATCAAGACCAACATCCCGCTGCACCGCGACCTGGTGCGCGATGAAGGTTTCTGCAAAGGCGGCGTCAACATCCACTACCTCGAGCACAAACTGGCCAACCAGGAGTGATCGCGTTAGCGTGATGCATGAAAACCCCGGCCCTGTGCCGGGGTTTTTTATGCATGTGCCGAAAAATTGCGCCGTGCTATCCAGGCTGACAACTATGGCCTATCCGGCCATGGCGCATTGCAACTCATGTAGGAGCGGATTTATCCGCGATGCGTCGCGCGGGCGGCGCTCGATTTCATGAACACGGGAAACCCCACGGCAAGCACCTCCCCTCCCTCCTCTACAAACCCCCCGCACTCGCGTAAACTGCCAGCCTTCGCGCAGCCTAGGGCTGCCCCTGTCGAATTACCAAAGGTGCCCGCCATGCCCTGGCTGCAAGTACGCCTGGCCATCAGCCCGGAACAAGCCGAAACCTACGAAGACGCCCTGCTCGAAGTCGGCGCCGTCTCGGTCACGTTCATGGATGCCGAAGATCAGCCGATCTTCGAACCCGACCTCAACACCACCCCGCTGTGGTCGCACACTCACCTGCTGGCACTGTTCGAAGCCGACGCCGTGCCTGAGGCAGTATTCGCCCACCTGCGACTGCTGACCGGTGCCGAACTGCCCGAGCACCAGGCCGAGGTGATCGAGGACCAGGACTGGGAGCGCAGCTGGATGGACGGCTTCAAGCCGATGCGCTTCGGCCGCCGCCTGTGGATCGTGCCAAGCTGGCACGATGCGCCGGAGAAAGACGCGGTCAACTTGCTGCTCGACCCGGGCCTGGCCTTCGGCACCGGCACTCACCCGACCACCGCGCTGTGCCTGGAATGGCTCGACGGCCAACAGCTCGAAGGCACCCAGGTGCTGGACTTCGGCTGTGGCTCGGGCATCCTCGCCATTGCCGCCCTGCTGTTGGGCGCCCGTGAAGCGGTCGGTACCGACATCGACGTGCAGGCTATCGAAGCCTCGCGCGACAATGCCCAGCGCAATGGCATCGCCGACCAGAAGCTGGCGCTGTACCTTCCCGAAGACATGCCGGCCATGCAGGCCGACGTGCTGGTCGCCAACATCCTCGCAGGCCCGCTGGTCTCGCTGGCAGCGCAATTGTCCGGCCTGGTTCGCCCCGGTGGCCTGCTGGCCCTCTCGGGCATTCTTGCCGAGCAGGGTGAGGAGGTGGCCGCAGCCTACGCCGCCGACTTCGAGCTGGACCCGATCGTCGTACGCGACGGCTGGGTGCGCATCAGTGGTCGCCGCCGCTAAGCGGGCCTAGAATACTTCTCTGCACAGCCCTCCGGATCGCCGCATGACCGACAGTTTCGTCACCCAGTGCCCGCATTGCCAGACCAGCTTTCGCGTCACCCATCACCAATTGAGCGTGGCGCGTGGCGTGGTCCGCTGCGGCCAGTGCCTGCAGGTGTTCAATGCGGCGAAGCAGTTGCTGGAGCAGAGCCGCGCTGGCACTGCGCCCGTGATCCCGCCGATCCCGGTGGTCGAGCCCGTCGCCGTGCCCGAACCGCCGCTGAGCGAACGCCCGGGCGCCCAGCCACAAGACTGGGCAGCCACTGCCCAAGCCCTGGACGAACTCGACCTTGACCAGGAGCTGGCCCGCCTTGAACGGCGCGGCAAACCTGACGAGCCACGCATTGCCCCACCTGTCGATGCGCTGCAGGCACGGCGTGACGAGCCCGCCACCGACACCCATGGCGACGCGCTGTTTGGCAATGCAACTGACGATCACCATGAGCCGCTGGAAGCCGTCGAGCCCGCGCCGGTGCTGCTGGAGCAGGAGCCGCTGGACCTTGAGCCAGCCCCTGGGGACCGCACCGAGCCCACGCTGGGCGGCAACCTGGACCTTGAGTTCGAAAACGAGCCTGCTGCGCCTCGGGCTACCCAACACGATGACGTGGACGATTTCCACGAGCCGCTGCCAGCGGAAGAGGAAATCATCCACGAAAAAGGCCTGAGTGCCCGTGATGACGACGAAACGGATATCCGCCTGTCGGCGCGGGATGACGACCCTGACGAGCCGCTGCCCGGCGAGCGCCTGGAGCCTGGTTTTAGCGCCAAGGGCGAGCGCCCGTCGCGCAAGGAGCCGTTGGTCGATGTTGTCGACGACCCGCTGCAGCTGGGCTGGGAAAAACCCAAGCCCAACTGGGGCAAGCGCCTGCTGTGGGGCTTCCTGACGCTACTGGCCGCGGGCCTGCTGGCCTTTCAGTATGTATGGTTCCATTTCGACGAAATGGCCCGCCAGGACCAGTACCGGCCGCTGTTCCAGCAGCTGTGCCCCCTGCTCGGTTGCGAAGTGCCTACCCGGGTCGACATCGGCCGCATCAAGAGCAGTAACCTGGTGGTACGCAGCCACCCGGACTTCAAGGGCGCACTGATCGTCGACGCGATCATCTACAACCGTGCACCGTTCGCCCAGCCGTTCCCGCTGCTGGAGCTGCGTTTCGCCGACCTCAATGGCCAGCTGATCGCCAGCCGTCGGTTCAAGCCCAGCGAATACCTTTCGGGTGAACTGGCTGGCCGTGGCGAAATGCCCAGCCAGACACCGATCCACATCGCCCTGGATATCCTCGACCCAGGGCCGAAGGCCGTGAACTACAGCCTCAGCTTCCGCTCACCGGAGTGACCGGCCGCAGCTGGCCGCCGTGTTTTCGGCGCCAGCCTGCTGTCGCTAACCATCGGGCATAAGCCCAAAGTTGTTCAGATTTTATCCAGATCCATCTTTATCCGGTCACCGAGAGCGGGTATTATGCCAACCCTTTTTCGAACTCCAATGATTCGGCCCCACAACAGGGAACACCTATGAGGAATGACGGAGGCTTTTTGCTGTGGTGGGACGGTTTGCGTAGCGAGATGCAGCCGATCCACGACAGCCAGGGCGTGTTCGCCGTCCTGGAAAAGGAAGTGCGGCGCCTGGGCTTCGATTACTACGCCTATGGCGTGCGCCACACGATTCCCTTCACCCGGCCGAAGACCGAGGTCCATGGCACCTATCCCAAGGCCTGGCTGGAGCGATACCAGATGCAGAACTACGGGGCCGTGGATCCGGCGATCCTCAACGGCCTGCGCTCCTCGGAAATGGTGGTCTGGAGCGACAGCCTGTTCGACCAGAGCCGGATGCTCTGGAACGAGGCTCGCGATTGGGGCCTCTGTGTCGGCGCGACCCTGCCGATCCGCGCGCCGAACAATTTGCTCAGCGTGCTTTCCGTGGCGCGCGACCAGCAGAACATCTCCAGCTTCGAGCGCGAGGAAATCCGCCTGCGGCTGCGTTGCATGATCGAGTTGCTGACCCAGAAGCTGACCGACCTGGAGCATCCGATGCTGATGTCCAACCCGGTCTGCCTGAGCCATCGCGAACGCGAGATCCTGCAATGGACCGCCGACGGCAAGAGCTCCGGGGAAATCGCCATCATCCTGAGCATTTCCGAGAGCACGGTGAACTTCCACCACAAGAACATCCAGAAGAAGTTCGACGCGCCGAACAAGACGCTGGCTGCCACCTACGCCGCGGCGCTGGGCCTCATCTGAATGTCGGCGGTACGCATCGGCCCATACACACTACGCAACAACCTGATCCTCGCGCCCATGGCCGGGGTCACGGACCAGCCTTTCCGTACACTTTGTCAGCGCCTGGGCGCGGGCATGGTGGTGTCGGAGATGGTCAGCAGCGACATGAGCCTGTGGAACAGCCGCAAGTCGAGCCTGCGCCGCATCCACGAAGGTGATCCCGAGCCGCGCTCGGTACAGATCGCCGGTGGTGATGCGCAGATGATGGCAGCGGCGGCCCGGGCCAACGTCGAAGCGGGTGCTCAGATCATCGACATCAACATGGGCTGCCCGGCAAAAAAAGTCTGCAACAAAGCTGCAGGCTCTGCTTTATTGAGAGATGAAGCTCTGGTTCACGAGATCCTCCACGCCGTCGTCGGCGCGGTGGACGTCCCGGTGACCCTGAAGATCCGCACCGGCTGGGACCGGGCGAACAAAAACGGCCTGAACGTGGCGAAGATCGCCGAGCAGGCCGGCATCCAGGCGCTGGCGGTGCATGGCCGCACACGCGCCGACCTGTACACCGGCGATGCCGAATACGACACCATTGCTGCGATCAAGCAGGCGGTGTCCATCCCGGTCTTTGCCAATGGCGATATCACATCGCCTGAAAAGGCCCGGGCGGTGCTGGACGCCACCGGCGTCGACGGCCTGCTGATTGGCCGGGCTGCCCAGGGGCGGCCATGGATCTTTCGCGAGATCGAGCATTTTTTAGGGACTGGCCAGCATTTGCCAGCCCCGCAGCTGGACGAAGTGGAACGTATCCTGCTGGAGCACCTGGCCGCGCTGCACGCCTTCTATGGCGATGTGATGGGCGTTCGTATCGCCCGCAAGCACGTTGGCTGGTACCTGGCAACACGACCCGGCGGCAAGGAGTTTCGCTCCCGGTTCAACGCTTTGGAAGACACACAAGCGCAGTGCGCCAACGTTCGCGGTTATTTCAACGAACGTCGACAGAGCCTTGAGACAGAGGACGGACAAGGGGTGGCCGCATGACGATGATGACCGAGACATTAGTGAGTGGAACAACGCCCGTGAGCGACAACGCCAACCTCAAACAGCACCTCAACACGCCGAGCGAAGAGGGCCAGACCCTTCGCGACAGCGTCGAGAAGGCGCTGCACAACTACTTCGCACACCTGGAAGGCGCTACCGTCACTGACGTGTACAACCTGGTGCTCTCCGAAGTCGAGGCGCCCCTGCTCGAATGCGTGATGAATTACGTCAAGGGCAACCAGACCAAGGCCAGTGAGATGCTCGGGCTCAACCGAGGCACCCTGCGCAAGAAGCTCAAGCAGTACGACTTGCTGTAAGCCAGAATCCCAATCAGAAAAGGCGGCTCCCTGAACAGAGGCGCCTTTTTTGCTGACTCCACCGCGTTATTGGAATCCGAAATGACCGACCAGACTACCCGCCTGCCAGTCCGCCGCGCCCTGATCAGCGTCTCCGACAAGACCGGTATCCTCGAATTCGCTCGTGAGCTGCAACAGCTCGGTGTCGAGATCCTGTCCACCGGCGGCACCTACAAGCTGCTCAAGGACAACGGCGTGAACGCGGTGGAAGTGGCCGACTACACGGGCTTCGCCGAAATGATGGATGGCCGGGTCAAGACCCTGCATCCGAAGATCCACGGCGGCATCCTCGGCCGTCGCGGTACCGACGACGCCATCATGAACGAGCACGGCATCAAGCCGATCGACCTGGTCGCCGTCAACCTGTACCCGTTCGAAGCCACCATCGCCAAGCCTGGCTGTGACCTGCCGACCGCCATCGAGAACATCGACATCGGCGGGCCGACCATGGTCCGTTCGGCCGCCAAGAACCACAAGGATGTTGCCATCGTGGTCAACGCCAGCGACTACGCCAGCGTCCTCGAAGGCCTCAAGGCCGGTGGCCTGACCTATGCACAGCGCTTCGACCTGATGCTCAAGGCTTTCGAGCACACCGCGGCCTACGACGGCATGATCGCCAACTACATGGGCACCATCGACCAGGCCCGGGAGACCCTGAGCACTGAACAGCGCAGCGAATTCCCGCGCACCTTCAACAGCCAGTTCGTCAAGGCTCAGGAAATGCGCTACGGCGAGAACCCGCACCAGAGCGCGGCGTTCTACGTGGAGGCCAACAAAGGCGAAGCCAGCATCTCCACCGCCGTGCAGCTGCAGGGCAAGGAACTGTCGTTCAACAACGTGGCCGACACCGACGCTGCGCTGGAGTGCGTGAAGAGCTTCGTCAAGCCGGCCTGTGTCATCGTCAAGCATGCCAACCCATGCGGCGTGGCCGTTGTGCCTGAAGACGAAGGCGGTATCCGCCAGGCCTACGAGCTGGCCTACGCCACCGACACCGAGTCGGCCTTCGGCGGCATCATCGCCTTCAACCGCGAGCTGGATGGCGAAACTGCCAAGGCCATCGTCGAGCGCCAGTTCGTCGAAGTGATCATCGCACCGAAAATCTCCCAGGCTGCCCGCGACGTGGTGGCGGCCAAGCAGAACGTACGCCTGCTGGAGTGCGGCGAGTGGCCAGCCGAGCGCGCTGCCGGTTGGGACTTCAAGCGTGTCAACGGTGGCCTGCTGGTGCAGAGCCGCGACATCGGCATGATCACCGCCGATGACCTGAAGATCGTGACCAAGCGTGCACCGACCGAGCAAGAGATCCACGACCTGGTGTTTGCCTGGAAAGTGGCCAAGTTCGTCAAGTCCAACGCTATCGTCTACGCCAAGCAGCGCCAGACCATCGGCGTCGGCGCCGGCCAGATGAGCCGCGTCAACTCCGCACGTATTGCGGCCATCAAGGCCGAGCATGCTGGCCTGCAGGTTCAAGGTGCGGTCATGGCATCGGACGCGTTCTTCCCGTTCCGTGACGGCATCGACAATGCGGCTAAAGTGGGTATCAGCGCTGTGATCCAGCCGGGTGGCTCGATGCGTGATGCCGAAGTCATCGCTGCTGCCGACGAAGCCGGCATTGCGATGGTGTTCACCGGCATGCGTCACTTCCGCCACTGATTTACGGCAATCGGCCGCACTGAAGCAGGCATCTGCTGCGTTGGGGCCGGTTCCGCTGATGCTCATTGCCAGAAGGCAACTCCGCTCATCGGAACCGGCCCCGCCTTGCATCTACCTGCTTCATTGCGACCTCGTACAGCGTGAGGCTTTACCTTGCGCCCGAAAGAATTCGAGGTTTTGACATGAAAGTTTTGATCATCGGCAGCGGCGGCCGTGAGCACGCCCTGGCCTGGAAAGTCGCCCAAGACCCTCGCGTCGAGAAAGTCTTCGTCGCCCCGGGCAACGCCGGCACCGCCATTGAAGCCAAGTGCGAGAACGTCGCCATCGACGTAACCGCCCTGGAGCAACTGGCCGACTTCGCCGAGAACAACGTCGACCTGACCATCGTCGGCCCCGAGGCGCCGCTGGTCATCGGTGTGGTCGATCTGTTCCGCAGCCGCGGCCTGGACTGCTTCGGCCCGACCAAGGGCGCGGCCCAGCTGGAAGGTTCCAAGGCATTCACCAAGGACTTCCTGGCACGTCACAAGATCCCGACCGCCGACTACCAGAACTTCACCGAGATCGAGCCGGCCCTGGCCTACCTGCAGGAAAAAGGCGCGCCAATCGTCATCAAGGCCGATGGCCTGGCCGCAGGCAAAGGCGTGATCGTCGCCATGACCCTGCAGGAAGCCGAAGACGCCGTGCGTGACATGCTCGCAGGCAATGCCTTCGGCGAAGCCGGTTCGCGCGTGGTGATCGAGGAGTTCCTCGACGGCGAAGAAGCCAGCTTCATTGTGATGGTCGATGGCCACAACGTGCTGCCAATGGCCACCAGCCAGGACCACAAACGCGTCGGCGACCAGGACACCGGCCCGAACACTGGCGGCATGGGTGCTTACTCCCCTGCCCCGGTGGTCACCGCCGACGTGCACCAGCGCGTGATGGACCAGGTGATCTGGCCGACCGTGCGCGGCATGGCCGAGGAAGGCAACGTCTACACCGGTTTCCTGTATGCCGGCCTGATGATCGACAAGGCGGGTAACCCCAAGGTCATCGAGTTCAACTGCCGCTTTGGCGACCCGGAAACCCAGCCCGTCATGCTGCGCCTGGAATCGAGCCTGGTGCTGCTGATCGAAGCAGCGTTCGCCAAGGCACTGGACAAGGTCGAAGCACAGTGGGACCCGCGCCCAAGCCTCGGCGTGGTGCTGGCAGCCGGCGGTTACCCGGGCGATTACGCCAAGGGTGAGGCGATCAGCGGCCTGGACGCCGCAGCCAAGATCGAAGGCAAGGTGTTCCATGCCGGCACTTCGCTCAAGGACGGCCAAGTGGTCACCAACGGCGGCCGCGTCCTGTGCGCCACTGCCATGGGCAGCACCGTTGCCGACGCGCAGCAGCAGGCTTACCGCCTGGCCAAGGAAGTCAGCTGGAACGGCAGCTTCTACCGGACCGACATCGGCTACCGGGCGATTGCCCGCGAACGCGGTGAGCACCAGCAGTAAGTATTACCGGATGGCCGCGGCGCCTGGCGCCTGCGGCATCCGGCTCGTCGACAGGGCCCCAGTGGGGCCTTGCCTTCGACTTGGCGCGCCGCGCATAGTTAATACACGGCACATCGGCTAGGAAGGGATCTCGTAGTGCGTCGGCTTCGGATTGCCACAGCTCTGATCGTCAGCTTGCTGACTTTGCTCTGCCTGCTCCCGGTTTCGGCCGATCAAGGCGGAGGGTGGTCGGTTTTGCTCGATGAACAGGCCAGCCTGCAACTAAGCGATGTCCGCTCCGATCGCTATCGCAGCCAGTTCAGCCCGACAGCGCTCGGTGACCTGGATGCCGCGCCGGCGGAACAGGCCCTTTGGCTGCACTATCGCCTCGAACCAGGCGATCAGGAGCAACTGCTGCGGGTCTTCGCTCCCGACCTGTCCCAGCTGGACCTCTACGCCCTCAACGGCGACAGGCTGTTACGCCAGCTGCACCATGGGCGCCAGGCCGGCAACGCCAGCCCGACCCTGCGCGGCAGCGACCATGTATTGCCCTTGCCCAACAGCCCGCAGGCACTGGATATCTACCTGCGCCTGGTGTCCGAGCACCAGCTGCGCCCGGCCATCAGCCTTGAGCCCGCAGCCGTAGCCGCGTCGAACCACAACCAACCGTTGCTGTTCGGCATGCTGTTCGGCGGCCTGGTGATGCTCATCCTGCACAACCTGATCCGCTTCCTGTACACCCGCTCCACCACTACCCTGATTCTTGCCCTGTACCACGGCCTGATGCTGCTCAGCGGGCTGATCCTGCTCAACCTCAGCGGCCCTTGGTGGCACCTGTGGCACAGCGCACAAACCCCGGCCGCCTACCTGACCCTGGTTCTGGCAGGTATGGCGGGGCTGTACTTCACCCAGCATTTTTTTGCCCCCCGCAACTCACCGCAGTTAAACCGCCTGCTGCAGGGCGAAATGCTGGTGGCGGCGGTCAGCGGCCTGGTCCTGCTGTTCGTCGACACCCTGCCGCTCAACCTGATGACCTATGCCCTGCTGGCGTTGGGCAGCGTGAGCATGCTGCTGGTCAGCAGCTACCACTGGTACAAGGGCTATGCGCCCGCGCGGTTGTTCTGCCTGGCCATGGTGGTGTTCAACCTCGGTGGCCTGGTGCTGCTGCCGGCCCTGCTTGGCCTGACGCGCACCTCCACGCCCTGGTTGTTGTGCATTCTGCTGGGCCTGGCGGTTGCCAGCGGCCTGCTGCTCAACCTCGCCGTCAGCGAACGCCTGCGGCGGATGAACGAAGAGCGCTTCAGCGCCAGCCGCGCGCTGGCCGCCAGCGACGCGGAAATCAACGCCAAGGCCGAGTTCCTGGCCAAGATCAGCCACGAAATCCGCACGCCCATGAACGGTGTGCTGGGCATGACCGAACTGCTGTTGGGCACACCGCTGTCGGTCAAGCAGCGTGACTACGTGCAGACCATCCACAGCGCGGGCAATGAACTGCTCACGCTGATCAACGAAATTCTCGACATCTCCAAGCTCGAATCGCGGCAGATAGAACTGGACGATGTGCAGTTCGACCTCAACGCCCTGATCGAAGACTGCCTGAACATCTTCCGGGCCAAGGCCGAGCAGCAGAACATCGAGCTGATCAGCTTCACCCAGCCACAAGTACCGCGGGTTATCAGCGGCGACCCGACACGCCTGCGTCAGGCACTGTCCAGCCTGCTGGAAAACGCCCTGAAAAACACCGACCAGGGCGAGATCCTGCTGGTGGTGGCGCTTGACCAGCGTGGCGAAACACCGCGCCTGCGCATCGCCGTGCAGGACAGTGGCGAGCCGCTGCCCGCCGCCGAGCGCGAAGCCCTGCTGCAGGCAGAGCTGCACAGCCACCAGTTTCTTTCCAGCAACAAGCTCGGTGGCCACCTGGGGCTGATCATCGCCAAGCAGCTGATCGGCCTGATGCAGGGCGAATTCGGCATCAAAAGCAGCACCAGCATGGGCAACACCCTGTGGCTGACCCTGCCGCTCGACCCGTCGCGGCTTGAACAACCCCCGGCCGACCTCGACGGCCCGCTGCGCGATGCGCGGGTGCTGGTGGTAGACGACAACGACACCTGCCGCAAGGTCCTGGTGCAGCAGTGCAGTGCCTGGGGCATGAACGTGAGTGCAGTGCCGTCCGGCAAGGAGGCCCTGGCCCTGCTGCGGACCAAGGCGCACCTGCGCGACTATTTCGATGCGGTGTTGCTGGACCAGAACATGCCGGGCATGACCGGCATGCAACTGGCGGCCAAGATCAAGGAAGATCCAAGCCTGAACCACGACATTCTGGTGGTGATGCTGACCGGTATCAGCAATGCGCCGAGCAAGGTCATCGCCCGCAATGCCGGGGTCAAGCGCATCCTGGCCAAACCTGTCGCCGGTTACACACTCAAGACCACCCTGGCCGAAGAGCTGGCCCAGCGCGGCCGCGAACAGACCGTGCCGATGCCATTGCCCAACACGCCGCCCGCGCACGAGTTGCCCGGCGACTTCCGCGTACTGGTCGCCGAGGACAACAGCATCTCGACCAAGGTGATCCGCGGCATGCTGGGCAAACTCAACCTCGAACCGGACACCGCCAGCAACGGCGAAGAAGCCTTGGAAGCGATGAAGGCTCGGCGCTACGACCTGGTGCTGATGGACTGTGAAATGCCCGTGCTCGACGGCTTCTCCGCCACCCAGCAACTGCGCGCCTGGGAGCTCGACAACCAGCGCCAGCGAACGCCGGTGGTGGCACTGACCGCGCACATTCTTGCCGAGCACAAGGAGCGCGCACGGCTGGCCGGCATGGATGGGCACATGGCCAAGCCGGTGGAGCTGTCGCAATTGCGCGAGTTGATCCAGTATTGGGCGAACCAGCGCGAAGCCAAGGCCGATCCGCTGCATACCTCGTAGCCGATACCGCCCCTACAAGGACACACCGCATGCTCCATGAGTTGTTCAGTGTCTACCTGAAGATGCTGGTGCTCTACAGCCCGTTTTTCGTGCTGTCGTGCTTCATCAGCCTGACCCGTGGCCACTCCAGCAAGGAGCGCAAGCAACTGGCCTGGAAAGTGGCCTTCGCCGCACTGGTCGCCAGCGTGCTGCTGTACCTGTTCGGGCGGGCGATTTTCGGTATTTTCGGCATCACCGCCGACGCCTTTCGCATCGGTGCCGGCAGCGTGCTGTTCATTTCGGCGCTGGGCATGGCCCAGGGCAAACCCGCCGTGCAGGCCGACAACGTGCAGCAGGACGTGACCATCGTGCCGCTGACCATACCGCTCACCGTAGGCCCTGGCACCATCGGTGCGCTGCTGGTGATGGGGGTGAGCCAACCGCACTGGGACGACAAGGCCCTGGCCATCGTCAGCATCGCGCTGGCCAGCTTCACCGTGGGCCTGGTGCTGTACCTCTCGCACGGGATCGAACGGATACTCGGCGAACAGGGCCTGCAGATCGTCAGCCGGTTGATGGGGCTGTTCGTCTGCGCCTTGGCGGCGCAGATCATCTTTACCGGGATCAGGGGCTACCTGGTCGGTTAGCGCTGCGACTCACGGCGCAACCGGGTACCAGCGCGGTGTGTACACCCATTGCTGGCCATCGGCACGTGCGAAGGTGCAGGTGGTGGACGAACCCACCAGTACCATGGTGCGCATGTCGACCATTTCCGGCGTCAGTTCAGCCAGGGTGACCACGTTCAGCGTCTGCCCAGGCCTGCCGATATCACGCCCCAGGACTACCGGTGTAGCCCCAGCCCGATGCTGGCGCACGATTTCCAGCGCGCGCCCCAACTGCCAAGGGCGCGAACGTGAGATCGGGTTGTAGAAGGCCAACACCAGGTCGGCCTGGCCCGCCAGGTCCAGCCGCTGCTCGATGGTCGCCCAGGGCTTGAGGTTGTCGGAAAGCGACATCACGCAGAAGTCATGCCCCAGTGGCGCCCCCGCTTGAGCGGCGGTGGCCAGCGAGGCCGAAACCCCCGGCAGGATTTCCAGGTCGACACGCTGCCAGGCGGGGTCAGTGGACGCGTGCAGGGCTTCCAGCACGGCTGCGGCCATGGCGAACACACCCGGGTCGCCCGACGACACCATCACCACTGAACGGCCTTGCGCGGCGAGCTCGAAGGCGTGCCGCGCGCGCTGCATTTCTTCGCGGTTGTCGGTGCAATGTTGCACTTGGTCGTCGCGGAACGGCCCAGCCATGCGCACGTAGGTTTCGTAGCCAAGAATGTCCTCGGCGCGGGCCAGCTCGGCCTTGACCGCCGGCACCATCAGTTCGGCAGCGCCAGGGCCAAGGCCGATGACGGCCAGGCGACCGCGCTTGCGGCCCAGCTGGTTGGCGTCGACAGGCGCCGATGCAACGGCAATGACCAGGCCCGCCTGCTCGATCAGGCGCGCATCAGGCAGTGCTTCGGCGGCCATGTCGACAAGGGTGCTTTCTTTGGCGGCAAAACGCAGCGGGACACCCAGCACCCTGGCCGCTTCCTGCAAGGCCGGTTCGGCCATGGCCTGTTCAGCAGCCAGCAGGCACGCCAGCGACTGTTGGGCGATGCCCGCTTCATGCAGCGCCCCGCTGATCCGCTCAACCAGATCAGAGCCGCCCGCGCCCACTGCAACCACCACTGAACGGGGGTGGATCAGCAACTCGTCACGGCTGGCCGGGCGGGCTGTGCATCCGACATGAATGGTGCGCTGGGCAGCTTCACTGGCCGGCAACTGCGCCTGCGCCAGCCACGGTGCATCGCCCTCGATACGCACGGCCTCGCCAGCCAGCAGGTCGGAGACGAAGCGCTTGCCCTGCTCGATATCCGCCAGGGCATAGCCCTCGGGCGGGTTCAGCAGGCAGGTGCCGAAACGCAGTTCACCACTGGTGGTGATCGCCGCGGCCACGCCCAGCGCCTCACCGATCTCGCGGGCCAAGACATTGACGCCACTCAGCCCGCCCAGCAGCGGCACTACCGCACTGCCATCCTCGGCCACCGCCAGCACCGGCGGCTCGGCGCCCTTCTCGCTGAGCAGGCTCGCCAGACTGCGGATGACGATGCCCGCCGCACACAGGGCGATGATCGGCGTGTCCTGCTGGTACAGCGCGCGCAGTGTGTCGCCGAACCCGTCGTAATACTGGTCGGCCTGGTCGACCCGGCCGGCCAGGCCATGCACCGTCGCCTGTGGATACCGCTGCTGGATGCGCCGCGCGGTAGCCAGGCTGCCAGCGCCAAGCACGATGATTGCCGGTGCCTTGTGCATATTCACCCCTGCCATTTTTCACCCGGCACGATGATCAGCGAGAAGTACGGCGACGACTGTGGGTCGACCGCGTCCAGCGCCACGATCTTCTGGTTGGCCATGGTCGCCCGCTCGACGTACAGCGCACGCCCGTCCAGGCCCAGGTCAGCCAATACTTGGCGTACCTTGGGGAAGTTGCGGCCAAGCTTCATGATCACGGCCGCATCGGCGTCAGCCAGGCGGCGCTTGAGCTCCTCGGCTGGCAGCACGCCCGACAGCACCGACAGGCTCTGGTTGCGGTAGACCAGCGGTGCGCCCAGTACCGAAGCGCCACCCAGCATCGAACAGACGCCAGGGATCACCTGGGCTTCATAGCGCTGGGCCAGGCGGTCATGCAGGTACATGTAGGAGCCGTAGAAGAACGGGTCGCCCTCGCAGATCACCGCCACATCACGGCCGGCATCCAGGTGTTCGGCTACCTGCACGCTGGCTTCATCGTAGAAGTCGCTGATCACCTGCTCGTAAGACAGCGGTGCCGGCAGGGCTTCGGTCGTCACCGGGTAGACCAGCGGCAGCAGCGTTTGCGCAGGCTGCAGGTGCGCCTCGATGATGCCGAAGGCGTTGCCGCGCTTGCCCTTGGCCACGAAGTAGGCGACCACCGGGGCCTCGCGCAGCAAGCGCAGGGCCTTGAGGGTGATCAGCTCAGGGTCGCCAGGGCCTACGCCCAAGCCCAGCAGACGTCCGCGCGGCGCCATCATTCCACCTCCGTGGCGAGGGCGTTGACTGCAGCGGCGGCCATCGCGCTGCCGCCCAGGCGGCCTTGCATGATCACGAAGGGCACGCCACGGCTGTCGGCGGCGAGCATGGCCTTGGACTCCGCAGCGCCGACGAAGCCGACCGGGAAGCCGAGGATCAGCGCAGGCTTTGGTGCCCCGGCGTCGATCATTTCCAGCAGGTAGAACAATGCGGTCGGGGCGTTGCCGATCACCACCACGCTGCCTTCCAGGTACGGCCGCCACAGTTCCAGTGCCACGGCCGAGCGGGTGTTGCCAGCAGCCTTGGCCAGGCCAGGAACGCTCGGGTCGCGCAGGGTGCAGATCACCGGGTTGTCCGCTGGCAGGCGTGCACGGGTGATGCCTTCGGCGACCATGTGCGCGTCACAGAGGATCGGCGCGCCGTTGGCCAGGGCTTCGCGCCCGGCGCGGCCGGCGCCTTCGGAGAACTGCAGGCCATCGATGGCCTCGACCATGCCGCAGGCGTGGATCACACGCACGGCGAGCTTCTCGAGGTCTGCGGGTATCCGCTCGAGTCGGGCTTCCTCACGGATGATCCGGAAGGAATTGCGATAGATCTCCTGACCATCGCGGATGTAATCAATCATCAAGGTGCTCCGTCGGCAGGGCGAGCATGGCGCCTGCTTCATTCAAGGTGAGGTCGGTGCCGCGCAGGGCGCCAAAGCCCGGCAGGCGCGCGTCACGCAAATAGAGGTCATAGCGGCCCGGTGAACGGGCCAGCAGCGTGGCCGGGGCGACATGGGCCACGGCGCAGGAACGGGGGCAGCCGGAGAGGTGCACGCTGGCAGGGGCGCCTGCGGGCAACAGCGCAGCCAGGCGCACGGCATCGGCTTTGGTATCGCCCTGCGCCTTGGCGCAGCCGCTGGCGCCGGTGCAGGCAACCAAACGGGCCAAGGGTGCATCGCTGTGGCAGAGCAGGCCCAGGCTCGACAATGTGTGTTGCGCCTGGGTGAGGCTTGTGGGGGCGATATTGGGCAGCATCAGGCTTTGCCAAGGGGTCAGGCGCAGGCTGCCATCGCCGTGCTGGCGGGCGACATGGGCCGCGCCGCGCAGCATATCGGCGGTCAGCCGGCCAAGCGGTGGGGCGATGCCCAGCGCCACGCCTTGCTGCTGGGGCACTGCACCGAGCCACCCGCTGTTGCCTGCCACGCGCCGCCAGCCGAGCACTGCAGCATCGCGGCGCACATCCAGCCCAAGCCCGTCGATGAAACAGTCCACAGTGCAATGTTCCAGCAACTGCCGCATGCGCGCCTGATCCGGGCGGGCCAGATCGAGGAAACGCCCGAGTACGGCCCGCACCAGCGCCAGCCCCTGCTCCACCGGCACCGCACCGACTACCTGGCCATCGCCCGGGCAGCCGGCCAGGCCGAACGCCAGCCAGGTACGTTGTTCAAGGCGCATGGCCGACAGCCACAGGTCGTGAGGGTGTTCGAGCATCGCCAGGCCTTCGCCGCCGTCCAGCTGCACGGCGAACTTGGCCGACAGTTGGTGAAAGCGCGGCGTGCCTTGCAACAGGTCGAGAATCTGATCGGCCAAAGGCCGCACATCCAGCACCGTCGACGGGTCATGCCCGGCCAGGGGGCTGAGCATGAGATTGCGCACATCGTCGCTGGCGGCATCACGCGGGCCAAGGCCTGCTGCCAACAGGCCGTCGATCAGGTTCCGGTGGTCATCGCCAATACCGCGAATTTGCAGGTTGGCGCGGTTGGTCGCCTCGATCACGCCGGTGGCGAAACGCTCGGCAGCCTCCGCCACCGCATCGGCCTGGTCGGCGAGCAGCAGCCCGCCAGGCAGCTTGACCCGGCAGATCCCGCCATCGAGGGCGCTGACGATACGCCACAACCCCGGGCAAGCCGAGGGACGGGGCGATACGGTGGGGGCATGGTCCTGCTTCAATGGGGCGTCCGGCAATCGCTGAAAATGCGCTTGAGTGTAGAAGGCGCGGTATTATGCCTGCTTTGTCCGGCGGCATGAAAAGCCGGTGGTCGAGCATCATTAGTGATTTGGCAAAAAACAGGGTGCTTTGCAGCCCCAACACCACGGAACGAAACACATGGCACCCTGGCTGACAGTAGTAGGCATCGGCGAAGACGGCTTCAGCGGCCTGGGCAAACAGGCCCGGCGCGCCCTGCTGGGCGCCTCGCGGATCATCGGCAGCCCACGCCAGCTGGCCTTGCTGCCGCGCTGCATAAGCGCTGCCCGGCAGGATTGGCCGAGCCCGTTCTCCCTGGCCCCGGTACTGGCCCTGCGCGGTGAACCCGTGTGCGTACTGGCCAGCGGTGACCCGATGTTTTACGGCGTCGGCGCAAGCCTGGCGCGGCAGGTCCCGGCCGAAGAAATGCAGGTCCTGTCGATGCCCTCCTCCTGCGCCCTGGCGGCCGCCCGCCTGGGCTGGCCGCTGCAGGACGTGCAGGTGGTGTCGATTGTCGCGCGCCCCCTGGCCACTCTCAACGCCCACCTGTACAGCGGCATGCGCCTGCTGGTGCTGAGCAACGACGGCGATAGCCCTGCCGCCATCGCCGCCTTGCTGCGTGAGCGCGGCTTCGGGCCAAGCCGCCTGCAGGTGTTCGAACACCTCGGTGGCCCAGCTGAGCGCCGCCTGACGGGCAGCGCAGATGACTGGGCGCACGCTGAGGCAGCCGCACTCAACCTGGTTGCCATCGAGTGCCAGGCCACCGCAGATGCTCCCCGGCTTTCGCGTACGCCAGGCCTGCCGGACGACGCATTCCGCCATGACGGCCAACTCACCAAACGTGACGTACGCGCCATCACCCTGGCCCGGCTGGCCCCGCAGCCGGGCGAATTGATGTGGGACGTGGGCGCGGGCTGCGGCTCGATCGGCATCGAGTGGATGCGCGTGCACCCTGCTTGCCGAACACTGGCGATCGAGGCCGATGAAGGCCGCCAGGGTTTCATCGAGTACAACCGTGATGCGCTCGGCGTGCCCGGGCTGCAATTGATACGCGGCAAAGCACCGCAGGCGCTGGTTGAACTTGAGCGGCCGGATGCCATTTTCATCGGCGGCGGCGTCACCCGGGAAGGCGTGCTGCCGCTGTGCTGGGAGCGCCTGCGCCCCGGTGGCCGGCTGGTGGCCAACGCGGTAACCCTGCAGAGCGAACTGGCCCTGGCGCATTTTCGCCAACAGCATGGCGGCGAACTGACCCGCATCCATGTTGCCCAGGCCCAGCCGCTCGGGGCCTTCGACACCTGGCGCCAGGCGCTGCCGATCACCCTGCTCGACGTGGTGAAACCCTTCGATGCGTGAGGAAACCCGCGAACAACCCGCGCCACTGCGCAGCGGCCTGACCACCGGCAGCTGCGCAACCGCCACCAGCCTGGCCGCCGCCCGCCTGCTGCTCACCGGCCTGCGTGACGACGCAGTCAGCATTACGCTGCCCAAGGGCAAGGTGGTGCAAATGCGCCTGGAGTTCTGCCGCTGCGAGGGCGCGCGCGCCGAAGCCGGTACGCTCAAGGATGCTGGCGACGACCCGGATGTCACCCACGGCGCCCTGCTGTACAGCCAGGTGCGCTTGCTGGATGAGCCGGGCGTGCGCTTTGTCGCGGGCCAAGGTGTCGGTACCGTTACCCGCCCCGGCCTGGTGCTCGCGGTAGGTGAACCGGCGATCAACCCGGTGCCGCGTCGCATGATCAGCGAGCATTTGCAGCGGTTGGCCGATGAGTGCGATTACCGCGGTGGCTTCGAGGTCACGGTGAATGTGCAGGGCGGCGAGGCGCTGGCCTTGAAGACCATGAACCCGCGCCTGGGCATCCTCGGCGGGCTGTCGATTCTGGGCACCAGCGGCATCGTCCGGCCCTTCTCCTGCGCGGCTTACATCGCCTCGATCCACCAAGGCATCGACGTAGCCCACACCAATGGCTACACGCATATCGCCGCCTGCACCGGCAACGCCAGCGAGGACACCATGCGCCGGGTCTATGGCCTGCCGGAAATCGCCCTGATCGAGATGGGCGACTTCGTAGGTGCGGTGCTCAAGCACCTGCGCAAGGTGCCGGTGCCCCGCCTGACCCTGTGTGGAGGTTTCGGCAAGATCAGCAAACTGGCCGCCGGGCACATGGATCTGCATAGCCGCCATTCGAGCATCGACCTGCCACAACTGGCCGGCTGGGCCGCCGACATTGGCGCCGATACCGACCTGCAGGCCGCGATCATCGCCGCCAACACCAGCCAGCAGGCCCTGGCCCTGGCGCACGCCGCCGGTATCGCCTTGGGCGACGCGGTCTGCGCCCACGCCTTGGCCTTCGCCCGCAGCATCGTACCGGCACAGGTGCAGGTGGAAGTATTCGCCATCGACCGCCAGGGCGGCATCGTCGGCCAGGCAGGTGTGCAATGAACCGGCGCATCCTGTTGCTCGGCGGCGTCACCGAGGCGCTGGCCATCGCCCGCCAGCTAGGCCCCGAACATGTCTACAGCCTGGCCGGCATCGGTCGCGTGCCACAGGACCTGACCTGCCAGGTCAGGGTCGGTGGCTTTGGTGGCGCCGAAGGCCTGGCCAACTACCTGCGCGAGGCGGGTATCACGCTGCTGATCGACGCCACTCACCCCTACGCGGCGCAAATCAGCCGCAATGCCGCCGCTGCCGCGCAGGCCGCTGGCATTCCTTGCTGGGCCCTGCGCCGCCCGGCCTGGCAGGCACAGCCGGGTGACGACTGGCGCGAAGTGGAAGACTGGGCAGGGCTGATCGAAGCGCTCAGGCCGTTCCGGCGGCCGCTGTTCACCCTCGGCCGCGAGCCGCTGCAACACCTTGACGACATTCCGCCGGAACAGTTCTGGACGCTGCGGGCGCTGGAGGCCTGCGTTGGCAATGATCGCTGTGAAGTGATCGGCGCGCGTGGGCCGTTTCAGCTTGAAGCGGAACGGGCGCTGTTTGCGCGGCGTAATATCGATGTGCTGGTCAGCAAGAACAGCGGTAGCGTGGCGACCGAACCGAAGCTTGAGGTGGCGAGAGAGCTCGGGGTTCCTGTGGTGATTCTGAAACGTCCCGCATTGCCTGGCGTAGACCGTGAGTATGCGTCCCTGGATGCGTTGACGGCGGCTCTCAATGGTTTTGGCGATTAACCTTCAGGGCGCCTGCCTTGAATTTTGCAGCGTGGCCAAGATCGAGCACCGGCAAACTCCCGACAAGCATCAGCATTTCCCTACACACATCGCTCTTTTGCCTGATTAGCCATCTGCCTCTCCATTAACCTAAAATCACCCCCCCTCCCCCGGAAGGCTTTACACATATGGAAATGCAATGGTGGATCTGGCTGGTCTTCGGCATCGCGCTGATCCTGCTCGAGCTGGTCCTGCCCACGTTCTTCATCATCTGGTTCGGCATCGGTGCCGTGCTGGTCGCACTCATTTCGCTGGCCGCCCCCACCCTGCAACTGGATATGCAGGTGCTTTTTTGGGTGCTGTTCTCCTCTGCCACCACGGCCCTGTGGTTCAAGCTGTTTCGGCGCACGCAGCCGGATGTGCGCTGGACCGCCGACAGCGTGATCGGCGAAGTCGGGCTGCTGATAAGCAGCGTTTCGCAATTTCAGAAAGGCCGTGTGCGCTTCCAGAAGCCGATCCTGGGCAATGAGGAGTGGATCTGTGTGGCCGACAGCGACATCCCGTCCGGCGAGCGCGTGCGCCTCGTCGCCATCGAAGGCAATACCGCCCGGGTCATTCGGGCCTGACGCCTTGTCAACAGCTTGCATTAAAAGGAAGTTCGCAGCATGACCAGCCTCATCGTTGTCGCCACACTTGCCGTGTTCGTTCTGATCACGGTGTTCAAAGGGGTGCGCATCGTGCCCCAGGGCGAAGAATGGATCGTCGAGCGCCTGGGCCGCTACCACAGCACGCTCAAGCCCGGCCTGAACATCGTCATCCCGTACATGGACGTTGTCGCTTACCGCCTGCCGACCAAGGACATCATCCTCGACGTGCAGCAACAGGAAATCATCACCCGCGACAACGCGGTGATCGTTGCCAATGCCCTGTGCTTCGCCAAGGTGGTCGACCCGCAGAAGGCTTCCTATGGCGTGCAGGACTTCTCGTTTGCCGTCACCAGCCTGACCATGACCTCGCTGCGCGCCATCGTCGGCGCCATGGACCTGGACGAAGCGCTGTCGAGCCGCGAGCAGATCAAGGCGCGCCTGCGCGAAGCGATGTCCGAACAGACCGAAGACTGGGGCGTCACGGTGCGTTCGGTGGAAATCCAGGACATCAAGCCGTCCGAAAACATGCAGCTGGCCATGGAGCGCCAGGCCGCCGCGGAACGTGAGCGTAAAGCCGACGTGACCCGTGCCGAAGGTGCCAAGCAGGCGGCGATTCTCGAAGCGCAAGCACGGCTGCAGTCGGCCAAGCTGGATGCCGAGGCGCAGATCAACCTGGCCGAGGCTTCGGCGCGGGCGATCTCGCTGGTCAAGGAAGCCGTGGGCAACGAGACGGTACCGGCCATGTACCTGCTGGGCGAGCGCTACATCGGCGCCATGGAGAACCTGGCAAACAGCAACAACGCCAAGGTTGTGGTGCTGCCGGCGGACCTGCAGGAGACCGTCCGTGGCCTGATGGGCCGCAACAAGGCTTGATATCACCGGGGCCGCTGTGCAGCCCCAGATGTCACACCACCTGCGTCACTTCACCGCACCCCGCCATTTTTACCTATACTCCGCCTTACAATACCCGCCACGATTCCTGACCGGATCTCTCCATGCCCCCACGTCGGCACATTGCCTGGATAGCCTGCCTAGCAGTGCTGTTCAACCTGCTGGCCATGCCGCTGTCCTCTGCCGCGCCCAAGGGCCCGGCCGAACAGCTGCTGTGGGGGGCTTTCTGTTCCAGCCTGGCCGGCAAGGCCAAGGTCGATGTCCAGGCCTTGGCCAAGATCGACCTCGGCACCCAAAGCGACCAGCATTCCAGCATGCAGCACTGCTGGTGCTGCTCTGGCGCCGCACCGCTGCTGGCGCTGCCAGGCTATCCGCCGCAGCTGCACAACCCGCCCACGCTGCTGGCCGGGTATCCACCGCCGCTCGCTACCTACCAACCGACGCCGCGCCAGCTATGGCCTGCGCTCAACCCCCGTGCCCCTCCCCTGGTCTGAGTTCATCACGCTGTCTGCCTGAACCTGAACAGAACGGAGACTCACACCATGCTCAAGCAAGCTCTCATCGTGGCCGCCTTGCTGCTGCCCGGCGCCTTCGCCAATGCCCATGAATACACCGTGGGCGACCTGCACATCGCCCACCCGTGGTCGCTGGCGTTGCCACCGAATGCGCCCAACGTCGCGGCCTATTTCATCGTGCACAACAACGGCAAGGCAGATGACCGTCTGCTGAGCGTCGACAGCCCGATCACTGCAGATGCACAACTGCACGAGCATACGATGAGCGCCAGCGGCGCCATGAAGATGCAGCAGGTGCCCAACGTGACCGTGCCGGCCGGCAAGGACCTGGTCTTCGCCCCCAGCGCCTACCATGTGATGCTGATGCAGCCCAAGGACCGCAGCCTGCTGGTCGACGGCAAGCGCTTTCCGTTGACACTGCACTTCGAAAAGGCCGGCGACATCACCGTCGACGTGGCTGTGCAGAAGCAGCCGCCGGCGGACCAGCCGCAAGGCCACGAACACGCGCACTGACCGCTAGCTGACAGGCGCTCGCCAACATGAGCCTGCCCCGCAACGGCCGCAGCCGTACCACCCGCCCTGAACGCAGGCGCGTCGGTGGCGGCTGGCTGAGCCTGTTCGCCATGTGGATGATTTTCATCGGCCCGCTGGTTTCCCAGTCGATGCCGATGGAGCACCACGCGGGCATGAGCATGCCGATGGACATGAGCATGTCCATGGAGCATCAGCATGGCGACGCGCATAACGGCCACGGCGATGATGGCCAGCTGCATGTGATGTGGGAAAAGTGCGGCTACTGCAGCCTGCTGTTCAACTGCCCCGCGTTACCACAAACCCTCAGCCCGCTCAGCGCCGGTCACGTCGCCCCGACCACCCTCACCGCCACGCCCACGCACCAAGGCCATGCCCGGCAGGCCGTCTTCCCCGGTGCGCGCAGCCGCGCGCCGCCGCTTTCGATCAGCATCTGACATCACCTTTCGCCGCACGAAGCCTGGAGCTTCGCGCCGACTCATGACTGATCGACTGGAATCACTATGTCCGGCTGCACCCCTGTTTTCGCCCCCGCCCTGCGCGGGACATTCGCCGCGTTGTGCGGCTCGCTGCTCGCGCCCATGGCCATCGCCGCCGACCCTGGCCACGAAGGCCACGAGCAAACGCTGCCCGAGCTGAGCCCGACGGTGATCACCGCCATTGCGCCAAGCTCGCCGCTGACCGTGGTCACCAACCCGAAAGACCCACGCCAGCCCGTACCGGCCAGCGATGGCGCCGATTACCTCAAGACCATCCCAGGCTTTTCGGCCATCCGTGCCGGGGGCACCAACGGTGACCCGGTGCTGCGCGGCATGTTCGGCTCGCGCCTGAACATTCTCACCAACGGCGGCGTGATGCTCGGGGCCTGCCCCAACCGCATGGACGCACCGACCTCGTACATCGCACCCGAAACGTACGACCGCCTCACCGTCATCAAGGGCCCGCAAAGTGTGATCTGGGGCCCGGGCGGCTCGGCGGGTACCATCCTCTTCGAACGTGAGCCGGAGAAGTTCGGCACCCTTGGTAGCCGCGTCAACGCCAGCCTCCTGGCCGGCTCCAACGGCCGCTTCGACAAAGTGCTCGACGCCGCCGCTGGCAACAGCCAGGCCTACGCGCGCTTCGTCGGCAACCAGTCGCGCGCTGACGACTACCACGATGGCAACGGCGACACCGTGCCCTCGCGCTGGGACAAATGGAACGGCGATGTGACCCTGGGCTGGACGCCAGACCAGGACACTCTGCTGGAACTCACTGCCGGCAAGGGCGACGGCGAAGCCCGCTATGCCGGGCGTGGCATGGACGGCTCGCAGTTCAAGCGCGAAAGCCTGGGCCTGCGCTTTGAAAAGTCCAACCTCGGCGAGGTACTCGACAAGGTCGAGGCGCAGGTTTACTACAACTACGCCGACCACGTGATGGATAACTACAGCCTGCGCACGCCATCGGGCAGCGGCATGATGGGCATGCCCATGGTCAGCAACGTCGACCGCCGCACCATGGGTGCACGGGTCAAGGCAACCTGGCGCTGGGCAGACGTGCAACTGATCAGCGGCATCGACGCGCAAACCAACGAACACCGCCAGCGTGGTGGCATGGGCGTCGATGCGCACAAGGGCCAACCCTGGACCAAGGACGCCGACTTCCACAACTACGGTGCCTTCGGCGAACTCACCTGGTACGCCACAGGTGTTGACCGGCTGATCAGCGGCGCCCGCCTGGACCGCGCCTCGGCCCGCGACCTGCGCACGGGTAGCGCCACCGCAGGCGATACCCGCGCCGACACCCTGCCCAGCGGCTTCGTGCGTTACGAGCACGACCTGGCGGCTGTCCCGGCCACCACTTACATCGGCCTTGGCCACGCGCAGCGCTTCCCGGACTACTGGGAGCTGTTCTCGCCCAAGCTGGCGCCGCCTGGTGCGGCCAACGCCTTCGACGGTATCAAGCCCGAGAAGACCACCCAGCTCGATTTCGGCATCCAGTACCGCGATGAACGCCTGGAGGCCTGGGCCTCGGGCTATGTCGGGCAGATTCGCGATTACATCCTGTTCGACTACCGCACCGGCATGATGGGCATGAGCACCTCCCAGGCGCAGAACATCGACGCCCGCATCATGGGCGGCGAGCTGGGCGCCGCCTACAAACTGACGGAAAACTGGAAAGCCGATGCCACGCTGGCCTACGCCTGGGGCAAGAACAGCAGTGACGGCAAGGCGCTGCCGCAGATGCCGCCCCTGGAAAGCCGCCTTGGCCTGACCTACAGCCGTGACACCTGGAGTGCCGGGGCATTGTGGCGGCTGGTGTCGGCGCAAAACCGCATCGCCGAGAACCAGGGCAACGTGGTGGGCAAGGACTACGAGAAAAGCGCAGGCTTCGGCGTGTTCTCGCTCAACGGTGCCTACAAGGTGAACAAAAACCTCAAGCTCAGCGCAGGGGTCGACAACCTGTTCGAGAAAACCTACGCCGAGCACCTGAACCTGGCAGGGAATGCCGGGTTCGGCTACCCAGCCAACGATCCACAGCCGGTGAACGAGCCAGGCAGGACGTTCTGGACCAAGGTCGATTTCAGCTTCTGACAACAACAACGGGCGCAGCTTCGGTTGCGCCCATCTGCTGGTCAAACAGGAGGTTCCCATGAGAGGAACACGCGTCAATTTCTATAACCTGGCCTGGCGTTGGCACTTCTATGCGGGGCTGTTCGTGGCACCGTTCATGATCCTGCTGGCGATCACCGGGATCATCTACCTGTTCAAACCGCAGCTGGACCCGCTGCTGTACCGTGACCTGATGGTGGTCGAGGCCGGCCATCACCGGCAGGGCGCCGACCTGATGCTGGCCGAGGTGCGCCAGGCCTACCCCAAGGGCCATGTCGGCCAGTATCTGCCGCCTATCGATGCCGAGCGCAGCGCGCAGTTCGTGGTGCACGACAGCGGCCGCGAGCTGAATGTGTTCGTTGACCCCTACAGCGGCAAGATCCTCGGCGAGCAGGACGCCAAGCAAAACCTGCAGGCCGTCGCCCGCGCCCTGCATGGCGAGCTGATGGTCGGCACGCTGGGCGACCGCCTGGTTGAGCTGGCTGCCGGCTGGGGCATCGTGCTGGTGGTGTCCGGCCTGTACCTGTGGTGGCCGCGGGGGCGCAATGGCGCTGGCGTGCTCTGGCCACGCCTGAGCGCACGCGGTCGGCTGTTGTGGCGCGACCTGCATGCGGTGACCGGGTTCTGGGGATCGGCGTTGCTGTTGCTGATGTTGCTTAGCGGCATGACCTGGACCGGCCTGTGGGGCAAGCAGTACGCCGATTTGTGGAACCGCTTTCCAGCCGCCATGTGGAACGACGTACCCAAGTCCGATCAACAGGCTGGTGAACTGAACCATGCCCACCGCCAGACGGTGCCTTGGGCCATGGAAAACACACCGATGCCGCAATCCGGCGCGCATGCAGAACACGCCGGGCATCACATGATGTCGAACGCCCCGGCGGCACCGCTGGTCAGCGTACAGCAGGTCGAGGACATCGCCACGGCGCGTCAGGTCGAGCCGGGCTACAGCATCACCCTGCCGACCACGGCAGACGGCGTCTTCACCATCGCGGTGTTCGCCGACGACCCGCGCAACGATGCCACCCTGCATGTCGACCAATACACCGGCAAGGTGCTGGCCGACGTGCGCTGGCAGGACTACAGCCCGGTAGCCCGCGCCACCGAGCTGGGCGTGATGCTGCATGAGGGCAAGATGTTCGGCGCGCTGAACCAGATCATCATTTTGCTGGTGTGCCTGATGATCCTGCTGGGTTCGGTGAGCGGCTTGGTGATGTGGTGGAAGCGCCGGCCGGCTGGAGGGTTGGGGGTGCCGCCGCTGCGCCATGACCTGCCGCGCTGGAAGGCGGCGGTCGGGGTGATGGTGCTGCTGGGGGTGATGTTCCCGCTGGTGGGGCTGTCGATGGTGGTGATGTGGGTGGTGGATAGCCTGGTGGTGCGCCGCCGTCGGGTACTGGCCAGCGCCTGACCCTTGCAGTGGTCTCACGAGCCTCTTCGCGGGGCAAGCCCGCTCCCACAAAGTCGGTAGCGCTATGAGCTCTGTGGGAGCGGGCTTGTCCCGCGAAGAGGCCAGCAAGCGCGCCACAAAGGTCGTGTCGATCTGTCGCGCCCCGAATTGGGACGCCCGTGTTAGCCTACTCGGCTTTCACAAAAAGACTGACCCTCAATGGAATGCAGCCAATGACCCGGACCTCTTCCCCTCCTGCTGAAGACCAGCACCTGCAGCGCAATCTGACCAACCGCCACATCCAGCTGATCGCCATTGGCGGCGCCATCGGCACCGGCCTGTTCATGGGCTCGGGCAAGACCATCAGCCTGGCGGGGCCATCGATCATTTTCGTCTACATGATCATCGGCTTCATGCTGTTCTTCGTCATGCGTGCCATGGGCGAACTGCTGCTGTCGAACCTCAACTACAAGTCGTTCATCGACTTCTCCGCCGACCTGCTCGGGCCCTGGGCCGGCTACTTCACCGGCTGGACCTACTGGTTCTGCTGGGTGGTCACCGGTATTGCCGATGTGGTCGCGATCGCCGCCTACACGCAGTTCTGGTTCCCCGACCTGCCGCAATGGATACCCGCGCTGACCTGTGTGGGCGTGCTGCTGGCGCTGAACCTGGTGACGGTGAAGATGTTCGGCGAGCTCGAGTTCTGGTTCGCCCTGATCAAGATCGTCGCCATCCTCGGCCTGGTCGCCACCGGCCTGTACATGCTCATCACCGGCTTCGAATCGCCGAGCGGGCGCACCGCCCAACTGGCCAACCTGTGGAACGACGGCGGCATGTTCCCCAACGGCCTGATGGGCTTCTTCGCCGGTTTCCAGATTGCCGTGTTCGCTTTTGTCGGTATCGAACTGGTCGGCACCACCGCCGCCGAAGCCAAAGACCCCGAACGCACCCTGCCACGGGCGATCAACTCGATCCCGATCCGTATCATCGTGTTCTACGTGCTGGCGCTGATCGCGATCATGGCGGTGACGCCATGGCGTGACGTGGTGCCGGGCAAGAGCCCGTTCGTCGAGCTGTTCGTGCTGGCCGGCCTGCCGGCGGCGGCGAGCATCATCAACTTCGTGGTGCTCACCTCCGCAGCCTCGTCGGCCAATAGCGGCGTGTTCTCCACCAGCCGCATGCTGTTCGGCCTGGCCCAGGAAGGTGATGCCCCCCGCGCGTTCGAGAAGCTGTCACGCCGTGCCGTGCCGGCCAACGGCCTGTACTTCTCCTGCACCTGCCTGCTGCTGGGCGCCGTGCTGATCTACCTGGTGCCCAATGTGGTCGAGGCGTTCACGCTGGTCACCACGGTCTCGGCGGTGCTGTTCATGTTCGTCTGGACGCTGATCCTGCTGTCGTACCTGAAATACCGCAAAACCCGTGCGGCGCTGCACCAGGCGTCAACCTACAAGATGCCGGGCGGGCGCTTCATGTGCTACGTGTGCCTGGCGTTCTTCGCGTTCATTCTGGTGTTGCTGAGCCTGGAAGCGGACACCCGCTCTGCGCTGATCGTCACGCCGATCTGGTTCGTGCTGCTGGCCGCCACCTACCAGGGTGTGCGCAGCAGGCGGCATCCGCGCAGCGCGGTTCGCGAAAGCTGAGTCGCAGGAGGGGCTGCTTTGCAGCCCATCGCCGGCACGCCGGCCCCCACTGTAACCGGTTTGATCTACAGAAAAATGACCCCTGGGTGGGCGCGGGCTTGCCGGCGATGGGCCGCACAGCGGCCCCAATGCTGTGCACGCAAAACATTCAGGCACCATCCTGGACCTGCCCCGCGCCCCAACACCTCGCACAACCCTTCTAACACGCACCTTCAGCCACTCGGCACACCCCTTGCAACGCCCCTCCCCGCTTGGCCAACACCACAAAAACTCAGCGGAGAGAGCACATGAAGCGTCGCAGTCTGATCAAGGCCTTTACCCTCAGCGCATCGATTGCGGCGATGGGTCTTAGCTGGAGCATCCAGGCCGCCGAGACCATCAAGGTCGGCATCCTGCATTCGCTGTCCGGGACCATGGCGATTTCCGAGACCTCGCTCAAGGACATGGCGCTGATGACCATTGACGAGATCAACGCCAAGGGCGGCGTAAACGGCAAGATGCTCGAACCCGTTGTGGTCGACCCAGCCTCGAACTGGCCGCTGTTCGCCGAGAAAAGCCGCCAGCTGCTGACCCAGGACAAGGTCGCGGTGGTGTTTGGCTGCTGGACCTCGGTGTCGCGCAAGTCGGTGCTGCCAGTGTTCGAAGAGCTCAACGGCCTGCTGTTCTACCCAGTGCAGTACGAGGGCGAAGAGATGTCGCCGAACGTGTTCTACACCGGCGCCGCCCCCAACCAGCAGGCCATTCCTGCTGTGGAATACCTGATGAGCGAAGACGGCGGCAGCGCCAAACGCTTCTTCCTGCTGGGCACCGACTACGTCTACCCGCGCACCACCAACAAGATCCTGCGCGCGTTCCTGCACAGCAAGGGCGTGGCCGACAAAGACATCGAAGAGGTGTACACGCCGTTCGGCCACAGCGATTACCAGACCATCGTCGCCAACATCAAGAAGTTCTCCGCAGGCGGCAAGACGGCGGTCATCTCCACCGTCAACGGCGACTCGAACGTGCCGTTCTACAAGGAACTGGCCAACCAGGGCCTGAAGGCTACCGACGTGCCGGTGGTGGCGTTCTCGGTGGGTGAAGAGGAGCTGCGCGGCATCGACACCAAGCCGCTGGTGGGCCACCTGGCAGCATGGAACTACTTCGAGTCGGTGGATAACCCGGTCAACCAGAAGTTCGTCGCCGACTGGAAAGCCTACGCCAAGGCCAAGAACCTGCCAGGCGCCGACAAGGCGGTGACCAACGACCCGATGGAAGCCACTTACGTGGGCATCCACATGTGGGCGCAAGCCGCTGAAAAAGCCAAGTCCACCGATGTCGACAAGGTTCGCGAGGCCTTGGCCGGGCAGAGCTTCAAGGCACCGTCCGGCTTCACGCTGACCATGGACAAGACCAACCACCACCTGCACAAGCCGGTGATGATCGGCGAGATCCAGGATGACGGGCAGTTCAGTGTGGTGTGGGAAACCGAGCAGCCGCTGCGGGCGCAGCCTTGGAGCCCGTTCATTCCGGGCAACGACAAGCGGCCGGACTATGCGGTGAAAGGTAACTGAGTGCACTGGGCTGCCGCGCAGCCCTATCGCGGATAAATCCGCTCCTACAGGTCCGTGTAGGAGCGGATTTATCCGCGATGAATCCACCGCCGATTTCCCAGGACTGCCCATATGCTCAGATTCCTGCTCACCCTCCTCCTGTTGCTGCCCCTGGCAACCCAGGCCAGCGAGGGCGAATTCTTCCTCAGCGCCAAGCCCGCCGAACAGGCCCGCCTGCTCGAAACCTGGGCGGCGCAGCCCGATGCCGCGCGCCTGCCGCTGCTGGAAAACCTGCGCCAGGGCCGCATCGCCGAAGGCGACAAGCGCAAGGTGCGCCTGAACAACCGCCTGCGCGGCTTGATCGATAACGCCCTGGCCAGCCATCAGTTGCTCAGCGATGACACCGGGACACGCCTGGCCGCCGCCCAGCAACTGCAGAAAACCGCGCAACCGGCGCAGATAGCCTTCCTCGACCGGCGCTTCGCCAGCGAACCCGACACCGCCGTGCACGCTGCCCTTGGCCTGGCGCTGGCCAACCTGCAACTGGGCGCCAGCGAACCACGGGTGCGCCTGGCAGCCGTGCGCCTGCTCGGTGAAACCGGTGACCCCGTGGCGCGCACGCGCCTGGAGGCGTTGCTGCAGCCCGATGCGGAAACCGACGCGGTGGTGCGCACCGCTGCCGAAACCAGCCTGGCTCAGGTCAAGCGCAAACTCCTCTTCGGCGAACTGCTCGGCCAAGCCTTCAGCGGCCTGTCGCTCGGTTCGATCCTGCTGTTGGCGGCCCTGGGCCTGGCGATTACCTTCGGCCTGCTCGGGGTGATCAACATGGCTCACGGCGAGATGCTGATGCTCGGCGCCTACAGCACCTACATGGTCCAGGTGCTGCTGCAGCGCTATGCACCCGGCGCCATCGAGTTCTACCCGCTGATCGCCCTGCCGGTAGCGTTCACCGTCAGTGCCGGGGTCGGCATGGCGCTTGAGCGTACGATCATCCGCCACCTCTACGGCCGCCCGCTGGAAACCCTGCTGGCGACCTGGGGCATCAGCCTGATCCTGATCCAGGCCATACGCCTGCTGTTCGGCGCGCAGAACGTCGAGGTCAGCAACCCGGCCTGGTTGTCCGGTGGCATCCAGCTGCTGCCCAACCTGGTGCTGCCCTACAACCGCCTGGTGATCATCGGCTTCGCCCTGGCCGTGGTAGTGCTGACCTGGCTGCTGCTCAACCGCACGCGGCTGGGCCTGAACGTGCGGGCGGTCACCCAGAACCGCAACATGGCCGCCTGCTGTGGCGTGTCCACCGGCCGCGTCGACATGCTTGCCTTCGGCCTGGGCTCGGGCATCGCCGGGCTCGGTGGCGTGGCCCTGAGCCAAGTCGGCAACGTCGGCCCGGACCTGGGCCAGAGCTACATCATCGACTCTTTCCTGGTAGTGGTGCTCGGCGGTGTCGGGCAACTGGCCGGCAGCCTCTGGGCCGCCTTTGGCTTAGGGATAGCCAACAAGTTACTGGAGCCGCAGATCGGCGCAGTACTTGGCAAGATCCTCATCCTTGCGTTGGTCATTCTGTTCATCCAGAAGCGCCCGCAAGGCCTGTTCGCCCTCAAGGGACGGGTAATCGACTGATGAACCAGCCACTGCTAGTCACCGCTTCGCAAAAGGCCGGGCCGCGCCTGTCGCTGGCCATTGGCGCCATCGTCGTCCTCCTGTTGCTGGCCCTGCCGTTGCTTTCGTTACTGCCGGCTGACCACGCGCTGCAGGTTTCGGCGTACACCCTGACGCTGGTCGGCAAGATCCTCTGCTACGCCATCGTCGCGCTGGCGCTTGACCTGGTCTGGGGTTACGCCGGGCTGCTGTCGCTTGGCCACGGGCTGTTCTTTGCCCTGGGTGGCTACGCCATGGGCATGTACCTGATGCGCCAGGCGGCCGGTGACAGCCTGCCGGGGTTCATGACCTTTCTGTCGTGGACCGAGCTGCCCTGGTACTGGGCCGGTACTCAGCATTTTGCCTGGGCCTTGTGCCTGGTGGTGCTGGCGCCCGGCCTGCTGGCGCTGGTGTTCGGCTTCTTCGCCTTCCGCTCGCGGATCAAGGGCGTGTATTTCTCGATCATGACCCAGGCCCTGACCTTCGCCGGAATGCTGCTGTTCTTTCGCAACGAGACAGGCTTTGGCGGCAATAACGGTTTCACCAGCTTCCGCACCATTCTTGGCTTCGACATCGCCGCGCAAGGCACACGGGCGGTGCTGTTTCTGCTCACCGTGGGCCTGCTGGTGGCCAGCCTGTACCTGTGCTGGCGCCTGACGCAGAGCAAGTTCGGCCGCTTGCTCACCGCCGTACGTGATGCGGAAAACCGCCTGATGTTCTGCGGCTACGACCCCCGCGGCTTCAAGCTGCTGGTGTGGGTGCTCAGTGCCGTTCTGTGTGGCCTGGCCGGCGCGTTGTACGTGCCACAGGTGGGCATCATCAACCCCAGCGAGATGTCGCCGACCAACTCCATCGAGGCCGCTGTGTGGGTGGCATTGGGTGGACGCGGCACGCTGATCGGCCCGCTGCTGGGCGCTGGCCTGGTGAACGGGATGAAGAGTTGGTTCACCGTGGCCTTCCCGGAATTCTGGCTGTTCTTCCTCGGCGCATTGTTCATCCTCGTCACCCTGTACCTGCCCAAGGGCGTGGTCGGCCTGCTGAAGAAAAGGAGCCAGCCATGAGAGGCGTGCCCCCTGTGCATCCGGAATTCATGCTTGAACCCGTGTTCGACAACCTGGGTAGCGGGCGTGACGCCATCGGCCTGGGCAGCCGCCGTACCGCGGGCCTGGACACCCGCCACGGCACCGTGCTGAGCCTGGAAGACATCAGCGTCAGCTTAGATGGTTTCAAGGCCCTCAACGCGCTCAACCTGTACATCGGGGTCGGTGAACTGCGCTGCATCATCGGCCCCAACGGCGCCGGCAAGACCACGATGATGGACGTGATCACCGGCAAGACCCGCCCCGACACCGGCAGCGCGTTTTTTGGCGACACCCTCGACCTGACCCGCATGAGCGAATACCAGATCGCCCAGGCCGGGATCGGCCGCAAGTTCCAGAAGCCGACAGTGTTCGAGGCGCTGACCGTGTTCGAGAACCTCGAACTGGCGCTGAAGACCGACAAGTCGGTGTGGGCCAGCCTGGCGGCGCGCCTGAGTGGCGAGCAACGCCAGCGCATCGAGGAGGTGTTGGCCACCTTGCGCCTGCTGCCCCTGGCCCAGCGCCAGGCGGGCTTGCTGTCCCACGGGCAGAAGCAGTTTCTGGAAATCGGCATGTTGCTGGTGCAGGAGCCACAGCTGCTGCTGCTCGACGAACCGGTGGCGGGCATGACCGACGCCGAGACCGAGTTCACCGCCGAGCTGTTCAAAGGCCTGGCCGGCAAGCACTCGCTGATGGTGGTGGAACACGACATGGGGTTTGTCGGCAGCATTGCCGACCATGTCACCGTGCTGCACCAGGGCAGTGTGCTCGCAGAGGGCTCGCTGGAGCAGGTGCAGGCAGACGAGCGGGTGGTCGAGGTTTACCTGGGCCGTTGATGACTACAAGGACATGACATGCTGAAAATCGACACCCTGCATCAGTACTACGGCGGCAGCCACATCCTGCGTGGCCTGTCCTTCGAGGCCAAGGTCGGCGAAGTCACCTGCCTGCTCGGGCGCAACGGTGTGGGCAAGACCACCCTGCTGCGCTGCCTGATGGGGCTGGTACAAGCCCGCGAAGGCAGCGTGGAATGGGAAGGCAAGCCAATCACCACGCTCAAGCCACAACAACGGGTGCATGCCGGTATCGCCTACGTGCCCCAGGGCCGCGAGATCTTCCCGCGCCTGACCGTCGAGGAAAACCTGCTGATGGGCCTGTCGCGTTTTCCGGCCCGCGAGGCGCGGGAGGTACCGGCCTTCATCTACGAGCTGTTCCCGGTGCTGGAGCAGATGAAGCAACGCCGTGGCGGCGACCTGTCCGGCGGCCAGCAGCAACAGCTGGCCATCGGCCGCGCCCTGGCCAGCCGGCCGCGCCTGCTGATTCTCGACGAGCCCACCGAGGGCATCCAGCCTTCGGTCATCAAGGAAATCGGCGCGGTGATCCGCCGCCTGGCCGAGCGCGGCGACATGGCCATCTTGCTGGTCGAGCAGTTCTACGACTTTGCCGAAGAGCTGGCCGACCAGTACCTGGTCATGGCCCGGGGCGAGATCATCCAGCGCGGGCGCGGTGAAAACATGCAAGCCGAGGGTGTACGCGGGCTGGTAACCATTTAATCTGCGCCCATCGACCCAGTGAGACGCTGCAATGAGCCACGAAATTCGCGATGCCCTGCCCACCGACGTGCCGGGCATCCTCGACATCTACAACGACGCGGTGCGCAACACCACGGCGATCTGGAACGAAACCCCGGTTGACCTCGGCAACCGCCAGGCCTGGTTCGAGGCCCGTGCGCAACAGGGCTACCCGATCCTGGTGGCGGCGGATGACACCGGGGTGCTCGGCTATGCCTCGTTTGGCGACTGGCGACCGTTCGAAGGGTTTCGCAATACCGTGGAGCATTCTGTGTACATCCGTGGCGACCAGCGCGGCAAAGGCCTGGGGCCGCAGCTGATGGCGGCGCTGATCGAACGGGCGCGGGGGTGCGGCAAGCATGTGATGGTAGCCGCCATCGAGAGCGGCAATGCAGCGTCGGTGCGCCTGCATGAGCGGCTGGGGTTCGTGGTGACCGGGCAGATGCCGCAGGTGGGTGTGAAGTTCGGGCGCTGGCTGGACCTGACGTTCATGCAGCTGGTGCTCAACCCAGGGGCTGAGCCCGCTTGAATTTCAGAGTGCCTGCATGGGCCTCATCGCCGGCAAGCCGGGGCCCCCAGGAGTTGCCGCCCGGCAGTCCGTATTGGGGCCGGCGTGCCGGCGAGGGGGCCGGGGCGGGCACCATCACAGCTGGATAAACCGCCCCAGCCGCTGTTTCAGCATGCTGTTCTCACTGCGCAACTGCTGCACTTCCTGTAACAACTCCAGCGCCAGCGCCACCCCTTCCCATTCCAGTTCCAGCTCCTGGTGCAGCTTGGCCGCACGCCTGGCCAGCAGCGGCGCCTGATCGTCGAACAGCCAATCCTCCGGCGTTCGCCCTTTCGGTTCAACGATACCGTGCTCGACGATCTCGACCACGTAGTCGGCCGTGATGTCGGCCTCCTGGCAAAGGGTGCGCATGTCCAGTTGAACGATCAGGGTGCTGCTCATGATCACTTACTCCATTGTGCCCTCGGGTTGAACGCGGCCTTCTCGGAAAGCTTGGCCCACAGTTCACGGGTAGACTCGTCGGATGTCGTCGGCATCACCACTTTCAACTGCGCGTAGAGGTTGCCGCGCTCGCCCTGCTTGTTCGCCAGGCCCTTGCCCGGCACCCGCAGGCGCTGGCCGCTCTGGCTGTCGGGGCGGATGGTCAGGTTGATCTTGCCGTCCAGGGTCGGCACGGCCACCTTGGTGCCCAATGCCGCTTCCCACGGTGCCAGCGGCACGGTGATGATCAGGTCTTGACCTTCGACATCGAACAGCGGGTGCGGTGCCATGCGGATGGTCAGGAACAGGTCGCCATTGGCCCCGCCACCACTGCCCGGCGCGCCCTGGCCTTTGAGGCGGATGCGCTCGCCATCGCTGACCCCAGCCGGGATCTTCACATTCAGGGTCTTGGTGGTGAACCCGGTACGCTGGCCAGCGGCGTTGGTCTGCGGCACCTGGAAGCTGATCTGCTTGGATTCCTTGCTCAGGGTTTCTTCAAGGAAGATCGCCAGTTCCAGTTCCACGTCCTGCCCTCGCCTGCCCGCACTGCGTTGTTGCCGGGCGCCACCAAACGGGCTGCCGCCACGCGCGCCGAAGATCGAGCTGAAGAAGTCGGAGAAATCACCACCTTCGAAACCCGCGCCCGCGCCACCCGCACCGCCACGGCTCTGCCAACCCGGCGGGGCCTGGAATGGCCGGCCGTGCTGGCCGCCGTACTTGCGGATCTCGTCGAACTCGGCGCGCTTCTGGGCGTCGCCAAGCACCTCGTAGGCCTCGTTGGCCTCCTTGAATTTATCCTCGGCGTCGCGCTCCTTGCTGACGTCAGGGTGATACTTGCGCGCCAGTTTGCGGTACGCGGCCTTGATCGCCTTCTCGTCCGCCGTGGGCTCTACGCCGAGTATCTTGTAGTAGTCTTTGAAGTCCATCTATGGATCACCAATGTGAATTTGCGTATTGCATCTGAAGATAGGGTCCAAGCATAGCCTTTCAAGGTGCGCTTGGCTTTGCTCCATGGCAGACGGCCGGTCTTGATTCTTGAGCCAAGTGGCATAAACTGCGCGGCCGTTTTGCCTCCGGAAGCCCTTTTCCATGTCTGACGTATCCCCGGCCCGTGCCCTTGGCATCGACTTCGGCACCTCCAACTCCACGGTCGGCTGGCACCGCCCCGGCGTCGAGTCGCTGATCGCCCTGGAGAACGGCAAGATCACCCTGCCGTCGGTGGTCTTCTTCAATATCGAAGAACGCCGCCCGGTGTACGGCCGGCTTGCGCTGCACGAATACCTCGAAGGCTACGAAGGCCGCCTGATGCGCTCGCTCAAAAGCCTGTTGGGCTCCAAGCTGATCAAGCACGATACCAGCGTGCTGGGCAGCGCACTGCCGTTCAAAGACCTGCTGGGCATGTTCATCGGCGAGCTGAAGAACCGCGCCGAAACCGCCGCCGATCGCAGCTTCGACCAGGTAGTACTGGGCCGCCCGGTGTTCTTCGTCGACGAAGACCCGGCTGCCGACCAGGAGGCCGAAGACACCCTGGCCGAAGTGGCGCGCAAGATCGGTTTCAAGGACGTGTCGTTCCAGTACGAACCGATCGCTGCGGCGTTCGACTACGAGTCCGGCATCAACCGTGAAGAGCTGGTGCTCATTGTCGATATCGGCGGTGGTACCTCGGACTTTACCCTGATCCGCCTTTCCCCCGAGCGGCACAATGTGGCCGAGCGCCAGAGCGACATCCTCGCCACCGGCGGCGTGCACATCGGCGGTACCGACTTCGACAAGCAGTTGAGCCTGCAGGGCGTGATGCCGCTGTTCGGCTATGGCAGCCGGATGAAGAGCGGCGCACTGATGCCCACCAGCTACCACCTCAACCTGGCCACCTGGCACACCATCAACGCCCTGTACTCGCAGAAATCGCAGCTGGCCCTGGGCAACATGCGCTATGACATCGAGGACACCCTGGGTATCGACCGCCTGTTCAAGCTGATCGAGCAGCGTGCCGGCCACTGGCTGGCGATGGAAGTCGAGGCTAGCAAGATCGAGCTCACCGACCACGAAACCCGCCGTATCGACCTCGGCCGCGTCGAGCGTGAGCTGGGCGTGGACTTGACCCGTGCGGTATTCGAAGGGGCCATCGAAGGGCTGCTGGAGCGGGTGCGGGCCAGCGTGACCGAGTTGCTGGCCAAAGCCGGCGTGAGCGAAGGCCAGGTCGACACGGTGTTCTTCACCGGCGGTTCGAGCGGTATTCCCGCCCTGCGCAACAGCGTGGCGGCGATGCTGCCGAATGCGCGGCATGTGGAAGGCAACATCTTCGGCAGCATTGGCAGCGGGTTGGCGATCGAGGCGCGCAAGCGTTACGGCACGATCTGAATCTGCATCAGCTTCATCGCCGGCTCCCACAGGGATAGCACAAGCCTGAGGGCGGAGTCATTCCTGTAGGAGCCGGCTTGCCGGCGATGAGGCCGGTACTGGCCCCCTGACCTCAGACCAGCTCAGCCCGCCGCAACTCACTCTTCAGGTAGGCATAGTAGACCGGCCCCGCCACCACCCCCGGTAAACCGAACGCCGCCTCGAACACCAGCATCGCCAGCAACAGCTCCCAGGCCTTGGCACTGATCTGCCCGCCGACGATCCGCGCGTTGAGGAAGTACTCGACCTTGTGGATGACGATCAGATACCCCAGCGCCGCCGCCGCCACCCAGATCGACAACGACAGGCCGACGATGGTGATCAGCGTGTTGGACATCAGGTTGCCGATCACCGGCAACAGCCCCAGCAGGAAGGTCAGCACGATCAGCGTCTTGGTCAGCGGCAGGTGCACGCCGAACGACGGCAGCACCACGGCCAGGAAAACACCGGTGAACGCAGTGTTCAGCAGCGAGATCTTGATCTGCGCGAAAACGATGTTGCGAAATGCCTGAACCAGCAGGCTCAGGCGCTCGAACAGCGCTGCGGCCAGCGGCTTGCGGCGGGAAATGTCGGGGATGCGCTGCAGGGCGATGATCGCCCCGAGGATCATGCCGATCAGCAGGGTAACGAACATGTGCGCCATGCCCTTGCCGACCAGCTGCAGGTCGCTCAGGTGGCTCTTGATCCAGTCACCGATGGCCACCTTGAACTCGGCGGCGCTGGCCGGCAGGTAGCCTTCGATGAAGGGCGGCAACTGGCCACGGGCACGCTCGACCAGGGCCATGAACTTGTCCAGCGAGGCGCCAGGGTTTTCCGCTTCATGCAGCAGGAAACTGAACGCACCGGCGATCAGCAGCGCCAGGGTAATCACCACGAGCGTGCCAAGCAGCGCCACCGCCAGCCAGCGCGCTCGCTGGCCAGCGATCAGCGGTTGCAGCCGCGGCGTGAGCATGTTGACCAGTTCGAACACCAGCAGCCCGGCCAGCAGGCTTGGAAGCAACTTCAGGGGCAGTGCCAGCAACAGCCCGGCCATCACGATGATCAGGCTGGCAAGGGTAATCTGGCGGGGGGTGAAAGTCATACAGCCTCGGCGGCAGACAGCGGAAAGACCCGCAGTCTGCCAGCCTTCGACCGACAGGCATAGGCGCAGGTCATTTCTTCTTCAGGCAGTCGCTCATGAAGGCTTTGCGCTCGTCGCCCTTGAGCGCCTTGGTGGAAGCGTCGGCGTTGCAGGTCTTCATCTTTTCCTGCTGGGTGGCCGGCGCGCTCTTCTTCAGGCAGGTGCTCATGAACGCCTTGCGCTCGTCGCCCTTGAGCGCCTTGGCCGAGGCGTCGGCATTGCACGAGGTCATCTTTTCCTGTTGCGCGGTGGCGGCGAATCCCTGCGCGCTGAACAACACAGCCAACACCAGCAATGGCATTTGCAGCATCTTCATGGAGTGGTCTCCTTGGCTCCGCGCCCGATGCACGGTAGTGCACGTCAGTGTAGACAAGAATTTTTACATTCCCGCCCGGGCCTGGCGCCGGTACTGCTCCGGCGTGCACTGGGCCTGGCGCTGGAACATGGCGATGAAGGCCGAGGCGCTGCTGTAGCCGAGGTCGAAGGCAATCGCCTGGATCGGCTCGCCCGCCTCCAGCGCTTCGATGGCCCGCAGAAACCGCAGGCGCAAGCGCCACTCGCCGAAACTGATGCCCAGCTCACGCAGAAACTGCCGAGCCAGGGTGCGCTCGCTGACGTGCACCTGCGCTGCCCATTCGGCCAGCGGGCGGTTGTTGCCCGGCTCGGCACCCAGGGCATCGAGCACCTGGCGCAAGCCCTCGCTGTGGGCGAAGGGCAGGTAGCAGGTCTGTGTCGGCGCCAGCAGCAGCTGGTCGAGCAGCACCTGCACCAGGCGCTGGTCGCGCTCGCCCTGTGCCACTTTCAGGTCACGCCGGGCGAAGTCGCCGAGGATCGCCTTGAGGATATCGCTGATCACCAGGCTGCAGGGCTGCTGCGGCAGCTCGGTGCACAGGCTGCGGTCCAGGTAGACCGAGCGGTAGACGATGGCCTGGGGGTTGTAGCAGCCATGCTCGGTGCCCGGTGGTACCCACACGGCGTAGTGCGGCGGCGAGAGGAAGCGCTGGCCGTCGACATCCAGGTGCATGACGCCGTGGGCCGTGTAGTTGAGCTGGCCCCAGGCATGCCGATGAGGTGCGCTATGGGTGTCGGCGCCGAACTCGTCATGGCGAAAGTACACGGGGGCCGGGAGCTGGTCGAACTGGGGGATGTCGAGGTATTTACGCGGCATGCTGTCTGCTTCAAGGGGCAGGTTGTCTGGATACGAGTATAGGCGTGCGGACAGACAGCGGATAATAGCGTGCTATCGGGTCCTGCTTCGCAGCCCCAGGATTACTGTCTTCCCCAGAGCATCACCTGAACATGAATTACCTCTTCCCCCTCACCGCGATCCTCATCTGGGCCGGCAATACCGTGGTCACCAAGCTGTCCGCCGGTGCCATCCACCCTGCCGAGATCGGCTTTTACCGGTGGCTGCTGGCCGGGCTGCTGTTCACCCCGTTCCTGCTGCCGGCCGTGTGGCGCAACCGCGCGGCCATCCGCCCGCACTTGGGCAAGATTGCCGTGCTTGGCGTGCTAGGCATGGCGATCTACCAGAGCCTTGCGTACTTCGCCGCCAGCATCACCAGCGCCACCAACATGGGCATCATTCTGTCGCTGATGCCATTGATGTCACTGGCACTGTCCATCGCCTGGCTGGGGCAGCGCCTGAGCTATGGCGCGCTGGCCGGCGCCGTGGTCTCGTTCGTGGGTGTGCTGGAAGTCGTCTCCGCAGGCCAGCCGGGCATCCTGCTGGACCAAGGCCTGAACAGCGGCGACCTGCTGATGCTGGTGGCCACCCTGGCTTACGCGCTTTACAGCTTCCTGCTGAAAAAATGGCAGTTGCGCTTGCCGCCTTTGCAGCTGCTGTACCTGCAGGTGCTGGTGGCGATCATCGTGTTGTTGCCGCTGTACCTGCTGTCTGAGAAGACCGGCCTGAACGTTCACAACGCCGGCCTGGTGCTGTACGCCTGTGTACTGGCCTCGATGATCGCGCCGCTGGTGTGGATGCAGGCCGTGCACCGCCTGGGCCCCAGCCGCACGACGCTGTTCTTCAACCTGCTGCCACTGGTGACCGCACTGATCGCCGCTGCGGTACTCGACGAACAACTGGCCAGCTACCACCTGGCCGGCGGCCTGCTGACACTGGTCGGGGTAATCCTAGCCGAGCGCTGGACCACCCCCGTGCTGGGCAAAACTACAGCCCCGCAGCTTTGAGCCGAGCGGCATGTTCGGTAAACAGGCGCACCGGCTCGGCGCCCTTGCCCACCGCGCCCAGTGACTGGTTGACGATGTCCAGGTGATCGAGCGGGTAGTTGTCACCGATCACCTGCCCCAGATGCGAACTGAAGCGGCCGACCATACCGTCGCAATGGCCCTTTTCCTTGACGAAACTGCGAGCGAACAGGCGGCAAAAGCGGTTGCTGCCGTCGAAGCGGTTACGGCCCTGGTCGGTCAGGCCGGGCTGCAAAGTGCCTGACCAGGAGTAGTAGCGCACGCCGTTGACCTGGGCCGGCCCTTGACCGCCCCAGGTTTCGGGCAACCCCTGTGGATAAGCCTGGTTGAACAGCGCCACCCCGGCGCTGGTCAGCGCCTGGTGCGAGGCGTGCACGTCGATCGGCAACGGGTCGCGCCGCCAGCCGGTTTCAAGCCACACCAACAGCACCGCCAGGCCGTGCAACACGGCCTTGAGGATGCGCCCCTGGGGTGAGTCGCCCGGTGCCGTACGCTCCAGGTGGTCGGCCAGTTCCGAGCCATGGTTGGGCCCTGCCACCGACGTTACCGACGCCACCCGGTCAGGCCGCCGGGCAGCGGCATAGCGCGCGTCCAGGGCGCCCTGGCTATGGCCGATCAGGTTGACCTTGTCGGCACCGGTGCGCTGGCAGATGTCTTCGATGATCGCCAACAGTTGCTCACCGCGCACTTCGCTGCAATGCAGCGGCGAAACCTGCACAGGGAACACCTGTGCCCCGCCCTTGCGCAGGGCTGCCACGATGCCGAACCAGTACGGGTAAAGCAGCACCCGGACAAAACCGAGCATGCCCGGCACCAGCACCAATGGATACCGCGTGGCCAATTCCCGCTGCATAGCCCCAGCCCCTTTCCGTGGACGACCGGTGAACACTACAGGGGCTTTGATGACCATCGCAATCGAACTCCTGACGCGCCGCGTGGTTCCAAACCAGACAGACCCTGAGCAAGGAGCGGGACCATGTACAAGCAGACCCTGGCAATCCTTCTGGCCAGCGCCACCCTGGCCGCCTGCGGCAGCCACCCGGAAAACCCGGTGGACTACGCCACCTACCGCGACCAACCGCTGGTCAAGCAAGTGGAGAACGGCATGACCATGCAGAAGGTCATCGCCATTGGCGGTAGCCCGTCGAACGTGATCGACCTGCCACACGGGGGCACCTGCAACGACTACATCCTCAACCGCGACGGCCACCAGCAGGCTTACTACGTGCGCTTCGACGCCACCGGCCATGTCGATGCGAAGGGCTTCAAGACCTGCAAGCAACGAGAAGAGGACAGCGAAGCCGTACACGGCGCGTGAGCCTACGCCACACCTTGACCACCCGTCCCTGATCTTTTGGAGATAACCATGAGCAACGTTGAACTGACCGATGTGCAAACCCTGCGCAATCGTGCCCGCCAGCACGTAGAGCAAGGCGCGGTGACCGAGGGTTACCATGCCAACCGCGATGAAATCCTGCGCCTGCTCAACGAGTCGCTGGCCACTGAGCTGGTCTGCGTGCTGCGCTACAAGCGCCACTACTTCATGGCCAGCGGTATCAAGGCGAGCGCTGCTGCCGAAGAGTTCCTCGAGCATGCCAACCAGGAAAACGAGCATGCCGACAAGCTGGCCGAGCGCATCGTGCAGCTGGGTGGCGAGCCGGACTTCAACCCGGACAACCTGACCAAGAATTCCCATGCCCAGTACGTGGCGGGGAGCAATCTCAGGGAAATGGTGCTGGAGGACCTGGTGGCCGAGCGCATTGCGATCGACAGCTACCGCGAGATCATCCAATACATTGGTGACAGCGACCCGACCACGCGGCGCATCTTTGAAGACATTCTGGCGCAGGAAGAAGAGCACGCGGACGATATGGCCGACCTGCTGCAAGGGTTGTAATTTTCGGGGGCGCGCTGCGCCCCTTCGCGACACAAGGCCGCTCCCACAGGTTCTCCGCTCAGTTCAAAGTTTGCGGAGTACCTGTGGGAGCGGCCTTGTGCCGCGAATGGGCCGCAAAGCGGCCCCCCCTTGCACTATTTCTTGCTCTTCACCGTAGCCGGCGCTTTGCCCGCTTTCATCTGCTGCAGCAACGGCGTGCACTGGTTAGGCTCATCGCCACTGCTCGGCGCCACCAGCGCCAGCAGCCCCGCCGCCGGGCCCGCAACTACCCCAAGCGCCACCATCCCCGCGCCGCGCAGCGCCAGCGGCAGTGCCTGCACACCGGCACTCGGCTTGGCAAATGGCCCGCGCACATAAAGCGGCGAGCGCAGCGAGAACAGCCGCACCCCTTTCGACTCCGGGGTGATCTTCAGGTCGAGTTGTTCACTGGCAAAGTTGGCCGTGCCATTGATGTAAATGATCGCGTTCTCGGTATCGAAGATGAACAGACGGGTTGTCGCCAGCCCGTCCTTGATCCCGACATCCGCCGCCGCGCAGTTGATCTGCACATCTTCGTCGCCGAACAGCTTGCCGACCACATAGTTGCCCACGTTCAACCCGGCGATCTCCATCAGGCCGCGGCTGACCGCACCATCGTTGATCAGCATGCGCAGGTCGCCATTGGCCGTGCCCAGCAGGGCGGCCACCGAGTTGCCGCGGCCACTGATGTCAGCATCGCCGTTGAGCTCGCCAAAGCTGGTCTGCATCGGCGCAAAGGTTGGGAACAGTTGCTTGAGCTTGAACCCACGCGCAGTCAGTCGCGCCCTGCCTTGCAACGGCACACTGCGCCCATCCAGGCGGATCCTCGACGCCAGGTTGCCCCCGGCCACGCCAAAGCGCAGTGGCTCCAGGCGCAACAGGCCGTCTTCGAGAATCACGTGGGCCGACAAGTCGTTGAACGGCAACTGTTCACTGTGGACGATGCGCTTGCCGGCAAACTCGACGTCGGCGTCCATGGCGCGCCAGCGTTCGGTGCGGAACTCCTCCACGGGCAGCACCTTGTCTGCCGGCTGTTTGCTGGCACCGCCGCGGGCCTTCTGTTCGGCATTGGAGTCAGCGCCGATCAGCGGCGCCAGGTCCTTGAACAGCAGCTGGTTGGAGACTAGCTTGCCGGAAAGCTTGGGCCGTGGCTGGCTGGCGACAAAGGCCAGGTCACCGTGAATATCGCTGTCGCCGATCTTGCCGTTGAAGCCCTGGTAATTGAAGGTGGCGCCTTCGGCCGCATGCAGGTTGGCGGTGAGGTGGCCGTCGGTTTCATAGGCTGGGGTGTCTGGCAGCGTCACGCCCGTCAATGGGTAGAGGTTGCCCAGGCTAGCGCCGGAAAGGCGCAGGCGAAGGTCCAGGGCGCCAAAGTTGCGCGGGTCGGTCAGGGTGCCCGCGAGCACTACGTGGGTATCGGCAATCCGCACGTCGGCCTGCAAGGGAAACGGCTGGCTGGCATCCTGCAGCGCCAGCAGGCCGCCGATCTTGCCCGTGCCGGAAACCGCCTGGCCCTTGTAGCGGCCCTGGGCCTTTAACCCGAAGGCGTAGTCCTGGGTACCGCTGGCCTTTTCCGCACGAGCCTTACCGACGATATCGCTGAACGGGATCGGTTTGCCCAGCGGGTCGATCTGCACCTTCATGCTGGTTTTCAGCGTCTGGTCGTCGAAGCTGACATTACCCTGGTCAAAGCCGATGGCGCCGATGTCCAGTTGCCATTTGGAGGGTTCCGCGTTCTCGTCCTTGGGGCCGAAATCGAAGGTCCAGTTGGCGCGCCCATCAGCCAGGCGAGTGAGGCTGGCAGTGGGTTTCACCAGGTCGATGCGGGGGATGACGATCTGCTGGAACACCAGCGGCAGCGGCGCCAGGCGGAACTCCACACGCTCCAGGCCGACCATCTTCGGCTCCTTGAGCCACTCAGGGTTGCCCAGGGTAAGGTCTTCAGCAATGAAATGCGGCCACGGCACCCAAGCGCGCCAGCCGCCCTCTTCGGGCTCGGTACGCCAGTGCACGGCGAGGTTGCCATTGATCGCGAAGGGCCGGTGCAAGGCTTCGGAGACCTTCTCGTTGAGCAACGGCTTGACGCGGTTCCAGTCGAAAGTGGCGATTACCACCACCAATATTGCCAGCAGGGTCAGCAGGCTGGTTAAGGTCCAGACGAGGATTCTGGCGGGACGCGTCATTGCGTGATTCTCCTGACGGCTTGGCGCAAAACGGGCGCAACAAGGGCACTCATTGTTTCGGACTGATGAAAACCCTCTGGGTTTTATCGATTGCGGCCATGATAGCGAAGTTTTTCCTGGCTTCCGGTTCGGCTCTCGCTAAGGACAGCCGCATCGCCCACCAGGGAAACACTGCTGGCAAACAGCCACTTACCATCCCGAAATCTGCAGCCTAGAGCGCTCGCGGTGCGCTATCAATAACGTCGATTGTTACCATTACCCGTATGAACTTCTCTCTGGCGTTACCGGGCGTAGCATTGGCTTCGTACCCACTTTCCAGCCCCCGAGAGGAGCACCGAAATCATGAAACGCCACCTGCTGACCCTGACCCTGTCCCTTCTTGCTGCCAACGCCTTCGCCTTGCCAGCTGCCGACCAACACCTGACTGCGGAATCGCGCTCCAGCGCCGCTGAAATCGCCCAACCGCTGAAAACCGTTGCCGAAGGTGGCGCCGAGCGCCTGCAGGAACGCGCTGGCCGTGTTGCCGAAGGTGGCTCGGATCGCCTGATCGAACAAAGTGGCCGCGTTGCCGAAGGCGGCTCGGATCGCCTGATCGAACAAAGTGGCCGCGTTGCTGAAGGCGGTTCGGATCGCCTGATCGAACAAAGTGGCCGCGTTGCCGAAGGTGGTTCGGATCGCCTGATCGAACAAAGTGGCCGCGTTGCCGAAGGTGGTTCGGATCGCCTGATCGAACAAAGGGGCCGCGTTGCTGAAGGTGGTTCGGATCGCCTGATCGAACAAAGTGGCCGCGTTGCTGAAGGTGGCTCGGATCGCCTGGTCGAAATCAGCCGTGTGAGCTGATCACCATGGCCGAAAAGAACAACTTGCAGCTTTGCGCCTGTTCCCCTCCAAGCCCGGTCCATTGACCGGGCTTTGTTTTTTTAACTAGAGTGCCCAGCTTCACTGTCACAGAATCCTGCACCATGCTGCCGCGCGCCGAACAGAAGCTACAGACCCGCCAGGCCCTGCTCGATGCGGCTTGCCAGCTCATGGAGAGCGGCCGCGGCTTCGGCAGCATCAGCCTGCGCGAAGTGGCCAAGGCCGCCGGCATCGTGCCCACCGGTTTCTACCGGCATTTCCCCGACATGGACGCACTGGGCCTGGCCCTGGTGGCCGAAGTCGATGACACCTTCCGTCAGACCATCCGCCTGGTGCGGCACAACGAATTCGAACTGGGCGGCATTACCGATGCCTCGGTGCGTATCTTCCTCGACGTGGTCGCCGCCCACCGCGCGCAGTTCCTCTTCCTCGCCCGCGAGCAGTACGGTGGTTCGCAGGCGGTACGCCAGGCCATTGCCCGCCTGCGCCAGGGCATCAGCAACGACCTGTCCACAGACCTTGCGCGCATGAAACGCTGGCAGCACCTGGACAACGCGGCCTTGGCGGTGATGGCCGACCTGGTGGTGAAGACGGTATTTGCCACCCTGCCTGAATTGATCGATGACCCGCAGCAAGGTTATCCACAGGCACTGAGCGCGCGCGAGAAGATCACCCAGCAACTGCGCTTCATCTTCGTCGGTGCGCGGCATTGGCAGGGCCTGGGCAACCCGGGCTGAAGCGCAGTTCTGCTACCATGGCGCACTGCCCGATTGTGACGAGCGCATTCATGTCCGACCCCCGCCCCACTCCGCCCGAACTGGCCCGCTTCAACCAGCACTTCGCCGAGCGCATCGTGCCGCTGTGGCAAGGCCCGGGCTGGAACGCCGAAATGGCCCTGCCCTACGAGGCGCTGGATGCCCAGCACCGGCCACTGCCCGTGCAGCGTTACCGGGCGATGGCCTGCGCACGCCAGTTGTACCTGTTCAGCAGCCGCATCGAGCAACCGGGCGCGGCAGAGCGGGCAGCGGCGCTGTTCCGCTCCCTGCAGCAGCACTTCCACGACGCCGAACACGGCGGCTGGTTCTACAGCATCGATGCCGACGGCAAACCGCTGGACCGGCGCAAGGACCTCTATACCCACGCGTTCATCGTGTTTGCCTGCGCGCATTACTGGGGCAAGGTACGAGAAGGGTTGGTGGAATCGGCGCTGAATGCAGCGTTGGAGATCGTCAGCGAGCAGTTCGCCCGCGATGATGGCCTTTACGAGGCGAGCCTGGGTGAAGACTGGTCAGACCTCGGCAGCGGGCCCTTGCAGAACCCGCAGATGCATTTGGCAGAAGCCTTTCTGCAGGTCATCGCCGTGCGTGAGGATGAGGGCGTGCAACAGGCGTTGCTGGCGCTGTGCGAAGCCCTGCAGGCGCACTTCATCGAACCGCAACATGGGCTGATGCTGGAAAAACCGCGTGGCGCTGTGGATAACTGGTTCGAGCCGGGGCATCAGTTCGAGTGGTTCTACCTGCTCGAAACCTCGACGCTGCTGCGCGGTACGCCGCTGCATGCGTCCATCGACCGGGCATTCGGCTATGCGCAACGGTACGGTGTGAAGCATGCCGCCGTGCTGGCGATGCTGGATGTGGATGGCACGGTGATCGACGCCACCCAGCGGGTCTGGGCGCAGGCTGAGTACCTTCGAGCGCTGGCGTTGCGCCCGGGAAGCGAAGCGAAGCTTGCTGAGCAGTTGCAGGCAATGGAACAACGGTTCCTGCATGAGGGTGGCTGGTATGAATGCCGGGATGGTGAGGGCGCCGTCAGCCGGCATGACATGCCTTCGACTACGCCTTATCACCTGGCGACCTGCCTGGAAGGCTTGCAGCGCTTGGCCTGACGCATTCGCCGGCAAGCCGGCTCCCACAGGAGTTGCGGCGCCGCTTACTCTTTGGGAGCGGCTTCAGCCGCGAAGCAGGCGGTGGATGGCACCGGCTTCGCCGGTGTTCGCGGCTGAAGCCGCTCCTACAGGAGCCCCGCCAAATCAGTAAGTTAGCGTTTGTTCTGTGGGAGCCGGCTTGCCGGCGATTGGGCCGCTCTGCAGCCCTTTCCGACCGGTCCGACGCCGCGGCGAGGCCGCTCCACGAGTGCCAGCAGCTTTCAGATCAGCCCTTGGCCGAGCGGTCGATCGAGAACCCAGCCCAGTCCTGGCTCACCGGCATCAACTCGAGGCTGTTGATGTTGATGTGCGCCGGCTGGTTCATGATCCAGAAGATGGTCTCGGCAATGTCCTGCGGCTGGATCGGCTCGGCACCCGCGTAGGTCGCGTCGTACTTGGCCTGGTCCCCACCGAAACGTACCAGCGAGAATTCGCTCTCGCACAGCCCCGGCTCGATGTTGCTGACGCGTACGCCAGTACCGCGCAGGTCGCAGCGCAAGCTCAGCGAGAACTGGCCGACGAATGCCTTGGTGCCGCCGTACACATTGCTGCCTGGGTACGGGTAATTGCCCGCCACCGAACCCACATTGAGGATCGACGCCCCACGGCCGTGTGCGATCAGGCGTGGCAGCAGCAGGCGGGTGGTGTACATCAGGCCCTTGATGTTGGTGTCGACCATGGTTTCCCAGTCGTCCAGGCTGCAGTTCTGCGCCGCATCCACGCCCAGCGCCAGGCCTGCGTTGTTGACCAGGCCGCGCAGCTTGTCGAAGCCGGCCGGCAGGTTGGCGATGGCCTGCTCCATGGCCTTGCGGTCACGCACATCGAGCACCAGGCCATGCACCTCGGTCTTGGCCGACAGTTCGGCGCACAGGGCGTCCAGGCGCTCCTTGCGGCGACCGGTGAGGACCAGCTTCCAGCCGGCGTCGGCGAACAGGCGAGCGGTCGCCTCGCCAAAACCGGAAGTCGCGCCAGTGATGAATACGGTGGACGTCATGCTCTGTTCCTCGCAGTGGATTGTCGTCGGCAGGGTTTGCAGCATGCCCGCGCCCGGCGCTGTCAGCAAGCCGCTCAATGATATGGTCATTTTTTGTACATTATCCGCAAAGCCCCGTGGCAGAGGCCTTGGCGGTAGCTATGCGCATGTTATCCACAAGGCTTTCCCCACGGATTGGGGGCAACTTGTCCTGGTAGCGGAACCCTTTCAGCGTATTGCGGTCTCCCCCAACCTTTGAACTGATGGCGCAAGGCTTTCAAGCATGCCGCCTGCAGCGGTCTGTCCAAGGGTTTTTCACAGAGTTATCCACAGGAGTACGGCGCGGTGCCAGGCGATCCTTGCTGTATAGAAAACACTCAGAAAATCATCCACAAGGGCCTCATGATCAAATTATGATCAAACCCCTGCAGCTATTGAATTCAAAGGGATGCAGCGACATGCCACCATGTTTTCCACAGGCGGCTCCACATTATCCGTGGAAAAGCACAGCCTGTGGAAACAATGGCTTGCGAGGGGAATGTGGAGAGCTTCGGGAAAGATGTGCGACAAGTTGTCCACATGTGCATCGACGCCAGGGGAGCAGCCTGCGCTCCCCTGGGTATAACTCAGTGCCCGCCGAGGTAAGCGTTGCGCACCTCTTCGTTTACCAGCAACTCCTGCCCTGTGCCGGTCATGCGGATTTGCCCGTTGACCATCACATAAGCCCGGTCCGACAGCTTCAAGGCATGGTTGGCGTTCTGTTCCACCAGGAAAATGGTCATCCCCGTCTTCGCCAGTTCGCGCAGGGTGGCGAAGATCTGCTTGACCACGATCGGCGCCAGCCCCAGCGACGGCTCGTCGAGCAGCAGCAGCTTGGGCCGGCTCATCAGTGCGCGGGCGATGGCCAGCATCTGCTGCTCACCGCCGGACATGGTCATGGCGCGCTGGTTGCGGCGCTCCTTCAGCCGCGGGAACAGCTCGAACATGCGCTGCATATCCTCGTTGGCATATTTGTCGCCGATGGGGATGGTGCCCATCATCAGGTTTTCCTCGACGGTCATGTCGGGGAACACTCGGCGGCCTTCCGGCGACTGGGCGATGCCGTTGGAGGCGATGTAGTGCGATGACTTGCGGGTGATGTCGGTGCCTCGGTAGACGATATGCCCAGAGGACGCGCGCGGCTGGCCGAAAATCGACATCAACAGCGTCGACTTGCCAGCGCCGTTGGCGCCGATCAGGCTGACCGTCTCCCCTTCGTTGATGTGCATCGAAACCTTTTTCAGCGCCTGGATCGGCCCGTAGAACACGTCCAGGTCCTGCAGTTCGAGAATGGGTGCAGTCATACCAGTTCCTCTTCGTCAGCACCCAGGTAGGCGGCGATCACCGTCGGGTTGTGGCGGATATCCTGCGGCGCGCCTTCGGCGATCACGTTGCCGTGGTCGAGCACGACAATGTGGTCGGAGATACTCATGACCATGCCCATGTCGTGTTCGATCAGCACCACGGTGATGTCGTGCTCGTCACGCAGCACGCGGATCATGCGGCTCAAGGCCTCGGTCTCCTGCGGGTTGAGGCCGGCAGCCGGCTCGTCCAGGCAGATGATCTTCGGCCGCGTGCACATGGCCCGGGCAATTTCCAGGCGGCGCTGCTGGCCGTACGACAACTCGCCGGCCAGGCGGTTGGCGCAGTCGACCAGGTCAACCACTTCAAGCCAGTAGAAGGCGTGGTCCAAGGCGTCACTTTCGGCCTTGCGGTAGCCCTTGGTGTTGAGCACACCTGCCAGCAGGTTGCGGTTGACCCACATGTGCTGGGCCACCAGCAGGTTTTCCACCACCGACATTTCCTTGAACAGGCGAATGTTCTGGAACGTGCGCGCCAGCCCGGCGCGGTTGACCAGGTGGGTACCGCCGAACATCTTGTAGTACATGCGGTTGGCAAAGCGCGCCGGCGACACGAAGTCGGCAGCCCGGAAGCGCTCGCCGAGCAGCTGGATGACGTTGGTGTGGTTGCCGCGCACGTTCAGCTCAATGCGCCCGCCGCTGGCCTTGTAGAACCCGGTTAGGCAGTTGAACACCGTGGTCTTGCCGGCACCGTTGGGGCCGATCAGGGCGAAGATCTGGTTGCGCTTGACCTTGAGGCTGACATCGCTGAGCGCCTTGATGCCACCAAACTGCATCATCAGGTTGTCGACCGAGAGAATGATTTCGTCGCTCATGGCGCCACTCCTTTACGCGGGACCACACCGGTACGGCTGATGCGGATCAGCCCACGCGGTCGCCAGATCATCATCAGCACCATCAGCACGCCGAACAGCAGCACGCGGTACTCGGAGAAGCTGCGCAGCAGCTCGGGCGCCACGGTCAGCACGAATGCGGCAATCACCACACCCACCGTCGAGCCCATACCCCCGAGCACGACGATGGCGAGGATCAGCGCCGACTCGAAGAAGGTGAACGAGGACGGGTTGACGAAGCCCTGGTAGGTGGCAAAGAACACCCCGGCCAGGCCGGCGGTGGAGGCACCGAGGGTGAAGGCCGAAAGCTTGACCAGCACATGGTTCAGGCCCATCGAGCGGCAGGCGATTTCGTCTTCGCGCAGCGCTTCCCAGGCGCGCCCGACTGGCATGCGGGTGAGCCGGTGCTTGATGTACAGCACTGCCAGTACCACCAGGAACAGCACGGCGTAGATGAACACGAACTTCAGGTTGGCGTTGTAATCGATGCCGAGGAACTCGTGGATCGGCACCCCGCCATCCTTGGCCCGGCGGCCAAACTCCAGGCCGAAGAAGGTCGGCGACGGTGCCGGCATGCCGTTCGGCCCGCCGGTGAACGACAACCAGTTGTTCAGCACCAGGCGGATGATCTCGCCAAAGCCCAGCGTCACAATCGCCAGGTAGTCACCGTGCATGCGCAGCACCGGGAAGCCGAGTATGCACCCCGCCAGCGCCGCAGCGATGGCCGCCAGTGGCAGCACGCTCCAGAACCCCAGGCCAAGGTACTGGTAACCCAGCGCCAGGCCGTAGGCGCCGATGGCGTAGAACGCCACGTAGCCCAGGTCGAGCAGGCCGGCCAGGCCGACCACGATGTTCAGCCCAAGGCCCAGCAGCACGTAGATCAGGCCGAGTATGACGACAGTCAAAAGGTACTTGTTGGCGAAGATCGGGAAGACGATGGCAATCACCACCAGCGCCGGAATGATGTAGCGCAGCCGCGACTTGTAGTCCGGCGCGTTGACATGCACGCCCGAGCCACCGCTGTCGAAGCCTTGCAGCATGCGTTTGCCCGCTGCGCTCTGAAAATACAGGCTGAGCAGAAAACGCCCGACCATCACCCCGCCAACCAACCACGCCACGCGGCGCGGTTCGGCATTGAAGGTGTAGCCATCGAGCACCACGCCGACGACCGGGCCAAACACGATAAGTGCCAGCAGGCCGGCGACGATCGTCTCCAGCAGGCTGCGTTTGAGATCGAAACCGTTGGTTTCGGCAACAGGAGCAGTTTTGGCAGTGGACATGTTCACACCTTAGCCACGAGCGGGCGACCCAGCAGGCCTTGTGGGCGGAAGATAAGGATCATCACCAGCAGCGAGAAGCTGAACACGTCCTTGTAGTCGGAGTTGATCAGGCCAGAGAACAGCGACTCGGAAATACCCAGGATGATCCCGCCAAGCATGGCGCCAGGTAGTGAGCCGATACCGCCGAGCACTGCGGCGGTAAATGCCTTGATGCCGATGATGAAGCCGGCATAGAAGTCGAAGGTGCCGTAGTTCATGGTGATCAGCACGCCGGCCAGCGCGGCCATCACCGCACCGATGACGAACACGTAGGAAATCACCCGGTCGGTGTTGATGCCGAGGATCGATGCCATCTTGCGGTCTTGCTGTGTGGCACGGCACATGCGGCCGAGCTTGGTGTACTTGATCACATAGGTCAGCAGGCCCATGCCGACGAATGCGGCGATCAGGATGAAGATCTTGGTGTAGGTCAATTGCACGAAGCCGGTGCCCACTTCGACGCGCCAGGCCCCTTCGAGCAGGGTCGGTACGCCTTGCTGGCGGGCGCCCTGGCTGATCTGCGCGTAGTTCTGCAGGATCAACGAGATGCCGATGGCACTGATCAGCGGCGCCAGGCGGGTGGAGTTGCGCAGGGGTTTGTAGGCGATGCGTTCGATGGTGAAGCCATAGACGCCCGTGACGACGACGGTGAACAACAGCGTCCCCAGCATAAGCAGCGGGAACGATTCGACGCCGAAATAGGCCAGCAGTGCCAGGCTGATTGCCGCGAGGTACGCGGAAATCATATACACCTCGCCGTGCGCGAAGTTGATCATGCCGATGATGCCATAGACCATTGTGTAGCCGATGGCGATCAGGCCATAGACCGACCCGAGGGTAAGGCCGTTGACCAGTTGCTGCAGGAAAATACCATCCATAACGCAATCTCACCTGAGTGAGACTGCACAGGCGACGACCACGGCAGGCCACGGATAAAGCGGCCCCCGCAGTGCAGAACCGTGCAGATCTCCGAATAAAGACAGGTACCGCAGGGGCATTGGCCCGGGCCTGCGCCCGGGCGGGCTGCCGTTGTTATTTTTGTTTTTCCAGCTGGTGGTACTTGCCGTCCTTGTCCCACTGGTAGACCACGTAGTCGGACACGGTCAGGTCGCCCTTGCTGTCCCACTTCTTCTCGCCCATCACGGTCTGCACCGGGTTGGCCTTCAGCCACTTGGCGGCGTCTTCGCCTTTGTTGGATTTGGAGCCATTGAAGGCTGCGGCCAGCGCTTGTACCGAAGCGTACGCATACAAGGTGTAGCCCTCAGGCTCGGTACCGCCTTTGCGGAACTCTTCCACCACGGCCTTGCTGTCTGGCAGCAGGCGTGGGTCGGCGCCGAAGGTCATGTACACGCCATCGACGTACTGCTTGCCGCCGGCGGTGGACACCAGCTCGTCGGTGACGATGCCGTCATCGGACATGAACTTGACGTCTTTGAGGCCCTGCTCGCGCAGCTGGCGGACCAGCGGGCCGGCTTCCGGGTGCAGGCCGCCGAAGTAGACCACGTCGGCACCGGTGGAGCGGATTTTGGTAACCACGGCGCTGAAGTCTTTCTCGCCACGGGTCAGGCCCTCATACAGCACCGGCTTGACGCCGCGCTTCTCGAGCTGCGCCTTGGTCGCATCGGCGAGGCCCTGGCCGTAGGTGTCCTTGTCGTGCAGCACCGCGACCTTCTTGCCCTTGAGCACGTCGACGATGTAGTCACCGGCCACGATGCCCTGCTGGTCGTCACGCCCGCACATGCGGAACATGGCGCTCAGGCCGCGTTCGGTCACTTGTGGGTTGGTCGAGCCCGGGGTAATGGCGATGATGCCCGCTTCGTCATACACCTCGGACGCCGGAATGGTGTTGGAAGAACAGAAATGCCCCACCACGCCGATCACCTTGTCCTGGTCGGCCAACCGGTTGGCCACGGCCACGGCCTGCTTCGGTTCGCAGGCGTCATCGCCTGCCACCAGGACGATTTTCTCGCCGTTGACGCCGCCGGCGGCGTTGATCTTGTCGGCCGCTGCCTGCGCACCTTTCATGTACTGCTCGCCAAACGCTGCGTTCGCCCCGGTCATGGGGCCCGCGACACCGATCTTGACGTCGGCCTGAACATACGAAGAAACACCCAGTGCCGTTGCCACGGCCAGTGCCAGGAAACCTTTCTTGTAAAACGTCTGCGACATGAGGTGGTGCTCCTAGAGTTTTTTTTGGTTGGCACTACAACTTCTCAGCCCTGTGCTCCGAGCAAGGGCCGTGCCATAGGTTTTGTCTTCCGGGAAAACACACTGTGCGGGGGGCAGCGAGGCGACCGACAGCCCTTTCCTTTATTGAGCGTGCAACCGTCTGCCACGCGGCAGGCGCCACCACACGTACAGACAAGGAGCAACCGCCCTGTGCCATCATTGCAACCCTGGCAAGTGTTTACGTGCAACCTCCCTGTAACAGCCGACGTCACCGAAGTGCACACCGCTGGTGCGCGACTGCTACAGGCAGCACTGTTTCAAGGCTAGCTGGTGCACGAAAAAACACCTGTTTTGCCTGTTATGGCCCCATCGCCGGCAAGCCGGCTCCCACAGGATGCCTGCATGACTCAAAGGTTCAGACGTAGCCGAGTGAGTCGGCTTGCCGGCAATGGGGCCGGTACAGACACATCAACATCGAAAAGGCTGGCACAATGGCCGCCATTCGCCGCTTCCGGAGCCACCCTTGATGAGCGAGAGCGCATTCGCCGAGCGCATCGTGCACAACCTGCTCGACACCGACTTCTACAAGCTCACCATGATGCAGGGCGTGCTGCACAACTACCCCGACGCCGACGTGGAATGGGAATTTCGCTGCCGCAATGGCGAGGACCTGCGCCCCTACCTCGGTGAAATCCGCAACCAGCTCGAACGGCTCAGCGAACTCACCCTCGATGATGGCCAGCTGGCCTTCCTCGAACGCATCAGCTTCCTGAAGCCCGACTTCCTGCGCTTTCTGCGCCTGTTCCGCTTCAACCTGCGCTATGTACAGCTCGGCATCGAGAACGACCAGCTCAGCCTGCGCCTGAAAGGCCCCTGGCTGCATGTGATCCTCTTCGAAGTGCCGCTGCTGGCGATCATCAGCGAAGTGCGCAACCGCCACCTGCATCCGCGCATGCGCCTGGCCGAGGCTCGAGACCATCTGTACCGCAAGTTCGACTGGCTGCAGGCCCATGCCAGCGCCGACGAGCTGGATGAACTGCAGGTGGCTGACTTTGGCACCCGTCGACGTTTTTCCGGCCGGGTGCAGGAAGACGTGGTGCGGGTGCTACGCGACGACTTCCCGGCACGTTTCGTCGGCACCAGCAACGTCGACCTGGCATGGAAACTGGATATCAAGCCGCTGGGCACCATGGCCCACGAATGGATCATGGCCCATCAGCAGCTGGGCCCGCGGCTGATCGACAGCCAGATCGCCGCGCTCGACTGCTGGGTCCGCGAGTACCGCGGTTTGCTCGGCATTGCCCTGACCGACTGCATCACCATGGATGCCTTCCTGGGCGATTTCGACTTGTACTTCGCCAAGCTGTTCGACGGCCTGCGCCATGACTCGGGCGAGCCGGTAGCCTGGGCGGAAAAGGCCATCGCCCATTACCAGAAGCTGGGCATCGACCCGATGACCAAGACCCTGGTGTTCTCCGATGGCTTGAACCTGACCCGTTCGCTGGAAATCTTCCGTGCCCTGCGCGGGCGCATCAACGTCAGCTTTGGCATCGGCACCAACCTGACCTGTGATATCCCTGGCGTGGCGCCGATGAACATCGTGCTTAAAATGACCGACTGCAACGGCTCGCCGGTGGCGAAGATCTCCGACGAAGCCGCCAAGACACAGTGCCGCGATGAGAACTTCGTCGCCTACATGCGTCACGTATTCAAAATCCCCAGCAGCAAGGAGTAACCGATGCAAGCCGTTCAGCAAGAGATTGCCCAGGCGCTCAAGGTGCAGCCGCCGTTCGCCGACGCTGCTGCGCTCGACGCCGAAGTCGCCCGGCGCGTGGCGTTCATCAAGGACTGCCTGGCCAATGCCCGGCTCAAGACCCTGGTGCTGGGCATCAGCGGTGGTGTCGACTCACTGACCGCCGCCCTGCTCGCCCAGCGCGCCATCAACGAACTGCGCGCAGAGACCGGTGACAAGGCGTACACCTTCATCGCCGTGCGCCTGCCGTATCAGGTGCAGCATGACGAGCATGACGCCCAGGCGTGCCTGGACGTGATCAAGGCCGATGAAGTGCACACCGTTGATATCGCCCCGGCGGTGCGGGCATTGGCGGCTGAAGTGGAGGCGTTGAAGAACGGCTCGCCGACGTTGGTGGACTTTGTGGTGGGCAACGTCAAGGCACGTACCCGAATGGTTGCCCAGTACACCATCGCCGGCGCCCGCGCGGGCCTGGTGATCGGTACCGACCACGCCGCCGAGGCCGTGATGGGCTTCTTTACCAAGTTTGGTGACGGAGCCTGCGACCTGGCGCCGCTGAGCGGCTTGGTGAAAAACCAGGTACGAGCGATTGCGCGCAGCTTTGGCGCACCCGAAGCGCTGGTGGAGAAAGTGCCGACAGCGGACCTCGAAGACCTGGAGCCGGGCAAGCCAGACGAGGCCTCGCATGGCGTGACCTACCAGCAGATCGATGCCTTCCTGCAGGGGCAGCCGGTGGATCAGGCGGCGTTCGATATCATCGTGGCTACCTACCGCAAGACCCAGCACAAGCGCGAACTGCCGTTCGCCCCGTAAAAGCTTCGCGGGACAAGCCCGCTCCCACAGGTACCCCACTTGATATCGATGAGTGGCGTACCTGTGTGAGCGCGCTTGTCCCGCGAATGGAGGGCTAAGCCCTCCCCTGCATCAAGTCATTACTTGACGACAACCTTGCCTTTCATCATCGAGATGTGGCCCGGGAAGGTGCAGAAGAAGCTGTAATCGCCACCCGCTTCCAGCTTGGAAGTGTCGAACTTCACTTCGGTTTCTTTCTCTGGCGCGCCGATCATCGCGGTGTGGGCGATGATGTTGGCGTTGTCTTCCTTCAAGTAGCCTTTGTCGATGCCCTGGGTCATGCCTTCAGTGGCAATGGCCTGCATGTCGGCAGTCTTGCTGATCACCAGGTTGTGGCCCATCACGTTCTTCGGCAGGTTGCCGGAGTGGGTCAGTTTGACGGTGAATTCCTTGCAGCTCTTGTCGACGGTGAATTCCTTGGTGGTATAGGACATCTGGTCCGTCGATTCGACCGTTACCGAGCACTCGGCTGCGAAGACAGAGGCGCTGGCGAGGGTCAGCAGGGATACCGCTACAGCTTTCGCAAACATCATGAATCTCCTTGGCAGGGTTTTATCAATTGCGAGACTGCCTGAAACCCCTGCCCCCCTTGCTGATGTGCATCAAAGGGGTGTCAAGTGGCCAGCCAGTTGAATTGTTCAATGGATTGTATACAACCAATCTAAGGGCACATCATGCCCTTTTAATAGACGATGGGACAACCTCTCATTTAGGAGCAACCGCAATGTCCCTCTCAAGTTTCATGAACAGCCTGCTTGCCGCGTACGCCCACGGCGCCAGTGGCGCGATCTGCGAGTTCTCGCGCCCCGAGTGAAGCCGGCCTTGGAACCGGCAGGCATCGGCCTTACCCTGTGCACGCATGTGACTGGAGATGAGCAATGCCTGTACGTTCCGTTTGTGTGTTCTGCGGTGCCAGCATCGGCGCCAACCCCGCCTACCGAGAAGCGGCCATCGCCCTCGGCCAGGCCATCGCCCGCCGCGGCCTGACGCTGGTGTATGGCGGTGGCGCTGTCGGCCTGATGGGCACCGTTGCCGACGCGGCCATGGCGGCGGGTGGCGAAGTGATCGGGATCATCCCCCAAAGCCTGATGAACGCCGAAATCGGCCACCGTGGCCTGACCCGCCTGGAGGTCGTGGACGGCATGCACGCGCGCAAGGCACGCATGGCCGAGCTGAGCGACGCCTTCATCGCCCTGCCAGGGGGCCTGGGCACGCTGGAGGAGTTGTTCGAGGTGTGGACCTGGGGCCAGCTGGGGTATCACGCCAAGCCGCTGGGCTTACTGGATGTGAATGGCTTCTACGAGAAGCTGGGCGGGTTCCTCGACCATATCGTTGAAGAGGGCTTCGTGCGGCCGCAGCATCGGGCTATGTTGCTGCTTGAACAGCAGGCCGATGCGCTGCTGAACGGGATGGAGCGGTTCGAGGCGCCGGTGCTGCCCAAGTGGGTCGACAAGCAACCTGATTGAAGGCTGATATCCCGGGACCGCTTTGCGGTCCATCGCAGGCAAGCCAGCTCCTACAGGGCTTGCGCTGTGCCTGTGGGAGCTGGCTTGCCTGCGATGGGCCGCAAAGCGGCCCCCACTATCAGCGCGGGATGACCGGCTGACGCGGCTTCTTACCCTTGCCGCCGCCACCTTTGGCCGCTTCCTTGCGCTCTTTGGCCGCCTGCTGATTGCGGGCGAACGCTTCGGCCTTGGCCTTCTCGCGCTTGTCCCACGGCTGGCTGCCATCGCTGCCACGCGGTGGCAAGCCGGTGTGCTGGGTGAGGATCTTCTGCTCCTTGGCCACCTTGTGGCTACCGGCCGGCGTCGAGTTTTTGCGCCGGGCACTCTGGTAGCTGTCGGTCTGCGGCTGGTGCAGCGGGATCAGCTGGTGCTTGCCCGGGCCGATCAAGTCGGCACGCCCCATGCGCTCCAGCGCCTCACGCAGCATCGGCCAGCCCTTCGGGTCGTGGTAGCGCAGGAACGCCTTGTGCAGGCGGCGCTGCTCCTCGCTCTTGACGATTTCCACGCCTTCGCTCTTGTATGTCACCTTGCGCAGCGGGTTCTTGCCCGAGTGGTACATGGCGGTGGCCGACGCCATGGGCGACGGGTAGAACGCCTGCACCTGGTCGGCGCGGAAGCCGTTGCCCTTGAGCCACAGGGCCAGGTTCATCATGTCTTCGTCGGTGGTGCCCGGGTGCGCGGCGATGAAGTACGGAATCAGGTACTGCTCTTTGCCCGCCTCTTTCGAGAACTTCTCGAACATGCGCTTGAAGCGGTCATAGGTGCCGATGCCGGGCTTCATCATCTTGTCGAGCGGGCCACGCTCGGTGTGCTCGGGGGCAATCTTCAGGTAGCCGCCCACGTGGTGGGTGACCAGTTCCTTGACGTACTCCGGCGATTCCACGGCCAGGTCGTAACGCAGGCCCGAGGCAATCAGGATCTTCTTCACACCCGGCAAGGCACGTGCCTTGCGGTACAACTCGATCAGCGAGCTGTGGTCGGTGTTGAGGTTTTCGCAGATACCCGGGAACACGCACGACGGCTTGCGGCAGTGCTTCTCGATGTCGTGGCTCTTGCAGGCGATGCGGTACATGTTGGCGGTCGGGCCGCCAAGGTCGGAGACCACCCCGGTGAAGCCCGGCACCTTGTCACGCATCTCTTCGATTTCGTGCAGGATCGACTCGTGCGAGCGGTTCTGGATGATGCGGCCTTCGTGCTCGGTGATCGAGCAGAAGGTGCAGCCACCAAAGCAGCCACGCATGATGTTCACCGAGAAGCGGATCATTTCGTAGGCCGGGATGCGCTCCTTGCCGTAGGCCGGGTGCGGCACACGGGCGTACGGCATGCCGAACACGTAGTCCATTTCTTCGGTGGTCATGGGGATGGGTGGCGGGTTGAACCACACATCCACTTCGCCATGCTTCTGCACCAGGGCGCGGGCGTTGCCCGGGTTGGTCTCCAGGTGCAGCACGCGGTTGGCGTGGGCATAGAGTACCGGGTCGTTACGCACCTTTTCGAACGAAGGCAGGCGGATCACCGACTTTTCCCGGGTCACGCTCGGGCTGTCGAGAATCTGCACGACCTTGGCTTCGTTCGGGTCTTCCTGGTCGCCCTTGGCCTGCTCGATGGCGCAGGCCTGGGTGTCCTGGGTGTTGACGTACGGGTTGATGATCTTGTCGACGCGGCCTGGGCGGTCGATGCGGGTGGAGTCGATCTCGTACCAGCCCTCTGGCGTGTCACGGCGCACGAATGCCGTGCCGCGCACATCGGTGATGCGCTCGATGCTCTCGCCCTGGGACAGGCGCTGGGCCACCTCGACGATCGCCCGCTCGGCGTTGCCGTACAGCAGAATGTCGGCGCTGGCGTCGATCAGGATCGAGTGGCGGACCTTGTCCTGCCAGTAATCGTAGTGGGCGATGCGGCGCAGCGACGCTTCGATGCCGCCCAGCACGATCGGCACGTGCTTGTAGGCTTCCTTGCAGCGCTGGCTGTACACCAGGCTGGCGCGGTCCGGGCGTTTGCCGGCCAGGCCGCCAGGCGTGTAGGCGTCATCGGAGCGGATTTTCTTGTCCGCGGTGTAGCGGTTGATCATCGAGTCCATGTTGCCCGCGGCGACACCGAAGAACAGGTTCGGCTCGCCAAGCTTCATGAAGTCGTCTTTCGACTGCCAGTTCGGCTGGGCAATGATGCCCACACGGAAGCCCTGGGCTTCCAGCAGGCGGCCGATGATGGCCATGCCGAACGACGCGTGGTCGACGTAGGCGTCACCGGTCACGATGATGATGTCGCAGGAATCCCAGCCGAGCAGATCCATCTCCTCCCTGCTCATTGGCAGGAAAGGTGCTGGCCCGAAGCATTCGGCCCAGTACTTGGGATAGTCGTAGAGTGGTTTGGCTGCTTGCATGTCAGTGACCGGTTTTGGTGTTCAGGGAAATCGCGGGCGCGGAATATAGCACAAATTTTGACCAAATCCGACGACAGAGGTCGGATTCATGGATCAGGCCTGCCCGGATTATTCGTCGTCGTCGAAGTTGTACATACCCGGCGCGAGGTTCTCGAAGCGGGTGTACTTGCCAATGAACGCCAGGCGGATGAAGCCGATGGGGCCGTTACGCTGCTTGCCGATGATGATTTCGGCAATCCCCTTGTGCTCGGTCTCCGGGTGGTACACCTCATCCCGGTACACGAACATGATCACGTCGGCGTCCTGCTCGATTGCACCGGATTCACGCAAGTCGGAGTTCACCGGGCGCTTGTTCGGCCGCTGCTCGAGGGAGCGGTTGAGCTGCGACAGGGCGATGACCGGGCAGTTGAATTCCTTGGCCAGGGCCTTGAGCGAGCGGGAGATCTCGGAAATTTCGTTGGTACGGTTGTCACCGGCCGAACCTGGGATCTGCATCAGCTGCAGGTAGTCGACCATGATCATGCCGATCTCGCCGTGCTCACGCGCCAGGCGGCGGGTGCGCGCGCGCATCTCCGACGGGCTGATGCCAGCGGTATCGTCGATGAACAGCTTGCGGTCGTTGAGCAGGTTGACCGCCGAGGTCAGGCGCGGCCAGTCGTCATCGTCCAGTTGGCCGGAACGCACCTTGGTCTGGTCGATACGGCCCAGGGACGAAAGCATACGCATGATCAGCGACTCACCTGGCATCTCGAGGGAGAACACCAGCACGGCCTTGTCGGTCCGCAGCACGGCGTTTTCCACCAGGTTCATGGCGAAGGTGGTCTTGCCCATCGACGGACGACCAGCAACGATGATCAGGTCGGCCGCCTGCAGGCCGCTGGTCTTCTCGTCCAGGTCGGTGTAGCCGGTGGAGACGCCGGTGATATCGCTGTCGGAGTTGAACAGCGTGTCGATCCGGTCGATGGCCTTGGTCAACAGCTCGTTGACCCCCACCGGGCCACCGGTCTTCGGCCGCGCCTCGGCGATCTGGAAGATCTGCCGCTCGGCGTCGTCGAGGATTTCTTCGGCGTTGCGCCCCTGCGGGTTGAAAGCGTTGTCGGCGATGTCGGTACTGATGCTGATCAGCTGGCGCAACGTGGCCCGCTCGCGAATGATCGCGGCGTACGCCTTGATGTTGGCCACCGATGGCGTGTTCTTGGCCAGCTCGGCCAGGTACGCCAGGCCGCCGACCTGGGTCGACAGGCCTTCCTTGTCCAGTTGCTCGTGCAGGGTGACGACGTCGAACGGCTGGTTGGCGTCCGCCAGCTTGTGCACGGCACGGAAGATAAGGCGGTGGTCATGCCGATAGAAATCGCCATCCGAAACCTGATCCAGCACCCGCTCCCAGGCGTTGTTGTCCAGCATCAGGCCACCGAGCACGGCCTGTTCGGCCTCGATGGAATGCGGCGGCACCTTGAGGGCAGCGGTTTGCAGGTCTAGCTGGTCGGGATTGGTGATCTCGTTCATGGCCACGAAAGAATTCTGGAGGATGAAAAAGACAAAGGGCACGGCCTGTAAAGAACAGGACCGTGCCCGATGTTAACCGGCAAGCCCGCCAGGGGCCAGCCAGTCAGCGCAGCTTAGGCAGCTACGACGACCACACGTACGGTGGCTTCAACGTCGCTGTGCAGGTGCACGGCTACGTCGTATTCGCCAACCTGACGGATGGTGCCGTTCGGCAGACGAACTTCAGCTTTGGCCACTTCAACGCCGGAGGCGGTCAGGGCGTCAGCGATGTCGTGGGTGCCGATCGAACCGAACAGCTTGCCTTCGTCGCCAGCGGTGGCAGTGATGGTCACTTCCAGCTCGGCCAGTTGGGCAGCGCGGCTTTCAGCCGACGATTTACGGTCAGCTGCTGCTTTTTCCAGCTCGGCGCGACGCTCTTCGAACGCAGCCAGGTTGGCGGCGTTGGCAACGGTGGCCTTGCCGAATGGCAGCAGGAAGTTACGGCCGTAACCAGCCTTAACTTTTACTTTGTCGCCCAGGTTGCCCAGGTTAGCGACTTTTTCCAGCAGGATCAGTTCCATTTGGTAAAACCTCTTAACTTTTAACCTTCACCGTTCGCGGAATCATCCCCCTGAGGGGACTTGCGACCGCGAAAATCAATCAGGCTGTCGACAATGGCCAGAACCACGAGCAACGGATAAATCAGCTGCATGATCAGCGGCAACGTCACGTACATGCCAACCAGCCAGAAACCGGCCAGTCGCCCCTGCGCCACCAGCCCATGCATCAAGGCGATGCCGGCCAGGACGAGCACCAGGCTGGACGCGGAAGCCAGGACGATGAACTGCGGGCCGATGAACGGGCCCAACACCATCGCGGCAACCAGAGCCAGCATGACTGCCCGCGGCAACTTCAGCGCGCGAAATTCGCGACCGAAGCCTCCAGGGTTGTACAACGCTGCTTGCCAATAACGCGCCAGCATCAAAGCCAGCACGCTGAACAACTGCAGCATCACCGCTGTGGAAGCGACCAGCACAGGGCCGATCAGCTCACCGGGAATCACTGGCTTGCCTTCGACTTGCGGCAGCGCTTCGGAAAGCGCCTTGGCCAACACGGCGAAGGTTTCGCGCAGTACCGCGTCCAGGATGAGGCTGTAGACCAGCCCCAGCACAACACTGGACAACAACACCCGGCTCCAGGAATGCCCGGCACGCAACAAAGCGGCCAGCCCCAGTGTTCCCAACAGCACCAGCAAGGTACTTGGATCACCGAAGGCCCAGATGGCCACCGCCGGCACAAGGCCGAACGCGATGACCGTTGAAGCATCCTTGAACCCGCGCCGCAGCAGCACAAGGCTGCCGGCAGCGGCACTCAACCAGAACAGCAGCGGTAATACCGCACTCACGACCACCACCAGGGTGGCCTGCACACGACCGCGCATGATGAAATCAGCCAACGCTCGCATGCTTATCCCTTACTTCTTGTCGACGGCCCGGTCTCAGCGGCCGTGGCTGTCGGTGTAGGGCAGCAGGGCCAGGAAGCGGGCGCGCTTGATAGCGGTAGCCAGCTGACGCTGATAACGAGCTTTGGTACCGGTGATACGGCTTGGAACGATCTTGCCGGTTTCGGATACGTAAGCTTTCAGGGTGTTGAGATCTTTGAAGTCGATCTCTTTCACGTCTTCAGCAGTGAAGCGGCAGAATTTACGACGACGGAAGAAACGTGCCATGTAATAGGCTCCTCAAAAGGTCCGTGGATTACTCGTCAGCGTTATCGCTGGAGTCGCTGTCATTGCTGTCATCGCCGTCGGCGGAGTCAGAATGCTCAGGACGCTCACGACGCTCACGGCGCTCGCTGCGGTTCTCTTCTGCCTTGAGCATCTCGGACTGACCGGTTACGGCTTCGTCGCGACGGATGACCAGGTTACGGATCACGGCATCGTTGTAGCGGAAGTTGTCTTCCAGCTCGGCCAGGGCCTTGCCGGTGCACTCAACGTTCAGCATCACGTAGTGAGCCTTGTGAACATTGTTGATTGCGTAGGCCAGTTGACGACGGCCCCAGTCTTCCAGGCGGTGGATCTTGCCACCATCTTCTTCGATCAGCTTGGTGTAACGCTCAACCATGCCGCCGACTTGCTCGCTCTGGTCCGGGTGAACCAGAAAGATGATTTCGTAATGACGCATGAATGCTCCTTACGGGTTAGTAGTCTGCCAGGATGCTGGTCAGACAAGGAGTGAATGACACTGTATGTCTTGCCATGGAGGGGAGGCGCATGCGCACCTGCCAGCTCGGCAAGGGGCGCAATTGTAGAGAAGGCGGAACGCACAAGCAAGGTGATTGGCGATTATTTGAACAGCCGGAAACAGTTTATGCCTGTGCTGGCCTCTTCGCGGGGCGAGCCCGCTCCCACAGGTCTCCACGAAGGCTGCAGGGATCCTGTGGGAGCGGGCTTGCCCCGCGAAGAGGCCAGGACAGACGGCAGATCAGCGCTTGGCCTGGCGCTGGCGCACGGCCTCGAACAGGCAAACCCCGGTAGCCACCGAAACGTTCAGGCTGCTGACGCTACCCGACATCGGCAATTTCACCAGGAAGTCGCAGTGCTCGCGGGTCAGCCGGCGCATGCCCTTGCCTTCTGCACCCATGATCATCACCAGCGGCCCGGTCAGGTCCTGCTGGTAGATCTCTTGCTCGGCCTCGCCCGCCGTGCCGACTACCCACAGGCCGCGCTGCTGGAGTTTTTCCAGGGTGCGCGCAAGGTTGGTCACGGCCACCAGCGGGATCACTTCGGCAGCGCCGCAGGCCACCTTGCGCACCACCGGCGTCAGGGTCGCCGACTTGTCCTTGGGCACCACCACCGCCGTGGCACCGGCGGCATCGGCGGTGCGCAGGCAGGCGCCGAGGTTGTGCGGGTCGGTGACACCGTCCAGCACCAGGATCAGCGGTGGCGTCTCGGTGCGCTCGAGCAATTCCTCGAGCATCAATTCGCCCCATACCTGGCTCGGGCTGACTTCAGCGACCACGCCCTGGTGTACACCTTCGACCCAGGCGTCCAGCTCACGGCGCTCAGCCTGGCCTACCTGCACGCGGTTTTCCGCAGCCAGAGCAAGCAACGCCTGAATGCGCGGCTCGCTGCGCCCTTCCGACAGCCAGATCTGCTTGACCCGCTTCGGATGGTGCTGCAGCAGCGCCTGCACGGCGTGCACGCCGTAGATCTTTTCCAGCTGACTCATGACTTGTTCTTGCTCTTGCGTGGCGCGCCGGACTTCGGCGGGCCTTTACGGTGCTTGGTCGGCTTGCCGGAAGGCTTGCCACCTTTGTCCGACTTGCTGCTGGCGTGCCCACCACTGCGGGCATCAGTCATCAGCGCCTTCTTCATTTCGCGGCTCTTGCGCACTTCGGCGTTACGCTGCACGGCGTCTTTCGGGAAATACGCCTCGGCGGTTTCGCCCTTGCGGCTGCGCGGTTTCGGCGTGGCCTTGGCCTCTGTAACCGGCTGCTGCTCGGCCTTTTCGGCGGCAGGTGCGGCGCCACGGCCCTTACGGCCAATCGGGGCGGCGAGCTGCTGTTCGGACACCTCGAAGTCGATCTTGCGTTCGTCGAGGTCGACACGCATGACCTTGACTTCAATGGTGTCGCCCAGGCGGAAGCTGCGCCCGGTACGCTCACCCGACAGGCGGTGATGTACGGGGTCGAAGTGGTAATAGTCGCCCGGCAGCGCACTGACGTGCACCAGGCCTTCGACGTAGATATCGGTCAGCTCGACAAACAAACCGAAACCGGTGACGGCAGTGATCACGCCCGGGAAGGTCTCACCAACGCGGTCCTTCATGAACTCGCACTTGAGCCAGTTGACCACGTCACGCGTGGCTTCATCGGCACGGCGCTCGGTCATCGAGCACTGCTCGCCCAGCTGGTCGAGGGTGTTCACGTCGTACGGGTAGATACGCGCCTTGGGAATGCTCATGGCACCTGCACGCTTGACGTGCGGGGTATCCACCTTGGAGCGGATGATGCTGCGGATGGCGCGGTGCACCAGCAGGTCCGGGTAACGACGAATCGGCGAGGTGAAGTGCGTATACGCCTCGTAGTTCAAGCCGAAGTGGCCGTTGTTGTCGGTGCTGTACACCGCCTGACTCAGCGAGCGCAGCATCACGGTCTGGATCAGGTGGAAGTCCGGGCGCCCGGCAATGCTCGCGAGCAGCGCCTGGTAGTCCTTGGGCGAAGGGTCCTTGCCCTTGTGCAGGCTCAGGCCCAGTTCGCCGAGGAAGGCACGCAGTTTTTCCAGACGCTCCGGTGGCGGGCCATCGTGGACGCGGTACAGCGCCGGCACACCATGCTTTTGCAGGAACTCGGCGGTGGCGACGTTGGCCGCCAGCATGCATTCCTCGATCAGCTTGTGGGCATCGTTGCGAACGGTCGGGCGGATTTCCGCGATCTTGCGCTCGTCACCAAAGATGATGCGGGTTTCCTGGGTTTCGAAGTCGATGGCGCCACGGGCGTGACGGGCTTCGACCAGCACTTTGTAGAGGCTGTACAGGCTCTTCAGGTCTGGCAGGACTTCCTTGTACTCCTCGCGCAGCGCCTTGCCCTCACGGGTACGGGAGTGCTCGAGCATGCTGCTGACCTTGTTGTAGGTCAGGCGGGCATGGGAGTGGATGACACCTTCGTAGAACTGGTAATCGACCATCTGGCCGGCTTTGTTCATGGTCATTTCGCAGACCATGGCCAGGCGATCAACGTGCGGGTTCAGCGAGCACAGGCCGTTGGACAGCTCTTCGGGGAGCATCGGCACCACGCGCTCGGGGAAGTACACCGAGTTGCCACGCTGCTGAGCCTCGACGTCCAGGGCCGAGCCCAGGCGTACGTAACTGGACACGTCGGCGATGGCCACATAAAGGCGCCAGCCGCCGGAGAACATGCGCAGCTTGCCCAGCGGCTCGCAGTAGACCGCATCGTCGAAGTCGCGGGCATCCTCGCCGTCGATGGTGACGAACGGCAGGTGGCGCAGGTCGACGCGCTTTTCCTTGTCCTTCTCTTCGACTTCGGAGCGGAACTTGCGCGCTTCCTTGATCACATCCTGAGGCCAGACGTGCGGGATATCGTAGCTGCGCAGGGCAACATCGATTTCCATGCCCGGCGCCATATAGTTGCCGATCACTTCGACCACATCGCCTTGCGGCTGGAAGCGTGGGGTTGGCCAGTGAGTGATCTTGATCTCGACGAACTGGCCGATCTTGGCGCCGCCGTTGCGGCCCGCGGTCACCAGCACTTCCTGCTGGATCTTCGGGTTGTCCGGCGTCACGTAGCCGATGCCGCCTTCTTCGAAGTAGCGGCCGACGATGCTTTCGTGGGCGCGGGAGATGACTTCGACCAGCACGCCTTCACGACGGCCACGGCGGTCTGTGCCCGAGACCCGCGCCAAAGCGCGATCGCCATCGAACACCAGGCGCATCTGCGACGGGCTGAGGAACAGATCGTCGCTGCCATCGTCAGGGATAAGGAAGCCGAAACCATCGCGGTGGCCCGAGACACGGCCGCAGATCAGGTCGAGCTTGTCTACCGGGGCATAAGTGCCGCGCCGGGTATAGATAAGCTGGCCGTCACGCTCCATGGCCCGCAGGCGGCGACGCAGGGCTTCGATCTGGTCTTCTTCATAAAGACCGAACTCGGCCGCCAGTTCCTCGCGCGCGGCCGGTTCGCCACGGTCGGCAAGGCGTTGCAGGATCAGCTCACGGCTGGGGATAGGGTTGTCGTATTTTTCCGCTTCGCGAGCGGCCTCGGGATCGAGGGATTGCCAATCGGCCATCAGAAGGGGTTCACCTTGGGGTATATAGATATGAATTCTGGCATAGGCCTATTGAAACCGGAAATGTCGGGCTTGGACAGCCCCTGCAGCATGTCCGGGGAGCGGCAATAGGCGTGTGGAATCAACAAGTTGAATTTTTTGAAATTTTTTTTGATTGGGGGCTTTACAGCCCTCGGGAGCGTCCGTATAGTGCGCACCACAACGACGGACAACCCCGCAGTTGTAGTAGAGATGAACGGCGCTGTAAAGCATCTTGTAATCTCGAATGTGTGCCCAGGTGGCGGAATTGGTAGACGCGCTGGTTTCAGGTATCAGTGACCGCAAGGTCGTGGAAGTTCGAGTCTTCTCCTGGGCACCAAGTATTTTCAAGTAATAGATGACCAAGGATCTGTTACTACTGTGTGAAAGCGAACAATAGTCGCCTTCATCAGATGATGCAAAGCTTTGCCCAGGTGGCGGAATTGGTAGACGCGCTGGTTTCAGGTATCAGTGACCGCAAGGTCGTGGAAGTTCGAGTCTTCTCCTGGGCACCATACAAAAACCCACTAGCTTGCTAGTGGGTTTTTTCTTGCCTGCGTTTTTTGAAGCGCCCTCCCCGCATGGGCTACCGCTCGACAATGGTCTGACCATGAATTTCTCGTCACCCGGCCACTTGAGAAACGATTTCGTTTACCATTGTTTCCAAATATGTAGCCGTAAGCGAGGAAGTACCCGCATGACGATCCGTCCGCAACCGCTGATGCGCACCCTGGCCGCCGCTGTCCTGAGCCTGGTGATCGGCGCTCCGGCCGCCATGGCAGACGACCCGGTCAGCCTGACCATGTACAACGGTCAGCACAAGGAAATCGGCGAAGCCATCGCCAAGGCCTACGAGGCCAAGACCGGCATCCACATCAATATCCGCAAGGGCAGCAGCAATCAGCTGGCCAGCCAGATCATCGAGGAAGGCGACCGCTCGCCCGCCGATATCATCTACACCGAAGAATCGCCGCCGCTGAACAACCTGGGTGAGCTGGGCCTGCTGGCGAAGATCGACGACGCCACGCTGAACATGCTGCCCAAGGAATACGTTGCCGCCAACGGCACGTGGATGGGCGTCACCGCGCGCACCCGCGTGGTGGTGTTCAACCCGAAGAAGATCGACGAGAAAGACCTGCCGCAATCGGTCATGGATTTTGCCAACCCCGAGTGGGACGGCAAAGTCGGGTTTGTTCCGACCAGTGGTGCATTCCAGGAACAGGCCGTGGCCATCCTCAAGATGCACGGGCGTGATGCTGCCGAAGAGTGGCTGACCGGCCTGAAAGCCTTCGGCAAGACCTACACCAACAACATGGTCGCCCTGAAAGCGGTAGAAAAAGGCGAAGTCGCTGCGGTACTGGTGAACAACTACTACTGGTATGCCCTGGAGCGCGAGCGCGGCAAGCTGGATTCCAAGCTGTACTACCTGGCCGATGGTGATGCCGGTGGCCTAGTGACCATCTCCGGCGCCGCTGCGGTCAAGGCCAGCAAGCACCCGAAGGAAGCGCAGGCCCTGCTCAACTGGATGGCCAGCGAAGAAGGCCAGCGCGTGATCACCCAGACCACCGCCGAATACCCGCTGCATAAAGGCATGGTCTCCGACCGTGGCCTGAAGCCGTTCGATGAGCTGCGCCCACCGAAAATCTCGCCGGCCGACCTCGGTAATGCCGAGGAAGCGCTGGAGCTTGAACGCGAGGTCGGCTTGCTCTGATGACCGCCGCCCTGTCCCAGCCGGTGCCGGTACGCTTCGTACCGCGCCGCAAGCGCCCCTCCATCTGGGTAGTGCTGCCTGTGCTGTTCCTGGTGGCGATGAGCCTGTTGCCGCTGCTGTACGTCGCCATGAAAGCCTGGGAGGCCGGCTGGCGTGAAGCCTTGCACCTGCTTTGGCGCCCGTTCGTCTGGGGCTTGATGCGCAACACCCTGATGCTGATGGTCGGGGTGACGCTGGCATGCATGGTCGTTGGCCTGGCCCTGGCCTGGCTGCTGGAACGCAGCAACCTGCCGGGCCGCCGGCTGTGGGGCGTGGTGCTGTGCCTGCCCTTTGCCGTGCCCTCGTTCGTCAGCAGCTTCACCTGGGTGTCGCTGAGCTCGGACTTCGAAGGCCTGGGCGGCGCGATCCTGGTCATGGCGCTGTCCAAGTACCCGCTGATATTCCTGCCGGTGGCTGCCACCCTGCGCAACCTCGACACTTCGCTTGAAGAGTCGGCGCGTACGCTGGGCTGCAGCCGCTGGGGCGTATTCACCAAGGTCACCCTGCCGCTGCTGTGGCCGTCGATGCTCGGCGGCGCATTGCTGATCGCCCTGCACATGCTGGTGGAGTTCGGCGCCCTGTCGATCCTCGGCCTGCAGACCTTTACCACGGCCATCTACCAGCAGTTCGAGCTGGAGTTCAGCAACGCCAATGCCGCCATGCTGTCGGCAGTATTGCTGGCACTGTGCCTGGCGATGCTCTGGCTGGAGCTGAAGGTGCGCGGCAAGGCTCGCCATGTGCGCATTGGCCAAGGCGTGGCACGCCGCGCGCAACCGGTACGCCTGCGTGGCTGGATGCCCCTGGCGCAGCTGTTCTGCCTGGGCCTGGCGATACTGGGCAGCGGCATTCCGCTGGCGATGCTCGGTTATTGGCTGAGTGTCGGCTCCTCGGCGGCATTCCCGGTGGCAGCAATCAGCAAGGCGCTGCTCACCTCGCTGTCGGTATCGCTGGGTGGCGCAGGCTTCTGCGTGCTGCTGGCGTTGCCAGTGAGCTTCCTGGTGGTGCGCTACAAAGGCCGCCTGGCGATCTGGGCCGAGCGCCTGCCATATCTGCTGCATGCCCTGCCTGGCCTTGTGATCGCACTGACCCTGGTGGTGTTCGCGCTGCACTATGTGCCGGCGCTGTACCAGACCACTGCGCTGCTGCTGCTGGCCTATGCGCTGTTGTTCCTGCCACTGGCCCAGGCGCCGGTGCGTACCGCGCTGAACAAGGCCTCGCCGACACTGGAAGAAGCCGCTCGGACATTGGGTGCCAGCAGTTTCACGGCGTTCTGCCGCGTGACCCTGCCGATCATCTTCCCGGCGCTGGCCGCTGCGTTTGCGCTGGTGTTCCTTGATGCCATGAAGGAACTGACCGCTACCCTGCTGCTCAGCCCGACCGGCATGACCACCCTGGCCACCGAGGTTTGGGCGCACACCGCCAACGTCGAGTTTGCGGCGGCGGCGCCTTATGCGGCGTTGTTGATTGTGGTTTCCGGGTTGCCGGTGTACTTGCTGACCACGCGGATGTATTTGAACAAAGCCTGAGAGCTCCTCTAGGCCGCTAAGCGGCCTGGAGGAGCATTGGCTAACGCCAGAATACAATCCAAATGCAGAACAATGTGAGCATTACAAACAGCAAGACATGCGCAACCCATAAACGCACTAACAATTTCTTAAGGTCGTCAGGTGCCTTACGGATATCTTCACAATCCAGCATACCCTTACGAACGCTTAGCCCCTTCATAGCCAACATGGCGGAAACAGATCCAACCCGCATAACTTTTCCTACCATGCCGGCATGCACATATACTTCTCTATTACTTACGACCATCCGACTTTTTGAAAAAACCGACTCAATGTGATCAAGGTAACGGCACGCAACGAGTATCCACGCCGCGAACATAAAAAAAGGCGCAGCAAACAAAGACACACCGAGCACTGCCACTTGCAAGTTGGTCATCGAACTACCTCATATAAAACCTCTCCAAGTTCTACACCCGCCATTCCCCCCAACTCTCCACCAGCAATCCCGCCCACAGCCCCCCCTATGACAGCACAGGCGATGGTCGCAGCGCCTCCGCGATCCGCTAATTCATCACTGCTCACAACGAGTATTCGGCCAAGCGGTTCAAAAGAATAAGACGGCAGAGGCCATCATCAGCTTGGAACATATGGCAAAGGTGAGCGTGATGAAAAAAGTTGACAAATTAAGCGACGAGCACAATAGCAACACAACCCATACGAACTAATAATATTCGCAGCACATTAGCGCTGCAACTACCGCACTCTCACCAAATAGGCGATCAGTATACTGACCACTGCACAGACTCGCATACCAAGCAGATATCAATTGCCGACCAATCTCAACCACCCCCACAGACCAATAAGTGACAAAAAAACAGCAGCTTGAAAAAACCACAACCCAACAAGTATACGCCGGAATCTTTCAGGGAAATCTTTCACATCCTCAGCATCCAGCACACCCTTACGCACACATAGTGCGCGCATTGATAACAAGAGAGATGCCGAACCGGTACGCATTATTTTACCCAGCAAGCCCGCATGACCAAAAATTTTTTTGTTACCCGAAATCATTGAGCTATTAGAAAGCAAGGACTCTATGTAATTCACATAGCGAACCGAAACATAGATCCATATAAATATTACTATAAGCATGGCCGCCACCAAAGGAAGACCTAACCATCTGAGGTCGAAGTCATTCATTGAATTACCTCATATAACAACTCACCTAACATCTCACCTATATCTCCCACGACCGAACCGCCTGCAGCCCCACCAATAGCACCTCCGATCACGGTGCACGCCAAGGCTCCAGGGCCGCCTGTAGTTACCCCGAGGAACATTACACATCCAGCCCCACCTAAAGACCCACCAATTGACCCTCCAACGAACGATCCGCCGGTACTACCAAGCAGAGAGCCACCCTCCACATACTTGGCCCTTCTGCAGTCTTCGGGACGCCCAAATGTACAGGCATGACGGATACTCAAACCCGTTGAGGCTACGTCAAGCCCCAAGCCAATGTAAGTACCCGACTTTATCAAATTTGCCGCTTTCGAAACCCCAGCAACTTTCTCCGCATACCCAGCAATTTCACCTGTATGAAGGTAGCTCTTGGTAGAAATCTCCAGAGTTCTTTTCATCGAGCCTTTATTGCGCAACCCTGAACCGTAAGCAGCCATCTTGTTCAGTTGCGCCTCCAATCTTACGAACAATGCCATCCTCTTGGCATAAAATTCATCGCGTGCTTTTATAGTTCCATTTTTGAGATATTCCCTATGCAATATCTCGATTTCTTCCAACGTCTTCTTGATCGCTTCAAGGTGCCTGTGCCATCCATCGCTCACAATTCCTACCCCCATCGACGCATGGGCGAGCAAGCTTTTCAGCATCTCGTAGTTATCCAGAAAAAAGTCATCTACCCCTGCGCGATTGATTTCAAGCTGCTGATGTATCCCCGCGGCACTCGCCATTAGATATGCTTCATGGCTCGTACATGAAGGAGTACTCGGATCGCCTACAATCACCAGTTCCCCACCAACAACTACACCATTGGCGATATGTGCATTCAGCACATCAAACTTAGCCCGCTGATTGGCGGACATCGGGGTGTCGGCCCTCAGCGATTCATACGACTGCGCTTGTGGGTTAATAAAGCTACTCGCCTCAGACATGGTCGCACCTCACGCATACTTCTTGTTGTTGATGCGGTCCCAACCGCCCGTGACGTTGCCGCCGGCACTGCCGTCGAGGCGTTTCTGCCGTGTGTAGGTAGTCTTAATGCGTCCGTAGTTCAGCTGCACCACTTCCACTGGTACCCCAGTGCTGGCACTCTGGGCATAGTCGGCGATGATCACTTCCTCTAGAACGATCTCGTAGTACTTGAGCTTGTCACCACCAGCACGACACAGCACCAGCTTCACTTCCTTCAGGTGCTGCCCGGCACAGCTAGCTTCAAGCAACTTGCAGCTGGCGCTGTCCAGGTATTTGGTGAAGGTAAAGTTGGTGAGTGTGGTGCGGCCTGAAGAAGCGCCGCCGGCAGAGCTGGCGGTAGCGGAGGTACTTTGGTTGGCACCGAATTTGTAGCCGAGGATCTCGATCCAGTTGGTGAATTGCTCGTCCAGTGCTTCGCCAGCGATGTCAGCGATCTGGATATAGGCGTCGAAAGCCATGTTTACCTGCTCCTTGGTAAAAATTGGGCTGATCGGGACGATGTTCGGACATCGCCTTTTTTTGGTTGTTCCTGGAGGTAAGCGGGAGAACTCGCTGTAGCGCTCAGGATCCGACTCACCCTAGTTCCATGGGATCGTCGGCGCAATGGTAGCGGGTCAAAATGGGTTGGATTCGGAAATTGCCTACAAGCATGGTGATGAAGTCGTATTGAGCGAGTATGAAAATGTTTTGGCAGGTGCTGGCCGCTTCGCGGTGCCTCGGGGTCAGGGGGCTGGTTGGCAGGCTGGCTGCGCAGCATCCTCGCACAATCAGGCCGCGGCCCAATGGTCGTGGATGGCACGGGCTTTCGCCCGTGTTCGCGGGGCAAGCCCGCTCCCACAGGGATCGCGCTAGCGCTTGGGTTTGGGCAAGACCGTTGCTTGCAGAGGCTCGGGGACCGCTTGCGGCCCAGTTCTCTGCCGACAGCGCATTCCAATGGGCTGGGCGATCTCCCAAAGGGATCACCCCAGCACCTTGATGTATCACGCCCTGAACTGGCCAAGGCTGGCGCGTAGCTGCGAGGCCAGGTCGTCGAGCACCTTGCTGCTGGCGGTGGTCTGCATGACCACCTCTGCCGAACGCTCCGCCTGGGCGTGAATATTCTCAACCCGGCCGCGCACAGCCTGCGCCCCATGCGCCTGCTGCTCAGCCGCCCGGGTAGCCAGGCCGATGGCAGCATGCACCTGCTCCACCGCCGCCTGCACCGACTGTTGGCGGCGCTCGTTGTCGCGCAGCACCGACAGGCCTTCGCTGGCCTTGAGGCCAGCCTGGCCAATGGTTGCCACCGCTTCCTTGGCGCCCTTCTGCAAGGCCGCAATATGCGCCTGGATATCACCGGTCGAGCTTTGCGTCTTGCTCGCCAGCGCCCGCACCTCATCAGCCACTACGGCAAAACCGCGCCCGGTTTCGCCGGCACGTGCTGCCTCGATGGCCGCGTTGAGCGCCAGCAGGTTGGTCTGCTCGGCGATGCCGTGGATGACGGTCAATACCACCTCAATCTGCTCGCTCTGCCGGGCCAGGCGCTCGATGACCTGGGCGCCGGTCTCGACCTGACCCGCGAGGTTCTCGATCATGCCAGCCAGTTGCGTCGAAGCGCGGCTGTTCTCATCGGTGGCCTGACGGATGTCTACCACCTGCTGCAGCGCCGCCTGCATGGCGTGGCTCTCGGCCTGGGCTTCATCCGCCATGCTCGACAGGTCGCGCAGGCTGGCGGCCACTTCGTCGCGCTGCAGCGCGGCGGCTGCATCGGCCCCGGCATTGCGCTGCGCCATGGCACCAATCTCGACGCCGGTGCGCTGCGCCACTTCGCCTGCCTCGCGAACAATCGGCTGCAACTTTTCCACGAAGCGGTTGACCGCCGATGCCATGTCGCCAATCTCGTCGCGGCTGTCGAGGTTGACGCGCTTGGTCAGGTCGCCTTCGCCGGCCGCCAGGTCATCCAGCGCAGCGATCAACAAGCGCAACTTGCTGAGCACGCGCCGGCCCAGCACCAAGGCAACCACCAACAATACGCCCAAGCCAACGACCACGAGGCCCAGGCCGATGCGCCAGCGCAGCTCGGCAGCAGACTCGCGCACGGTTTGCGCGGTGTTGGCTTGCATGGCAGTGGCACTGCCTTGAGCAGTTTCCAACCGCTCGCGCAGGGCCTTGCCGCTGTCTGCAGCTGCCGCAGCAAGGCTATCGCCCACCAGCTGTTCGCCGCTGGTGATCAAGGCGCTGAAGCGCTGATCCAGTGCTTTGAGCGCTTGATCGACACCGGCGGTAGAAACCCCCATCAAGACCTTGCCGATCTCGGCGCCATTGGGGCTGATCGAGGCTTCGACGAAGTACACCGACGGGTCGCGGCGGGCGGCTTCCAATACCTTGTCCAGGGCCCTTTCGCCTTGGCCTTTTTCCATCAGGGCCTGGTTGATCGGGTTTTGCCGGTTCAGGTAACGGGTCAGGTGCTGCCCCTGCGCGTCGTCGTAGATCACGAACAGCACATTCGGATTGCGCTGAGCACGGCGGGCGAAGTCGGACAGGGTCGGCACGTCGTTGTCCCAGATTGCACGGGGCGCGACCGACGCCAGCAGTTCGGCCATATCGTTGGCCGAGTCTTTGAGGTTCTTTTCCAACGTGGTACGCAGCTGTTGCTGTTCGCTTTGCAGGCGCTCGGAGAGGCCCGCACTGAGGCGCTGCCGGGTGCTGCTGGAGAGGCTGTCGAGACCCGAACGCACATCCTGCCCCGCCTGCTCAAGCTCGCTGGCAAGTTTGCGGCTGTCAGCGCCCAGGCGCTCGCCCAGGTCGGCCTCAAGGGCGGTGACGGTGCTTCGGGTCAGCGCAACGGCGACCAGCACCTGCACCAAAAGGGCGATACCAAGGGCAACAAACACAGGCCGCAACAGGCGGCTTCGTAACAGTGAGAGGATGGCAGACACGGTGAAACCCTCGTGCTTTCTGGCGCCACTATTTTGATGGCATCTACAGAAACTTCTTACAGCAAGGGTTATGCCGAAAACAGCAGGTATAAACGCCAAGGTAGAGCAGCGCGTATAGCCGGGCGGACAAACAAAAACGCCGCAGCCCCTTGCAGGGCCGCGGCGTCAGATCAGCCTGGAGGGCAGATCAGGCGAACGGATGACGCAGCACGATGGTCTCGTTGCGGTCCGGGCCGGTGGAGATGATGTCGATCGGCGCGCCGGTCAGCTCCTCGATACGCTTGATGTAAGCGCGGGCAGCTTCAGGCAGCTCTTCCAGGGTCTTGGCACCCAGGGTCGACTCGCTCCAGCCTGGCATCTCTTCGTACACCGGCTCCAGGCCGATGTAGCTGTCGGCATCGGACGGTGCGTCGATGACGGCGCCGTTCTCGTTCTTGTAGCCAACGCAGATGTTGATGGTTTCCAGGCCGTCCAGTACGTCCAGCTTGGTCAGGCAGATGCCCGAGATGCTGTTGACGTCGATGGCGCGACGCAGGATGACGGCATCGAACCAGCCGCAGCGACGGGCACGGCCGGTGGTCGAACCGAATTCGTGGCCACGCTTGGCCAGGCCAGCGCCGGTCTCGTCGAACAGCTCGGTCGGGAACGGGCCGGAACCCACGCGAGTGGTGTAGGCCTTGGTGATGCCGAGGATGTAGTCCAGGTACATCGGGCCAACGCCTGAACCGGTGGAGATACCGCCAGCGGTGGTGTTGGAGCTGGTGACGTACGGGTAGGTACCGTGGTCGATGTCCAGCAGCGAGCCCTGGGCGCCTTCGAACATGATGTCTTTGCCAGCGCGGCGCAGGTTGTGCAGCTCGGCGGTGACGTCGAGCATCATCGGTTTCAGCAGCTCGGCGTATTCCATGCACTCATCGAGCGTCTGCTGGAAATCGATGGCCGGCTCTTTGTAGTAATTGACCAGCTGGAAGTTGTGGTAGTCCAGCAGCTCACCGAGCTTGGCGGCGAAACGCTCACGGTGGAACAGGTCACCGATACGCAGGCCACGGCGGGCGACTTTATCTTCGTACGCTGGGCCGATACCACGGCCGGTGGTGCCGATCTTGGCTTCGCCACGGGCTTTCTCGCGGGCCTGGTCGAGGGCCACGTGGTACGACAGGATCAGCGGAGCAGCCGGGCTGATGCGCAGGCGCTCGCGCACCGGTACGCCCTTCTCTTCCAGCTTGGTGATTTCACGCATCAGAGCATCTGGAGCAACGACCACGCCGTTGCCGATCAGGCACTGAACGCCTTCACGCAGGATGCCGGACGGAATCAGGTGCAGAACGGTTTTTTCACCGTTGATCACCAGGGTGTGGCCCGCGTTGTGGCCACCCTGATAGCGCACTACGGCGGCAGCATGTTCGGTCAGCAGATCGACGATCTTGCCTTTGCCCTCATCACCCCACTGGGTGCCCAGGACGACGACATTCTTACCCATTACATTGGTCCTCATTCACGCAAACTTGGTTGCCGGCCTACTGCCGACGCAGAAACTCAATGGGTCAGCGGCAGAACCTGCCAGCGCCCGTCTTGCTGAATCAATTGCCGATCACAATCCGCCTCGAGAGCAGCACTCAACGGCTGGCCAGGCAAAGCCTGGACCACACGCTGGCCCTCGTTGCGCAACTGGCAGACCTGCTGCCAGAGGGCCGCGTCACCACTGTCGGGCATCCAGATGCCGCCAGTTGGCAATACGACCTCCGCTCGCCCCAGTGTGACCAGGGTCTTCAAATCCGTGGAGAAACCTGTGGCCGGGCGGGCCCGGCCAAAATCTGCGCCGATGTCGTCGTAGCGACCGCCCTGGGCGATCGATTGACCTTCGCCGGGCACGAACACGGCGAACACCACACCGGTGTGGTAGTTGTAGCCACGCAGCTCGCCGAGGTCGAAGTACAGCGGCAACTGCGGGAAGCGCGACGCCAGGCGATCGGCGATCGCCAACAGGTCGTCCAGCGCGGCCAGCACGCTGGCCGGGGCACGGCCCAGGCGCACGCGGGCTTCAGCCAGCACTTCACGGCCACCACACAGCTCGACCAGGGCGCGCAGCATGTTGCCCAGGTCTTTCGGCAGGTCCGCGGTCAGTGCTTGCACTTCATCCACCGACTTGCGCTGCAGGGCGTCGAACAACTGCTGCTCGACGGCGCCCGACAGGCCGGCGGCGCGCGCCAGGCCACGGTAGATGCCGACATGGCCGAGGTCCATGTGCACATCTGCAACGTCGGTCAGTTGCAAGGTGGCGAGCATCAGGCTGATGACTTCAACATCGCTGGTGGGGCTGGCGTCGCCGTACAGCTCGGCACCCAACTGGATCGGGCTACGCGAGGTGGACAGTGCACGCGGCTGCGCGTGCAGCACGCTGCCGGCATAGCACAGGCGGCTTGGGCCTTCGCGGCGCAGGGTGTGGGCGTCGATGCGCGCCACCTGCGGCGTGAAGTCGGCGCGGAAGCCCATCAGGCGACCGGACTGCGGGTCGACCACCTTGAAGGTGCGCTGATCCAGGTCCTGGCCGGCGCCGGTCAGCAGCGACTCCAGGTACTCGATATGCGGGGTGACGACCAGTTCGTAACCCCAACTCTGGAACAGGTCCAACACCTGCCGACGCGCAATCTCGATGCGCGCAGCTTCAGGTGGCAGTACTTCCTCGATGCCATCTGGCAGCAGCCAGCGGTCTACCGTTGCCATTACGCCATTTCCCCTCTGGTCCGGGCGGCTTGCCAACAGGCGAGCCGTCAGTAAAGCAGGCATTGGCGCACAGCAGCAGGCAGCACTGATCCCAGCGCCACCACCGTACCCAATACCCTCGAATTGCCTTGCGAGCTGACCAAACCGTCAACTGGCGCTTTGCCAATCAACCATGCAGACGCAAAAAAGCCGGGAAATTTCCCGGCTGCCTCATCATACACCCCTTTTGATTCAGGATGCACCCCGCCTGGAATTTTAGCTGCCAGGCGGGGCGATCCCGATTCAGAGCATCAGGGTTTGCTCTTGTCCAGGAAGCGGAAGAACTCGTTCTTCGGGTCCAGGACCAGCACGTCGCTCTTGCTCGAGAAGCTCTCGCGGTATGCCTGCAGGCTACGGTAGAACGCGTAGAAATCGGCGTCCTGGGTGTAAGCCTTGGCATAGATGGAGGCCGACTGGGCGTCGCCATCACCGCGGGTTTCTTCAGCTTCGCGATAGGCTTCGGCCAGCAGTACACGGCGCTGACGGTCGGCATCCGCACGGATACCCTCGGCCAGCTCGTTACCTTTGGCGCGATGCTCGCGGGCTTCACGCTCCCGCTCGGTGCTCATGCGGTCGAACACGCTGCGGTTGACTTCCTTCGGCAGGTCGATGGCCTTGACGCGCACATCGACCACTTCGATACCCAGCTCCTTGTTGGCCATGCGGTTCAGCGAGGCGGTGATGTCAGCCATCAGCGCGTCACGTTCACCGGAAACCACTTCGTGCAGGGTGCGTTTACCGAACTGGTCACGCAGGCCGCTTTCCAGACGACGCGACAGGCGTTCGTCGGCGATCTGCTTGAGGCCAGACGTCGCGGTGTAGAAACGCTCGGCATCCTTGACGCGCCACTTGGCGTAGGCGTCGACCATCACCGCTTTCTTCTCCAGGGTCAGGAACCGCTGGGTCGGGGCGTCGAGGGTCATCAGACGGGCGTCGAACTTGCGCACCTGGTTCACATACGGAACCTTCACATGCAGGCCGGGCTGAACATCCGCCTGGACCACACGGCCGAACTGCAGCAGTACCGCGCGTTCGGTCTGGGCCACGATGTAGAAGCTGTTCCAGGCCACGACGGCCAGCACCACAGCGGCGATCAGGGCGATCAGCGATTTATTGCTCATCAGCGGCTCTCCCTAGTACGCAACTGCTGCTGTTGCTGTTGCAGGTCCTGCGCCGCACGTGCGGCCGCATCGTTCGCCGATGGCGACACGCTGGTAGTCGGTGCCGACGTGTTGCGGCTGCCTTCGACCATCTTGTCCAGCGGCAGGTAGAGCAGGTTGTTCTGCCCGTCCTTGGTTGCCACCATGACTTTGCTGGTATTGCTGTAGACCTCTTGCATGGTCTCCAGGTACAGGCGCTGACGAGTTACGTCAGGTGCCTTGCGGTACTCGGCAACCAGCTTGGTGAAGCGGTCTGCCTCACCCTTGGCACGGGCGATGACTTCGTCGCGATAACCGTTGGCGTCCTCGATGATGCGCTGGGCCTGACCGCGGGCTTCGGGTACCACGCCATTGGCGTAGGACTCGGCCTGGTTGCGGGCACGCTGCTCGTCTTCACGGGCGCGGATCACGTCGTCGAAGGCTTCCTGCACTTCACGCGGGGCTGCCGCGCTCTGTACGTTGACCTGGGTAACGGTGATACCGGTACGGTAGTTGTCGAGGAAGCGCTGCAGGCGTTCGCGGATGTCCACGGCCATCTGCTCACGGCCTTCGGTCAGCACCTGGTCCATCGAGGTGGAACCCACCACGTGGCGCAGGGCGCTGTCGGTCGCATGCTGCAGGCTCACTTCCGGCTGGTCGACGTTGAGCACGAAGTCCTGCAGGTTGGTGATCTTGTACTGAACGGTCAGTGGCACTTCAACGATGTTCTCGTCTTCGGTGAGCATCTGGCCCTGCTTGGTGTAGGCACGCTCGCGCGTGACGTTTTCCATGTACTTGCGATCGATTGGCGGGAAGTAGATGTTCAGGCCGGGACCGACCGTCTCATAGTACTTGCCGAAGCGCAGCACAACGGCCTGCTCCTGTTCGTCGACCACGTACACGGCGCTGTACAGCCAGATTGCAGCGAGCACCGCCAGGCCAATGCCCAGCAGGCCGTAGCCGCCACCCTTGCCGACATTGCGGTCACCGCCGCCACGTTTCTTGCCGCTGCCGAACATGCCGTTCAGGCTGTCCTGCAGTTTGCGGAAGGCCTCGTCCAGATCCGGCGGGCCTTTTTTATCGCCACCACCGCCGCCGCCACCACGGCGACCGCCCCAGGGATCCTGATTGTTCGAGTTGCCACCCGGCTCGTTCCAAGCCATAGCGCTCTCCATCTGATAAAGCAAAGACGCGCCCACGGCGCGCCGTCCAATGCTACAGAATGCCTGCCACTGCTGCCCGACGACCTCGGCGGGCATTTATTGCAAAGTGTGTTGCTCGACAAACACTTGCGGCTCCATGCCTTCACGACTGACCAGGCGATTCAATTCGACCATGGGCAGTCGCACACTCAGCAGGCTGCGCCCTTCTTCGTCATGCGCTTCACTCTGCACGGCACCCAGGGCAAAGAATTGCGCGCGCAAGCGGGCAAAACGCTGCTCCAGACACAGGGTACCGACAAACAGATCATCCCCCAGCAACTCGGCAATCGCCTGACCGACCAGCTCCAGGCCACGTCCATCTCGTGCCGATACCCAGACCCGCTCCGGCTTGCCGTCGGCGTTGCGCTGGATCTGTGGCTCGACATCTTCAAGCAGGTCGAGTTTGTTATAGACCTCAAGGATCGGCAAGCCTTCTGCACCGATCTCGGTCAATACTGCCAGCACCTGCTCGATCTGCTCCATGCGCTCTGGCTCATGGGCGTCGATCACATGCAGCAGCAGGTCGGAGTTGCTCGACTCTTCGAGCGTAGCCCGAAATGCCTCGACCAGCTTGTGCGGCAGGTGGCGAATGAAGCCTACGGTATCCGCCAGCACGATCGGCCCAAGGTCGTTGAGCTCGAGCCGGCGCAGGGTCGGGTCGAGGGTGGCGAACAATTGGTCGGCGGCGTACACCTCGGATTCGGTCAAGGCATTGAACAGCGTGGACTTGCCGGCGTTGGTGTAGCCCACCAGCGATACCGACGGGATATCCGCACGGCGACGGCCCCGACGAGCCTGTTCGCGCTGGCTGCGGACCTTCTCCAGGCGTGACTTGATCTGACGCAGGCGTACCCGCAGCAGGCGGCGGTCGGTTTCCAGCTGGGTTTCACCCGGGCCGCGCATGCCGATACCGCCTTTTTGACGCTCAAGGTGGGTCCAGCCGCGCACCAGCCGCGTGCTCATGTGCTCGAGCTGGGCCAGTTCGACCTGCAGCTTGCCTTCATGGGTACGCGCCCGTTGGGCGAAGATATCGAGGATCAGCCCGGTACGGTCAAGCACGCGGCACTCGAAGACACGTTCGAGGTTGCGTTCCTGACTGGGCGTGAGGGTGTGATTGAAAATTACCAGGTCTACCTGTTCGGCTTTGACCAGGTCGCGCAGTTCCTCGACCTTGCCGCTGCCAATCAGGTATTTGGCGGTAGGCTGATGCCTTGCCACCGTGACCAGCGAGACGATATCGGCTCCGGCCGACAATGCCAGCTCCTGAAACTCCTGCGGGTCTTCGCGCGCCTCAGGGTTCTGACCTTCCAAGTGAACGAGCAGCGCCCGCTCACCACCACCGTGGCGCTCAAAGAACAATGCAGGCTCCTATCAGGCGTTGCCTGGCTCGCTGTCGCCGTGTTCGGAATCGGACGGGCTTGGCAGGCGAACCGGACGGGCAGGAACCACGGTCGAAATCGCGTGCTTGTAGACCATCTGGCTGACAGTGTTCTTCAGCAGTACCACGAACTGGTCGAACGATTCGATCGAACCCTGCAGCTTGATGCCGTTGACCAGATAGATCGAAACCGGGACCTTTTCTTTTCTCAAGGTGTTCAAGTAAGGGTCTTGTAGCGAATGCCCTTTTGACATATGCCGCACTCCTGTAAGGATAAATAGTAGTAAATCAAAGAAATCGATAAGTTTGGCCGCCCCTTCGCAAGAATAGACGGCAATCAGCAGGGACTCAGCTCAATATGGAGACGGCCCCAAGGTATTTCAAGGTGCGGGACAGATTGTCGCAGGCCAGGCTGTCGAGCCAGTGCACGTCGGACCAACCGCGCAACCAGGTGAACTGCCGCTTGGCCAGCTGGCGAGTGGCAATGATACCGCGTTCTCGCATCTCATTCTCAGTCAGCTTGCCGTCGAGGTAATCCCAGACTTGCCTGTACCCCACTGCCCGTATAGACGGCAGCCCGGCGTGCAAGTCACTTCTGGCTCGCAGCGATCGGACCTCATCGACGAAGCCCTGTTCCAGCATCTGCGAAAATCGTAGCGCAATTCGCTGATGCAAAATGTGACGATCTGTAGGAGCAATCGCCAAACTCGCGACAGTATAGGGCAAATGCCCGCCAGCGCCTGCGTCTGCGCCGCTACTTTCCGCGAATTGACGCTGGCGGTGGGCTGTCATGCTCTCGCCGCTCACCCGGTAGACCTCCAGGGCACGAATCAGCCGTTGCGGGTCGTTGGGGTGTATGCGCGCGGCCGACACCGGGTCCACTTCGGCCAGCTGGCGGTGCAGCTCGGCCAGGCCAAGGGCCTCGGCCTGGGCCTCCAGTTCGGCGCGCACCCCGGCATCGGCGGCTGGCATGTCGGCCAGGCCGTCGAGCAAGGCCTTGTAGTAGAGCATGGTGCCGCCGACCAGCAGCGGGATCTTGCCGCGCGCGGTGATGTCGGCCATCGCCTCCAGGGCGTCGCTGCGAAACTGCGCAGCAGAGTAGCTTTCGGCCGGGTCGCGGATGTCGATCAGCCGGTGCGGGTGGGCCGCCAGTACCTCCTTGGAGGGTTTGGCACTGCCGATGTCCATGCCGCGGTACACCAGCGCCGAGTCGACGCTGATCAGCTCGCAGGGCAGCACCTTGGTCAGCTCGATGGCAAGGTCGGTCTTGCCGGCCGCCGTCGGGCCCATGAGGAATATTGCTGGGGGCTTGCCGCTCATGTCATCGACCGCGCAGGAAAAGTTTGTCCAGGTCGTCCAGGCCCATCTGGGTCCAGGTCGGTCGGCCATGGTTGCACTGGCCGCTGCGTTCGGTGTTTTCCATGTCGCGCAGCAGGGCGTTCATCTCGGGGATGGCCAGGCGCCGGTTGGCGCGCACGGCGCCGTGGCAGGCCATGGTACCGAGCAGTTCGTTCAGGTGCGCCTGAATGCGATCGCTGGTGCCGTATTCCATCAGGTCGGCGAGCACGTCCTGCACCAGGCGATTGGCCTCGGCCTGCTTCAACAACGCCGGAATCTGCCGGATCGCCAGGGTCTCGGGGCCCAGACGCTGAAGTTCGAAGCCCAGGCGCTGGAACCACTGGGCGTGCTCCTCGGCGCAATCGGCCTCGCGCTGGCTCAGCGCCAGCGATTCGGGCACCAATAACGGCTGGCCGCTCAAGCCCTCGCTGGCCATCGCCACCTTGAGCCGCTCATACATGATGCGCTCGTGAGCGGCATGCATGTCCACCAGCACCAGGCCGATAGCGTTCTCGGCAAGGATGTAGATGCCCTTGAGCTGGGCCAGCGCATACCCCAGTGGCGGGATGTCGCCCTGGCTCTCCGGCAATGCGGAAGCTACAGCCGCGCCATCATTCAACGGCTTGTAGAACTCGCGATAGACCGCCTGCGTTTCGGCCGCCGGCAGTGGCTGCGACGGGCGTGGGGTGTACTGATACTGGTACCCCGCGCCGCTACCGCCGTTGGAAATCGAATGCTGGGGCGCGCGGGGCTGTTCGAGCACCGGCGAGGCCAGGCGCATTTCACCTTGCGGGCCAAATTCACCAGCCTGTTGCCCGGTCGGGCGGACGATCTCGGTTGCCGCGGCGGGCGCGGCCTGATGGTCTTCCGGGCGGACGTCGGCCAGGGCACGGTGCAGGGTGCCATACAGAAAGTCGTGAACCGAACGGCCTTCACGGAAACGCACTTCGTGCTTGGTCGGGTGCACGTTGACGTCGACACCATTGGGTTCGAGTTCGAGGAACAGCACGAAGGTCGGGTGACGGCCGTTGAACAGCACATCGCGGTAGGCCTGACGCACGGCATGAGCGACCAGTTTGTCGCGCACTGCACGGCCGTTGACGAAGAAGTACTGCAGGTCTGCCTGGCTGCGCGAGAACGTCGGCAGGCCGACCCAACCCCACAGGCGCAGGCCGTTGCGTTCAACGTCGATCGGCAGTGCCTGCTCCATGAAGCCTGCACCGCAAATGGCGCCGACGCGCCGCGCGCGGGCCATTTCGTCGTGGGCTTCGTGCAGGCTGAGGATGCTCTTGCCGTTGTGGCGCAGGTGGAAGCCGACATCGAAACGGGCCAGGGCCAAGCGCCGGATGACTTCCTGCAGGTGATCGAATTCGGTTTTTTCGGCCTTGAGGAACTTGCGCCGGGCCGGGGTATTGAAGAACAGGTCGCGCACTTCCACCGAAGTACCGACCGGATGCGCCGCAGGCTGCACACGCGGGGTCATGTCGCGGCCTTCGGTTTCCACCTGCCAGGCCTCGCCGGCACTGGCAGTGCGCGAGGTCAGAGTGAGGCGCGCCACCGAGCTGATCGAGGCCAGTGCCTCACCGCGAAAGCCCAGGCTCAGTACGCCTTCGAGGTCTTCCAGTTCACGGATCTTGCTGGTGGCGTGACGGGCCAGGGCCAATGGCAGGTCGTCGGCGGAAATGCCGCTGCCATCGTCACGCACCCGCAGCAGCTTGACGCCACCCTGCTCCACTTCGACATCGATGCGCCGGGCGCCGGAGTCGAGGCTGTTCTCCAGCAACTCCTTGGCCACCGAAGCCGGGCGCTCGACCACCTCACCGGCGGCAATCTGGTTGGCCAGCCGCGGGCTGAGCAGCTGGATGCGCGAACCACCACTCATTGTTGCGAGGCCAGGGTGGTGGCGGGAATATCGAGGTGCTGGCCGACTTTCAGCTCATCGGTCTTGAGGCTGTTGGTGTTGCGCAGGCTGGCCACGCTCACCTGGTAGCGCACGGCAAGCATCGCCAGGGTTTCGCCTGGGCGCACGGTGTGTTCACGCGGGCCCTGGGCGATCTTGCCGCTGTCGCGCAGCCAGGCGATGTAGGTGCCAGGCGGCGGGTTCTGCTGGAAGTATTGGCGCACACCGGTGTGGATCGAGCGGGCCAAGGCCTGCTGGTGGCTGCGGGTGGCCAGCTTGGCAGCTTCACTGTTGTTGGAAATGAACCCGGTTTCGACGAGGATCGACGGAATGTCCGGCGACTTGAGCACCATGAAGCCTGCCTGCTCGACACGCTGCTTGTGCAGCGACGTGACGCGGCCCATGTTGCCCAGCACTTTTTGCCCGACATTCAGGCTGGAACTGAGCGTCGCGGTCATCGACAGGTCGAGCAACACGCCCGCGAGCATGCGGTCCTTGTCGTCGAGGCTGACGTTACCGGCACCACCGATCAGGTCGGAACGGTTTTCGGTGTCGGCCAGCCAGCGCGCGGTCTCGGAGGTCGCGCCACGGTCGGACAAGGCAAACACCGAGGCGCCAAAGGCGGCCCGCGACGGCGCGGCGTCAGCGTGAATGGAGATGAACAGGTCTGCACCCTTCTTGCGGGCGATCTCGGTGCGCTTGCGCAGCGGAATGAAGTAGTCACCGGTCCGCGTCAGCTCGGCACGGTAGCCCTTCTCGGCACTGATCTGGCGCTGCAGTTCCTTGGCGATCTGCAGCACGATGTCTTTTTCGTGCTGGCCGCGCGAGCCCGAGGCACCAGGGTCCTCGCCGCCATGACCGGCGTCGATGGCGACGACGATGTCACGCTTGCCGCTCGGCACAGGTGGCAGCTTGATCGCTGGCTGGGCCGGTGAGACCGGCACCGCAGGTGTGGTCGCCGGGGTTTGCACAGGCGTTGGTGGTGCTACCGGCGCCGTGGCCGCAATGGCGTCGGCCTCCTGGTCGTACAAATCGACCACCAGGCGATTGCCGTATTGGGCATTGGGCGCCAGGGTGAAGCTCTTCGGCGTAACCGACTTTTTCAGGTCGACCACCACGCGCAGGTCGGTGGGCGTGCGCTGGGCGGAGCGCACGCTGCTGATTGGCGTGTTGGAGGTGGACACGTTCAGCGGCGCGCCCAGGGTCGCGCCATTGATGTCGATGACCAGGCGATCGGGTGCGCTGAGGGTGAAAACACTATGCTGCACGGGGCCAGACAGGTCGAAGACCAGCCGCGTGTTGTCCGGTGCGCGCCACAGGCGCACGCTCTTGACTTGAGTGACGGCCAGAGCGTCAACGGTCACCGCTGTCAGCAGCAGCCCAACGACAGCGACCAGTGCGCGTATGCGCATACCTACCCCACTTACTGTTTATAGTGTTTGGCCAATGCAGTGCACCAGGCCTCGCCGCGAGCCCCCTGCGGCGAAAGGATCAGCGAGCGTCCGCCCGCTTGGGGGCTTATGGTAATGGTCAGGTCAGGCTTTGGCAAAACGCCCGCGCCCTTTTCTGGCCACTCGAACAAGCACAGCGGGTCGCCCTCGAAGTAGTCACGAATCCCCATGAACTCCAACTCCTCCGGATCGACCAGGCGATACAGGTCGAAATGGTAGGCGCGCACCTCGCCGATTTCGTAGGGTTCGACCACGGTGAAGGTCGGGCTTTTCACCGCACCGGTATGGCCAAGGCCACGAATCAGCCCTCGGGAAAGCGTAGTCTTGCCCGCGCCCAGGTCACCTTCGAGAAAGATCACGCCGCGACCGCCGGTCACTTCGGCCAGTGATGCACCGAATTTCACCGTGGCGTCTTCATCGGCCAGAAACAGGGTTATGCCAGACACGCAGAATGCTCCTCCAACAACTCACGAATGACCGGCGCCAGATCACTGGCCGCCAAGCCTCTACCTTTGACTCCCAGCCGCTCGCCCGCACAGGCGTGCAACCACACCCCAAGGCCAGCGGCTTGCCAGGCATCCAGCCCCTGGGCCAACAACGCTGCCAGCACACCGGTAAGCACATCGCCGAACCCGGCCCCGGCCATTGCCGGGTGGCCGCGTTGGCACAGCGCCAGCTGGCCGGCCGGGTCGGCAACCAGCGTACCGGCCCCCTTGAGCACGCAAACACTGGCATAGCGGCGCGCCAGCTTGCGCGCGGCGCCCGGCCGATCAGCCTGTACTGCCTCGGTGGAAATGCCCAGCAACCGCGCGGCCTCTCCCGGGTGCGGGGTGAGGATACTGCCGCTGGGCAAGGCCAATGGGGCACGCGCCAGCAGGTTGAGTGCATCGGCATCCCACACCTGTGGCCGCTCGGCATTGGCCACCGCGGACAACAGGCTACGCCCCCAGGCGGCCTGGCCCAGGCCAGGGCCGACCACCAGCACCGAGGCACGCTCCAGCACGCCCATCAGCTGGTTGGCCGAATTCACGCCCAGGCACATGCTTTCGGGCAGTCGCGTCAAGCCCGCAGCAACGTGCTCGGGGCGGGTCGCCACGCTGACCAGCCCAGCGCCGCAGCGCAACGCGGCCTCTGCGCTGAGCAGTACCGCGCCACCGGTACCCAGGTCGCCACCCACCACCAGCACATGGCCGAAGTCGCCTTTGTGGGCGTGCGGATGGCGGGCAGGCAGGCGCGCGACGGTGACGCTGCTGAGCAGTTGCGGGTTTTGGCTTGGGTGTTTGGTCTGCGGCATGGGGTCAAAGGCTCCAATGTCTGGCAGAATTATACGCACCTGAGCCCGTATTGCCTTGCCCATCCATGTCTGCTTGCACACTTGACCTCGCCGCACTGGCCCAATCGATCAAGATCTGGGGCCAAGAACTCGGTTTTGCCCACGTCGGCATCGCCGGGGTGGACCTTGGCGAGCACGAAAAACATCTGCAGCGGTGGTTGGCTGCCGGCTACCAGGGCGAAATGGAATACCTCGCCGCCCATGATGGCAAACGTGCGCACCCCGACCAGTTGATCCCCGGCACGGTACGGGTGGTTTCGCTGCGCATGGACTACCTGCCGGGCGACACGCAGATGGCGCAACGCCTGGCCCAGCCAGAAAAAGCCTACGTATCGCGCTACGCCCTCGGCCGCGATTACCACAAGCTGGTGCGTAAACGCGTGCAGCACCTGGCCGATCGCATCCAGGAAGATATCGGCCCGTTCGGTTACCGCGCCTTCGTCGACAGCGCCCCTGTGCTGGAAAAAGCGATTGCCGAGCAGGCCGGGCTGGGCTGGATCGGCAAGAACACCCTGCTGCTCAATCGCAAGGCCGGCAGTTACTTTTTCCTGGCCGAACTGTTCGTCGACTTGCCGCTGCCGGTGGACGAAGCACATACCAGCGAGCACTGCGGGCGCTGTGAGGCCTGCCTGGACATCTGCCCGACCAAGGCATTCGTCGGGCCCTACGTGCTCGATGCCAGGCGCTGTATTTCCTACCTGACCATCGAGCTCAAGGGCGCGATTCCCGTCGAGCTGCGCGGCATGATGGGCAATCGGGTGTTCGGCTGCGACGACTGCCAGATCGTCTGCCCGTGGAACCGCTTCGCCCGCCCGACCCAGGAGGGTGACTTCCAGCCGCGGCACGGGCTGGAAAATGCTGAACTGGCCGAGATGTTCCTGTGGGACGAGAAGACCTTCCTGCGCAAGACCGAGGGTGGGCCGTTGCGGCGGGCGGGGTATGAGCGGTGGTTACGCAACCTGGCCGTAGGCTTGGGCAATGCGCCCTCGACCATTCCGGTGCTGGAGGCCTTGAAGGCGCGGCGGGAAGACCCGTCGGAGCTGGTGCGCGAGCATGTCGAGTGGGCGCTGGCCAGGCACGGGGTTCATTAACGACTTCACACGCTGAAGCCGCTCCTGCAGGCTATCGGGCGCCTGAATGCTACTGCTGGTCGTTGTAGTGAAACTTTGGCATTTCCCAATGGAAGCGAATCGCCAGCAAGCGCACCAGAAACCCGCCAAACAGGGTCAGCAGCATGGCCTGCTCGGCCGGCACCTTGAAGTACACGCACCCCAGGTAGAACCACGCCGCCGCAAACGATACGCTGGCATACAGCTCACGGCGGAACACCAACGGGATGTCGTTACAGAAGATGTCCCGCAGGATCCCGCCGAACACCCCGGTGATCACGCCGCTGATCGACGCCACCAGCATGCCCTGCCCCATCTCCAGCGCAGTCATGCAGCCGATCAGGGTAAACGCCACCAGCCCCAGGGCATCCAGCACCAGGAACAGCGAGCGCAGGCGGCGCATCATGGGTGCGATGAAAATCGTCAACAGCGCAGCGAAGCTGGTCAGCACCAGGTACTCCGGGTGCTTCACCCAGGTCAGCGGGTAGTGCCCGAGCAGCACGTCGCGCACCGAGCCGCCCCCAAGGGCGGTGACGCAGGCAATCAGCACCACGCCAAACCAGTCCATGCCGCGACGGCCGGCAGACAAGGCGCCGGTCATGGCTTCGGCGGTAATGGCGATAAGGTAGAGCATCAACAACATGGCGCGGGTCCGTGCGAGAAAGGCGCGCAGTCTAACCAGTTGCCCCAGGCACCAAAAGAGGGCGCTACGACAATATCTGCGCGCTTTCGGCTCACACCTTGATGAAGTGCTCGCGGTAGTGGCGCAGTTCGGCGATCGACTCGCGGATATCGTCCAGCGCCAGGTGGGTGCTGCCCTTCTTGAAGCTGTCACGCACATCCGGCGCCCAGCGCGCAGCCAACTCCTTCACGGTGGAGACGTCGAGGTTGCGGTAGTGGAAGTAGTTTTCCAGGTTACGCATGTGGCGATAGAGGAAGCGGCGGTCCTGGCAGATGCTGTTGCCACAGATCGGCGACTTGCCTTTCGGTACCCATTGCTCCAGGAACGCGATGGTCTGCGCTTCGGCCTCGGCCATGCTCACCTGGCTTTCGCGCACACGCTGGGTGAGCCCCGAACCGCCGTGGGTGCGGGTGTTCCACTCGTCCATGCGGGCCAGCACTTCGTCACTGTGGTGGATGGCGATCACCGGCCCCTCGGCCAAGGTGTTCAGTTCGCTGTCGGTGACGATGGTGGCCATCTCGATGATGACGTCGTTGTCCGGGTCCAGGCCGGTCATTTCCAGATCGATCCAGATCAGGTTCTGTGGGTTCTGCATGAAGAGGCTCCTCGTATAGGCCGTCATAGTAGCCTAGCGGCAGAGTGCCGCGCATTCCCGGCGCGAAGGTAACCAGAATGGTCAGCCGCCCACCGTGCTAAACTGCCTGCCGATTTCATTCTGCCCCACCACGGAACATTCATGGCCAAACGCCAGCTCAACCGCCGCCAGAACTGGCGCATCGAAAAGATCCAGAACGAACGCGCCGCGCGCGCCGCCAAACGCGAGCAGCATGCGCTGCAGGAGCTGGAGGGTGGTGACCTGGGGCCCGAACAACTGGGCCTGGTGATCGCGCACTTTGGTGTGCAGGTCGAGGTCGAAGCTCAGGACGGCGACGTTGCAGGCCAGGTGTTCCGCTGCCACCTGCGCGCCAACCTGCCGGCGCTGGTTACCGGCGACCGTGTGGTCTGGCGTGCCGGCAACCAGGGCATCGGCGTGATCGTCGCGCAGATGCCACGCACCACAGAGCTGTGCCGGCCGAACAACCACGGCCAGCTCAAGCCGGTGGCGGCCAATGTCGACCTGATCGTGATCGTCTTCGCACCGGCGCCCGAACCGCACCCGAACCTGATCGACCGCTACCTGGTTGCTGCCGAGCACGCTGGCATTCGCCCGTTGCTGCTGCTGAACAAGGCCGACCTGATCAACGACGAGAACGGCCCGGCCCTGCAGGCGCTGCTCGAGGTCTATCGCGACCTTGGTTATCCGCTGCTGGAGGTTTCTGCTCACCACGGTGATGGCATGCAACGCCTGCAACAGATGCTGGACGGCCACATCAGCGTGTTCGTCGGCCAGTCCGGTGTGGGCAAGTCGTCCCTGGTCAACAGTCTGCTGCCTGCCGCCGACACCCGGGTTGGCGACCTGTCCGAATGGTCGGGCCAGGGCACGCACACCACCACCACCGCACGCCTGTACCACTTCCCCAACGGCGGCGACCTGATCGACTCGCCGGGTATCCGCGAATTCGGGCTCGGCCACGTCAGCCGTGATGACGTGGAGGGTGGCTTCATCGAGTTCCGCGACCTGTTCGGCACGTGCCGCTTCCGCGACTGCAAGCATGATCGCGAGCCAGGTTGCGCGCTGCTCAAGGCACTGGAAGACGGCCGCATCAAGCAACAGCGCATGAACAGCTACCGCTCGATCATCGCCAGCCTGCCAGAAGACGCCTACTGATCTGTAGGAAACATTACCGGAGCGCGTAGGATCCCTCCGGTTTCACCGTCGTCTATTGCCCCGCCTGCTGCTTTCCCTGATGGTCATTACATCTATCAGGGAGGGCAACCGCGATGCCGGTTTTCATCAGCTACCGCCACGAGCAGCGGCTTGACGCCTTCATCCTCAACGAGCGCTTGCTGCACGAAGGCATTCCCGCCCAGCTGGTCCTGTTCGACAGCCCAGGGCAGACCAGCGAAGACTTGTATGGCAGCTTCTGCCAACACATGGGTGATGCGACCCACTGGATCGGCCTGCTCCCAGCCTGCATTGCGGCAGACTGGTGGACGCCCTGGCTGCTGGGCACCGCGGTCATGGCCACCCGGCGCGTGGTCTTCTACCAGGGCGATGGCGGCACGTTACCCGAATGGTTTGGCAAATGGCCGGTGATGCGCGAGCGCGCACATATCGACCTGTTCGTGCGGGCTTATCACGATGAGTGCACGTTCGAGCGGGCGATGGTGTTGCCGACAGGGCGTGGAAGCTGCACCGACAGGGACAATGCAGACTTCTTCCATGCCGACCTGAAGGCCAAGATCCGGCGGGGGTTTTGAATGCATCGGGGCCGCAAAGCGGCCCCGAGCGGTTACTGGCCCTTGGCCTCGTCCATCTTCAAGGTACCGTCCTCGAAGATGTTCAGCTTCTGGCGCAGTTCACGCGGCTGCATCGGTGCATCGCCCGCACCGGGGGCCGCCGAAGCCCCTGGGGCAGCACTACCAGGTGCGCTACCGGCAGGCGGCGTAGACGGGTTCGGCTCTGCAGCCGGGGCCTCCGGCGTGCCCTGTTCGCCCTCGATGTTGCGCTGGGCCTTCTTGGTCAGGACGATGATATCGATACGGCGGTTGACCGGGTTGAACGGGTTCTTGCGGTCGAACAGCGACGACGAGGCATAACCCACCACCCGCGCCACCTGGTCGTCCGGGTAGCCCCCGGCAACCAGCGCACGGCGCGCAGCGTTGGCGCGGTTGGCCGACAGCTCCCAGTTACCGAACTCACCACTGCCCGAATAGGGTTTGGCGTCGGTATGGCCACTGATGCTGACCTTGTTCGGCACCGCCTTGATGGTGTCGGCCATGGCCAGCAGGATGTCCTCGAAGTACGGCTGCAGGCGAGCACTGCCGATGTCGAACATCGGCCGGTTCTCGGCGTCCATGATCTGGATGCGCAGGCCGTCCTGGGTGATCTCGAACAGAATCTGGTCCTTGAACTTCTGCAGTTGCGGGTTTTCGTCGACCTTGTTCTGCAGCTCCTGCAGCAGCAATTCGAGGCGCTCGCGCTCAACCTGCTCGGCCATGGTCTCGACCTGATCCTTGTTCAGCTGGATGCTGGTATCAGGTTTTTGCTCGGACTGCTGCTCCGGGTTGATGGTCTTCTCCGGGGCGAGCTCTGGCGAGCCACCCAGGTCGATCACATAGGGGGTTCCGCTCTCGGAGAAACCGATCGGGTCCTTGAAGTAGCCGGCAATGGCGATCTTCTGCTCTGGCGTGGCAGTGGACATCAACCACAGCACCAGGAAGAACGCCATCATCGCCGTGGCAAAGTCGGCGAAGGCGATCTTCCAGGCGCCGCCATGGTGCCCGCCACCGAAGCGCTTGACGCGCTTGATGATTATCGGCTGGTTGTTTTCCATGGCTTAGCGACCGCGAACTGCTTGTTCCAGCTCGGCAAAGCTCGGGCGGTGCTTCGGATACAGCACCTTGCGCCCGAACTCGACGGCCAGCGAAGGCGGCATGCCGGAGGCCGAGGCTACCAGCGAAGCCTTGATCGACTCGTAAAGGTTGATTTCTTCCTTGGCGTCGTGCTCCAGGCACTTGGCCAACGGGCCGAAGAAGCCATACGCCGCAAGAATACCGAAGAAGGTACCGACCAGGGCCGCACCTACGTGCATGCCGATGGCCGCCTGGTCGCCCTCACCCAGCGAAGCCATGGTCACCACGATACCGAGTACTGCCGCGACAATACCGAAACCGGGCATGCCGTCGGCAATGCCGGTGACCGCGTGCGACGGGTGCTCGAGCTCTTCCTTCATGCTCAGCAGTTCCATGTCGAACAGGCCTTCGAGCTCGTGGGGCGCCATGTTGCCGGTGGACATGATGCGCAGGTAATCGCAGATGAATGCGGTCATGCGCTCATCGCCCAGCACGGCAGGGTATTTAGCGAAGATCGGGCTGGCCGCAGCGTCTTCGATATCGCTCTCGATCGCCATCATGCCTTCACGACGGCTTTTGTTGAGGATCTCGTAAACCAGGCCCAGTACTTCGAGGTAGAAGGTATGGGTGAAGCGCGAGCCGAACATCTTCATCGACTTCTTGATTACATGCATAGTCATGTAACCAGGGTTGGCCTGCATGAAAGCGCCAAAGGCTGCACCGCCGATGATCAGCACTTCAAACGGCTGAATCAGTGCCGCGATCTTGCCGTGGGAGAGCACATATCCGCCGAGCACGCTCGCGAATACGACGATGATGCCGATAATTTTAGCCATAGGTTCAAAGCACTTGCTGTCGTGGTCAGGGTGAGGGACGGGAGCTTTAAAACTCTTCTTCTACTTATCGGCAGATCTGCGCCAGACTATAGCCACTCAATGCGAAAAGCCAGTTCGGACTGATGTCAAAATGCCAATGGAATCCAAGGTGCCCACTCAGAATCCGCGTACGCTAGAGGCCTGGGTAAAGCTGCTCGACGGTATTCGCGTACCGGTGCCGAAGCAGAGTTACGACCGGGTCATGAGCGCCATCAACGATAGCCGCCGCTCGCTGCGGGACATCGCCGAACTGATGCAGGACAGCCCAGCACTGGTGCTGTCGGTGATGCGCGAGGCCAATCACCCGGCCAATGCCAGCCAGGCCGAACCCGCCGAAAGCCTGGAAATCGCCCTCAATCGCCTGGGCCTGGCGCGCACCCGAGAACTGCTTACCCGCTTGCCAGCCCTGCCGGACCACGATATCCCGCCGGTGCTGCGCCAGTTCCTGTTGATCAGCCAGCACGCTTCGCAGCAGGCCAGCGGCCTGTTCGCCAGCCGCCTGGCGCGGCTGTGGCAGGAAATTCACTGGGGCAGCCTGCTGTTCCTGTCGCCGTTGTGGCCGATGGCGCTGGCCTACCCGAAGCTGCTCGACGCCTGGGAGCTGCGGGTCATCCACAAGGGCGAAGAGGCTGCAGAGGTTGAACTGGAGCTGTTCGGCGTGCGCATCATGGCGCTGTGCCAAGCCATGGCCGAGCACTGGCGCCTGTCGCAATGGGTCACCCAGGGCTACCGCCTGCTGCTGGAAGAACGTGAACAACTGGGCCAGATCCTCAGCATCGCCCGTGACGATGACCTGCTGAGCCAGCAGCACCGCCTGGACGAAGCACCCGCCTTGAGCCGCTGGTTCAACCAACCGGCCAATACCGTGTTGCTGGCCAACAACCTGGCCCTGGCGGCCCAGGTGGGCTGGGACAACCCGCACCTGCTGCGCTGGCAACTGCTCACCGCGCTGTACCTGCAGACCTCGCTGGAAGACGTGCAACAGCAGGTCCACCAGCAGGCTGCCGCCAGTGCCCGACGCCACGCCAGGCACGCCCTGTTCCACCCCGCCGAAGCCCTGATCTGGCCTTGGCACCAGCGCCGCCCGCACCCCGACATGATCACCCCACCACCACCCTCCAGCGAGGCGCTGGGCCAGTGGCGCAAGCTGTGCCAGGAACTGCTGGCCAAGCCCAGCCCCTTTACCAATACCGTGCACCTGGCTACCCAGGCCCGCGAGGCGTTGCTGGCCTGTGGCATGCAGCGCATCATGCTGCTGACGCTGGACAGGGCCAACGACGCCCTGCGCGTACAGCAAACCGCCGGCCTGCCCAAGGAAGCCGAAGCCATCGCCTTGCCCATCCCGCAGAACAAGCTGCTGCAGAAGCTGGTAGGCCAAGCCGCGCAATTGCGCCTGACGCCAGAAAACCATGCCCAACTTTCGGCCTTGATGCCGGCCCCGCTGCGCGCTTTCTTCCGCAGCGAACACCTGCTGTTGCGCTCAATGGCAGTGGGTGACCAGGTGCTGATGCTGGCGGTGGCCGACCAGGGCGGCAAGCCGCTGGCCGATGTCAGCGTGCAAGCTTTTGGCAAAACCGCGCAATGTATCGAGCGTGCGCTCGCTGTGTTTGCCAACCGCAATGCCTGACCCTTGCGCTACAATCGCACCTCTTTCCACACTGGAGACCGTGGATGACTGATTTTGCCGGACTGCCGCTGGTGATCGAGCCTGCGGACCTGCTGCCGCGCCTGGGTTCGCCCCAGCTGATCCTGGTCGACCTGAGCAGCGCCAACCGCTATGTCAGCGGGCATATTGCGGGCGCGCGCTTCGTCGAAGGCAAACGCACCCAGCTGGGCCTGCCACCCGCGCCGGGGTTGCTGCCGGCGCTGGCCGACCTGGAAAAACTGTTCAGCGAGCTCGGTCACCGCGATGACGCGGTTTACGTGGTGTATGACGATGAAGGCGGCGGCTGGGCCGGGCGCTTCATCTGGATGCTCGATGTCATCGGTCACCCGCACTACCACTACCTTAATGGCGGTATCCAGGCCTGGCCGGCAGACAAGCTGGTGACCGAAGTACCAGCGCCAGCCAATACGCCTGTGCGCTTGCACCTGCACGGCGAGCCGACCGCCACCCGCGAATACCTGCAAAGCCGCCTGGGCGCCGACGACCTGGTGATCTGGGATGCCCGAGGCCCACAGGAATTCAACGGTGAAAAAGTCCTGGCCGCCAAAGGCGGGCATATTCCCGGCGCGATCAACTTCGAGTGGACCGCTGGCATGGACCTCAACGACCACCTGCGCATCCGCCAGGACATCAAGCAAGTCCTCCTGCAACTGGGCATCACCCCCGACAAGGAAGTGATCACCCATTGCCAGTCACACCGCCGCTCCGGTTTCACTTACCTGGTGGCCAAGGCCCTCGGCTACCCACGCGTCAAGGCTTACGCCGGCTCGTGGAGCGAATGGGGCAACCACCCGGACACGCCTGTAGAAGTCTAAGGAACCTGCATGAAATCCCGTTTGTTCATCATCAGCCAGTACCTGCTGCCGCACCACCTGCTGTCGCGGCTCGCCGGCTGCGTTGCCGAGTGCCGCGCACGCTGGTTCAAAAACGCCTTCACCGCCTGGTTCGCCAAGCGCTACCAGGTGAACATGAACGAGGCACTGGTCGAAGACCTGACCGCCTACGAGCACTTCAACGCGTTCTTCACCCGCGCCCTGAAGCCAGGCGCGCGCCCGCTGGACGAAACCCCGGGCGCCATCCTCTGCCCGGCCGACGGTGCCGTGAGCCAGCTGGGCCCGATCGAGCACGGTCGTATCTTCCAGGCCAAGGGCCACAGTTTCAGTGCCCTGGAGCTGCTCGGCGGCGACCCGGCCCTGGCTGCACCGTTCATGGGCGGCGAGTTCGCCACCATCTACCTGTCGCCGAAAGATTACCACCGCGTGCACATGCCGCTGGCCGGCACCCTGCGTGAGATGGTCTACGTGCCTGGGCGGCTGTTCTCGGTCAACCAGACCACGGCGGAAAACGTCCCTGAGCTGTTTGCCCGCAACGAGCGTGTGGTGTGCCTGTTCGACACCGAGCGTGGCCCGATGGCTGTTGTACTGGTCGGCGCGATGATCGTGGCCTCGATCGAGACCGTGTGGGCTGGCCTGGTCACGCCGCCGAAGCGTGAGCTGAAAACCTTCCGCTACGACGAAGGCAGCCGTGCACCCATTCACCTGGAAAAAGGTGCGGAGTTGGGCCGCTTCAAGCTGGGCTCCACGGCCATCGTGCTGTTCGGGCCGGAGCAAGTGAAGTGGGCTGAAAACCTGGGTGCAGGTTCGGCAACCCGCATGGGTGAGCTGCTGGCGGTGCCTGCGCAGGCCTGATTGCCTGGTAGAGACAGTTGGGGCCGCTATTGCGGCCCCTTTTGTTTCAGCTCAACCGCGGGCGTCGCGGTCGCGCAGCCCCAGCAGATACAACACACCATCCAGGCCCAAGGTCGAAATGGCCTGCTTGGCCGACTGGCGTACCAGCGGCTTGGCACGGAATGCCACACCCAGGCCGGCCAGCGAGAGCATCGGCAGGTCGTTGGCACCATCACCCACGGCAATGGTCTGTTCCAGCTGCAGCCCCTCCTCATTCGCCAGCTGCTGCAGCAGCTCAGCCTTGCGCTGGGCGTCGACGATTGGCTCGATGGCCACGCCGGTGACCTTGCCGTCGACCACTTCCAGCTCGTTGGCGAACACATAATCGATGCCCAGGCGCGCCTGTACCTGCTTGGCAAAGTAGGTGAAGCCACCGGACAGGATTGCCGTCTTGTAGCCCATGCGCTTGAGTTCGGCGAACAGGTTTTCGGCACCTTCGGTCAGGCGCAGGGAAGCACCGATCTGGTCCAGCACGCCGACATCCAGGCCTTTGAGCAGCGCCATGCGCTCCTTGAAGCTGGCGCGGAAGTCGAGCTCGCCGCGCATCGCCCGCTCGGTAATGGCCGACACCTGCTCGCCGACACCCGCCGCCTTGGCCAGCTCATCGATCACCTCAGCCTCGATCAGCGTCGAGTCCATGTCGAACACGGCCAGGCGGCGATTGCGACGGAACAGGTCGTCCTTCTGGAAGGCGATGTCGATGTTCAGCGCTTCGGACAACGCGAAGAAGTCGGCGCGCAGCGCCTGGGCATCGCTTGGCTCGCCGCGCACGGAAATCTCCAGCGCCGCCTTGCCTTTGTCACCCTGGGCATCCAAGGCAACACGGGCAGACAGACGCTCGATACGCTCGATGGTCAAACCATACTCGCTGATGACCGCGCTGACGCGCTGCAGCTGCTCGGGGGTGATCTTGCGGCTGAGCAAGGTGGCGATGTAGCGCGGGTCACCCTGGCCATCGGCCCAGTGCTGGTAGTCCGCTTCGGAAATCGGCGTGTAGCGGGCCTGCAAATTCAGCTCGTGGGCCTTGGATTGCACGCTTTGCAGCAGGCTGGTGGCCACTTCGTTATCCGGGATATCGACCAGAATGCCGAACGACAACGTGCCGTGCATGACCGCCAGGCCGATGTCGAGGATGTTCACACCGCCCTGGAGCAGGACGCCGGTAATTGCGGCAGTGAGACCGGGGCGGTCCTCACCGGTGATGTTGATCAGGACGATTTCGCGCACAACCTGGCTCCGACTTCGATGAAAAATGCGCATTCTACCGATTTTCCGTGACCATCGGGCGCCAACGATACTTTGCCGACAAAACTCTGATCGCTATACTGCGCAACACTTTCATGCCATTAAGAGCCGCGCTCTGTGAACCGGCCCACGCCCGTCAAACCAGACAACTTCTTCCTCATGATCTTCCGTGCCCTGCGCCAACGTCGCGTTCCACTGGCACTGCGCATCGCCAGCACCAATATATTCCTGGTGGCGCTGGCGCTGGTGATCTATGCCTGCGTAATGGGCCTGCAGTTCAAGCAGGCCATGCACGAGCAGGCGGATGCCCTTGGCCAGAGCCTGACCACCCAGACCGCCACCTCGGCGACCGAGCTGCTGGTGTCCAACGACATCCTCAGCCTCAACGTGCTGCTGGGCAACCTGGTGAAGAACCCGCTGGTGGCCCATGCGGCCATCTACAGCGTGGACAACCGCATCCTGGCCGAGGCCGGGCAGCGGCCGCGCAATAGCCTGCTGGGGGAAGCTGAAGGTCTGTACCAGACCAAGATCACCTTCCAGGACGTGACTGCCGGGCAACTGCGCATCAGCCTGGACATGAGCCAGTTCCAGCAGCCGATGCTGATCAGCCTGCAAAGCATGGGCATTCTTGCCGCGATCCTGCTGGCACTGGCGTTGAGCCTGAGCCTGCGCCAGGGCCGCCACATCACCCTGCCGCTGCTGCAGCTGCGGGTATGGCTGCGTGATCCGCACCCGTACACCCCGGCGACTGATCGCCAGGATGAGATCGGCGATATCGCTCGCCAGCTGCATGCCCGCCTGGCCCCGCCGCCGCCCCCGGAGCCTGAGCCTGAGCCGGAGGAAGAACACGAAGAGGACGAATTCGACGACCTGCACGAGGTTGCGGCGCCCGTTAAAGTTGCGCCACGCGCCAAGGTTACCGCCCTGGCCGAAGATGAAGACGACGATGAGGCTTTTGCCGGCCTACTGGACAACGAAGAACCCGCGCCTAAAGCAGCCGTGGTCGAGTCCGACGAACCTCAGCACTCTGCAGTGCTGGCCGTGCAGCTGGGCTCCCAGGAACAACTGCGCCGCCTGCCGCGCACCCGCCTGACCGAGCTGCTGGAGCGTTACCGCGACTGCCTGGAACAGGCCGCATCGCTGTATGAAGGCGACACCTACACGCTCAACGATGGCAGCACACTGGTGTTGTTCCACAGCCGCGACTGCGGCGAGGACTACCTGACCAACGCGATCTGCTGCGGCGAGCTGTTGCGCGCCCTGGGCCATGCCCTGCAGATCGAGGTGGCAGACAGCGGCATCACCCTGCAACTGCAACTGGGCCTGGCTTTGGGTGGCGACCTGCATGGGTTGGAGCAGGTTGACCTGCTGATGACGGAAAAGGCCCAGGATGCCCTGGCGCTGTCCCAGCACAGCCGCAATCTGTTGCTGGTGGAGCGGCAGATCAGCGATGACGCACTGATTCGTCAGCGCGCTCGCATTCGGCCGATTGCCAGCCCTGAGGGGGCCTGCTGTGTGGAGCGGTTGATGGAGCCTTACCCGTCAATGCTGGAGCGGCAGCTGGCGCGCATGCACGAGCGCCGGGCCTAGCCCCGAGCTGCCCTCATCGCCGGCAAGCCGGCTCCTACAAGAATCTGCAGCGCTGCAGACATGGTGGGAGCCGGCTTGTCGGCGATGAGGCCACCACAGGCCCACAAAAAAGCCCGCACATGTGCGGGCTTTTTCTTATCTGGCCTAACTGTCAGAACCGATAGACTTCCATATCGGTACGGATCGGTGAAGCCATCGGGATCTTCGACTTCTCTGGCGCTTTCTTGACCTGAACCGGTGCAGCGGGCTTCTTGGGTGCCTCATCGGCAATTGCAGGCTGATTGGCGAGCGGCTTGACCGCACTGCTCAACTGCTCTGCCAGCTTCTGCAGCAGCTTGCCTTGGGCCTGCACCTGCGACGACTCGCTACCTTCATGCGGTTGCTCGAGGTGAACGATGCGGTTGTCACGCACATGGCCGCGGCGGTCGAGCAAACGCCATTGGGCGTCTAGAATGGCCGGCTGGTTCTTGCCCGAGTCCAGGCGGGTGATCGACAGCAATACCTGCACGTCCGGCGAGAAGCCGGTGCTGGCGGGGGCCAGGACTACGCGCTGGCTGTCCAGCCGCCAGGCCAGCTGGCGAACCAGCAGCTGGTCGATGTCTGCCGACAGGCTACCCGCCCAACGACCGTCCGTCGCTGAACTCAGGCTGCCATCAGTCTGACGCTGCAAAAAGGTTTCGCGCTGAAGGTAATCGGCGACCGACACCGGGCCGAGCACCACGGCCATGCCCGCACTCTGTGAAGGCTGGCCAGGATCACCGCTGTCGAGCTGATACAGGGCAACCGGCTGATGCATGCTGCATCCGCTCAGCCCCAGCAAGCCCGTCATCAACAGCGCAAATGGAAGGCGCAGAAATTTCATTCATCCCATCCAGGCGGTCGCCACCAGGCTAACCGCAGTGATACTGATATAGATTCAATCGGGCACACAGCCACGCTGGCTCCGAAGGGGCACTATCATCCGCGAAATATCGGTCCGACTCCAGCATTTCTGCCTGGAACGGCGCTGAAATTGCCGTTCCAGACATTTCACTCGGTTACGCCGGACCTTCCACCTGCAACCCGTCGACACGCTGGAACCCGCGTGGCAGCTTGCTGCCGCGCCGGCCGCGCTCGCCTTTGTAATGCTCAAGGTCATCTGGTTTCAAAGACAGGGTACGCTTGCCAGCTTGCAAAACAAGTGTCGCGCCCTCGGCGATTACGGCCAAATCTGTAACATATTCTTCACGACTGGCAACCCGATCACCGGGCACACCGATGATCTTGTTGCCCTTGCCTTTACCTAGCTGTGGCAGGTCGGCCACCTTGAACACCAGCAAGCGGCCTTCGGTGGTCACTGCCGCCAGCCAGTCCTGTTCACGGTTGGCCACAGGCCTCGGGCTGATGACTTTGGCGCCGTTCGGCAGGCTGAGCAGCCCTTTGCCGGCCTTGTTCTTGGCCTGCAGGTCCTCACCTTTGACCACGAAGCCGTAACCGGCGTCGGAAGCCACCACATACAACGCATCATCCTCAGGCAGCAGCACGCACTCGAAGGTCGCCCCCGGTGGCGGCGTCAAGCGCCCGGTCAGCGGCTCGCCCTGGCCACGTGCCGACGGCAGCGTGTGCGCTGCCACCGAATAGCTGCGGCCGGTGGAGTCGATCAGCACGGCGAACTGGTTGGAACGCCCAGCTGCTGCCGCTTTGAAACCATCCCCCGCTTTGTAGGAAAGGCCTGTGGCATCGATGTCATGGCCTTTGGCACAGCGTACCCAGCCTTTTTCCGACAGCACGACAGTGACCGGCTCGGTCGGCATCAGCTCGTTTTCCGACAATGCCTTGGCTTCGCTGCGCTCGACGATCGGCGAACGGCGGTCGTCGCCGTAAGTCTCGGCGTCCTTGATCAGTTCGCTGCGTACCAGCTTGCGCAGCTTGGCATCGCTGCCGAGCAGGGCCAGCAGTTTGGCCTGCTCCTTGAGCAGCTCGTCCTGCTCGCCGCGGATTTTCATCTCCTCCAGGCGGGCCAACTGACGCAAACGCGTTTCAAGAATGTAATCGGCCTGGATTTCGGTCAGGTCGAAACGGGCGATCAGGGCCTGCTTGGGGTGTTCCTCAGTGCGGATGATGTGGATCACTTCATCCAGGTTGAGGAATGCGGTGAGCAAACCTTCCAACAGGTGCAGGCGCTTCTCGACCTTTTCCAGGCGGTGCTGCAGGCGACGACGAACGGTACCAATCCGGTACTGCAGCCACTCCAGCAGCAAGGCGCGCAGGTTTTTCAGCTGCGGCCGACCATCCAGGCCGATGATGTTGACGTTGACCCGGTACGTGCTTTCCAGCTCGGTGGTGGCGAACAGGTGCTGCATCAGCTCGTCGGCATCCACCCGGTTGGAGCGCGGAATGATGACGATGCGGCAGGGGTTTTCGTGGTCCGATTCATCACGCAGGTCGGCGACCATCGGCAGCTTCTTGGCCTGCATCTGCGCGGCAATCTGCTCCAGCACCTTGGCCCCGGAGACCTGGTGTGGCAGAGCAGTAACGACGATGTCGCCATCTTCCACCCGGTACACGGCGCGCATGCGGATCGAACCACGGCCGCTTTCGTAGATCTTGAGGATCTCGGCCCGCGGCGTGATGATCTCGGCTTCGGTCGGGTAGTCCGGCCCCTGAATATGCTCGCACAACTGCTCGAGGGTGGCCTTGGGCTCGTCGAGCAGGCGCACGCAGGCGCTGGCGACCTCACGCAGGTTGTGCGGTGGCACGTCGGTAGCCATGCCCACAGCGATGCCAGTGGTACCGTTGAGCAGGATGTTCGGCAGGCGCGCCGGCAACACTGCAGGCTCCTGCAGCGTGCCATCGAAGTTCGGCACCCAGTCCACGGTGCCCTGGCCCACTTCGCTCAGCAGCACTTCGGAATAGCGAGACAAGCGCGCTTCGGTGTAACGCATGGCGGCGAACGACTTCGGGTCGTCCGGCGCACCCCAGTTACCCTGGCCGTCCACCAGGGTGTAGCGGTAGCTGAACGGCTGCGCCATCAGCACCATGGCTTCGTAGCAGGCCGAATCGCCGTGGGGGTGGAATTTACCAAGCACGTCACCGACGGTACGCGCCGACTTCTTGTGCTTGGCATCGGCATCGAGCCCCAACTCACTCATGGCATAGACGATGCGTCGCTGCACAGGCTTCAGGCCGTCGCCGATATGCGGCAGGGCCCGGTCCATGATCACGTACATGGAGTAGTTGAGGTAGGCCTGTTCGGTGAAGTCAGCCAGCGAACGGCGTTCGACGCCGTCGAGGCTGAGTTCCAGTGGGTCGCTCATGCGGGCCTCGTTATTTCAGGTTCTGGCGCAGCAGCATGGTGCCGCCGCGCTGGGTAAATTCAAGTTGTTTCAGCGCGCTCATGCCGAGCAGCACGGTCTGCCCATCCAGCCCCGGCACCACCAGCGCACGCACGCCCTGCAGGCGAATGTCGCCCAGTTGCAGGCTGTCCAGCCGGGTGCGGTAGCCTTCGGTACGGCCGTTGGCGGTACTGAGGATGACCGGGCTGCCACGTTGCAGGTCGAGCTCACGGGCCAGCACCTCGGGGATCGCCACATCGGTGGCGCCGGTGTCGAGCATGAAGTGCACAGCCTTGCCATTGATCGCACCGTCAGCCACGAAGTGGCCTTGGCCATTGCTCAACAGCCGCACCTCGATGAAGCCTTCGCCGTGTGCCGACTGCACCTGGGTATTGGGGTTGCGTTCACGCGCCTCCCACTCACCGAAAAAGCGCGTGGCCAGGAACATCGCCGCTGCCCAGGCAAGGACCATCAGTACCCTGCCCGCACGCTTGCCCGGCGGCTGGCTCATGGCTTGGCGCTCCAGCCGCCTTCGGGCGCTGTGAAGCGCCAGACCACCGGCCGGCTTTCGCCATCGGCCCGGTCACCGTTATTGTTGTCCAGGCCGATCCAGGCACCCTTGGCATCGATGACCAGCGCTTCGGCGAGGCCGAACGGCTGATCGTAGCGGCGCTCGGGCACCAGCGCTTCGGCGGCAAACGACCAGCAGCGCTCGACCTTGCCGCTGTCGGCATCACGCCGGCAAATGCGGTAGGCATTGCGTTCGAGGGTGAACAGCTTGCCTTCGAACCAGGCCAGGTCGGCAAAATCACGCGAAAGCGCACGGGCATTGGGCATTTGCGGCGGTTGCATTTCGACGCCGGCCTCGCTCAGCAGCACGCAACTGCGCCCGCAGGTCCACACCGATTGCTGGCGCTCTATCTTCACCAGGCCGCGACGCTCGCGCTCGGCCGCCAGCCACAGGCGGTCACCCTGCGGGTTGATCGCCAGGCCTTCGAACAAGGCGTTGAAGTGCAGCAGCATGCCGCTGGCACGGGCCTGGCGAATCATCGCCGGGTCGATTTTCAGCCAGTCCGGCTCGCCGTCTACCGGCAGTTGCAGCACCGCCGCATGGGCCTCGCTGACCAAGTAGATAGTGCCGGCCTGGTCGCAGGTAATGCCTTCATAATCCAGCTCGCCGCCGCGGATGTACGACACCGCCCAGTTGCGCGACTTCAGCCCCCAGGGCAAGCCGCTTTCCGGCACCGGTGGCGGGGTGAAGGTCAGAGGCTGGGCGCGCCATACCCCGTTCTGCTGATCAAAGCGGTAGATACGGTCGTCATCACGGTCGGAAACACCCCACAAGGCGCCCCGGCACCAGGCCAGGCCCGAGAGGTTACCGCCGCGCATGCCATCGATCGGGTGCCCGGACGCCAGCTTCAGCTCCGGCCAGTTGCCTGCCAGGCTCGGCAGGGCAACCAGCGCTAGGAAAAAGGCGGCAAGCAGACGAATCAAACCATGACCTCAGCCAGGTTACCTTTGGTCTCCAGCCAGCTCTTGCGGTCACCGGCGCGTTTCTTGGCGAGCAGCTTGTCCATCAGCTCGCAGGTGGCTTCGACGTCTTCCAGGGTCAGCTGGACCAGGCGCCGCGTGTTCGGGTCCATGGTGGTTTCGCGCAGCTGCGGCGGGTTCATCTCGCCCAGGCCTTTGAATCGGGTGACCTGTGGCTTGCCGCGCTTCTTCTCGGCCACCAGGCGGTCGAGGATGCCGTCACGCTCCGGCTCGTCCAGGGCGTAGTAGATTTCCTTGCCCAGGTCGATGCGGTACAGCGGCGGCATGGCGACGTAGACGTGGCCGGCCTCGACCAACGGGCGGAAGTGCTGAACGAACAGCGCGCACAGCAAGGTCGCGATGTGCAGGCCGTCCGAGTCGGCGTCGGCGAGGATGCAGATCTTGCCGTAGCGCAGCTGCGACAGGTCGACAGCGCCTGGGTCGACGCCGATGGCCACGGCGATGTTGTGCACTTCCTGGCTGGCCAGAACTTCGCCACCGTCCACTTCCCAGGTGTTGAGGATCTTGCCGCGCAGCGGCAGGATGGCCTGGAATTCCTTGTCCCGCGCCTGCTTGGCCGAACCACCCGCAGAATCGCCCTCGACCAGGAACAGCTCGGCGCGCATCGGGTCCTGCCCTGCGCAGTCGGCCAGCTTGCCCGGCAGCGCCGGCCCCTGGGTGACGCGCTTGCGCTCGACCTTCTTGCTGGCCTTGAGGCGACGGCCGGCGTTGCTGATGGCCAGTTCCGCCAACTGCATGCCCAGTTCAGGGTGCGCGTTGAGCCACAAGCTGAAGGCGTCCTTGACCACACCGGAGACGAACGCCGCGGCCTCGCGGGAGGACAGGCGCTCTTTGGTCTGCCCGGAGAACTGCGGCTCCTGCATTTTCATCGAAAGGACGAAGGTAATGCGTTCCCAGACGTCTTCCGGCGCCAGCTTGACCCCGCGCGGCAACAGGTTGCGGAACTCGCAGAACTCGCGCATGGCATCGAGCAGGCCTTGGCGCAAGCCGTTGACGTGAGTACCGCCCTGGGCGGTGGGGATCAGGTTGACGTAGCTTTCCTGAACGCTGTCGCCGCCTTCGGGCAGCCACAGCAGGGCCCAGTCCACGGCCTCCTTGTTACCGGCCAGGCTGCCGCAGAACGGCTCGTCAGGCAGGCGCAGGTATTCACTGACCGAGTCGACCAGGTAGGAACGCAGGCCGTCCTCATAATGCCACTCGACTTTCTCGCCGCTGGCCTTGTCCTCGAAGCTGACCAGCAGGCCCGGGCACAATACGGCCTTGGCTTTGAGCACATGCTTGAGGCGGCTGATGGAAAACTTCGGCGAATCGAAATACTTGGGGTCGGGGCTGAAGTACACGCTGGTACCGGTGTTGCGCTTGCCGACCGTACCGACCACTTCCAGTTCACTGGCCTTGAAGCCGTCGGCGAAGGTCATCTGGTACTCGTTGCCGTCACGTTTGACGCGCACGCGCACCTGGGTCGACAGGGCATTGACCACCGAAATGCCAACACCGTGCAGGCCGCCGGAGAACTGGTAGTTCTTGTTGGAGAACTTGCCGCCGGCGTGCAGTTTGGTGAGGATCAGCTCGACGCCCGACACGCCCTCTTCGGGGTGGATATCCACCGGCATGCCGCGGCCGTCGTCGCTGACCTCCAGCGAGTGGTCGGCATGCAGGATGACCTGCACCGAACGCGCGTGGCCAGCCAGGGCTTCGTCGACACTGTTGTCGATGACTTCCTGGGCCAGGTGGTTCGGCCGGCTGGTATCGGTGTACATGCCCGGCCGTTTGCGGACCGGGTCAAGGCCGGAGAGGACTTCGATGGCGTCTGCGTTATAGGCGCTAGCGCTGGGATTGGCCATGGGTTCTCGTCGTCAGTCTGGTGAATGCAAAAAGATCAAAATACAGAAAAGTCGAGCGCTGCATACTGCCCCCGGGCAACCCCGGCAAAGGCCAGCAGCGCCGGCATCTGCTGTGCAAAGCCCTGGTAGCTGTGGTCGCCGCCGGCCTGGATGCGCAGCGCGCAGGCACGGTAGTAATGCTCGGCGTGGCGATAGTCCAGGGTTTCATCGGCCGTCTGCAACCATACTTGATATCGGCCGGCATCCGTGGGGGCGGGCACTTCCAGCTCGGCCAGGGCCTGTACGTGGTCGTGGGTCAGCTCCCAGGTTTCGTCGGTGTAGTGGTTGCGCTGCGTGCCCAGGTAACCGTCGAACAGCTTGTGCGGCGTGACCGCCGGGTTGATCAGCAGCGCCTTCAGGCCATGACGCTCGGCCAGCCAGGTGGCATAGTAGCCGCCGAGCGAACTGCCCACCAGCAAGGGGGCGCCCAACTCGGCGATGGCTGCTTCAAGCTGTGCGATGGCCTGGCGCGGGTGATGGTGCAGGGCGGGGACGCGCAAGTGGTCCGCAAGGCCTAGCTGCTGCATCACAGCTTCGAGCTGACGCGCCTTGGTGGAGAGCGGTGAGCTGTTCAAGCCATGGATATAGAGGATGGAACCCGACATGCTGCCCCCGAAATCTGTGGCTTCGCGCCCAATGGTGCGGGCGCAGGGATGCGCAGTGTAGCGCGTTCGCCGTGTTTTGGCGTAGCGGTGGGATTTTCGCAACAATTTCTCAGCTACGGCTGTGGGCTGTGCGCCCCATCGCCGGCAATCCGGCTGCCACCAGGAGCGCATCGATTCAAACCCTGTGCAGCATCTCCACATCAATAGCCCGGGCTGTCGAAGTCGAGCTTCACCTCGAAGTCCAAGGCCCGCTCCACCCCCGTCTCCAACCGCCCGTCAGCGTACAGGCGCAACCAGCGGTAGCCCGGCTGCTCCTCGCTCACCTTGAAGTCCTCGCTGCGCGGGGCGAACTGGATGCAGGTCGACGGCGTGGCCAGCAGGCGCAAACCGCCGCGCAGCGCGTCCCATTCCTGGTGGATATGCCCCCAGAGCAACGCTTTCACGTGTGGACGACCCTCAAGCCGACGCAGCAATTCATCGGCATTGCGCAAGCCGATCGGTGCGATCCATGCACAACCGATATCCACGGGTTGATGGTGGCAACAGACCAGGCAGTAGCGCTCACCTGCTGATTCAAGCGCATCATCGAGCAACGACAGCTGGTCCGGCCCGAGCAGCCCATGGGTAGCACCGAGCACGGCCGAATTGAGCATTACCACGCGCCAGGCGCCCACATCGGTAACCGCCTGCACCAGGTCCGGGGCTACCTCGGCCATGACCCTGGCTTCATCATGGTTGCCCGGCAACCAGCGAGTGGGCACGGCGAACTCGGCTGTAAGCTCGCGAAACGCCTGATACGACGCAACGCTGCCATCCTGAGACAAGTCACCGGTGCACAACAGCAGGTCGATGCGCGGCTGTTCACGCCGCACCTGGCCGATCACGTGGCGCAGGCTGTCGCGGGTCCGCAGGCCCAGCAGCGTGCCCGCAGGGTCTGCGAACAGGTGAGCGTCGGTCAGTTGCACCACGTGTACGGGTGCCTGGGAAGGGTCTGGGTGCGGCACCGGCCGTCTCCTCGTGCGGATTCAGCAGGAATTATGGCGGGGGAATGGTTGCGAGCAAACACCCGAAACCAACCGCCATCACATTTCAGCGCACACTTGCCAGTTCGTGGCCGCAGGCCAGGCAGTGGCTCAGCCATTCGCCGAGGAACAGGTTGAGCTGGGCCTTCTCATCCGGTTGGTGCATGGCATCGTTAGGATACGGGTAGATGCTGCGCAGGCGCCGGGTATGTTCGGCGCTGATCACTTCGGCCATGCGCGCATCGTGGTACACCTGCACCTCCAGGTGCGGCACCGGCAGCCAAGGCAGGCTGTGCTCCTGGCGTACCCGCAGGGTTGTGGTGTAGGGGCAGGCAAGCACCACGTCGAGCACCAGCACGCCCAGCATCTGGTCGCCCTGGGTCATGCCGATGCGCCGCGAGCACTGGGTGGTGCGCATGTCGGGCAGCAGGCGCATGAGCCGGGCGTAGTTGGCCTCGCAGGCTGCCTGCAGCCCGGCCAGATCGACCCGATAACGCTCACGCAGCAGGTTCACTTCCACATACCTCGTACTTCATCGCGGTTGAGCGCCAGCCATTGCAGGCCGATGATGGTCGCCGCATTGCAGATGCGCCCGTCGCGCACAGCCTGCAAGGCATCTTCGAACGACCAGACACGCACGCGGATATCCTCGCCCTCTTCTTCCAGGCCGTGCAAGCCACCGGCGGCTTCGCTGCTGCAATGGCCGAGGAACAGGTGCACGTATTCATCGCTGCCACCCGGTGACGGGAAATAGCGCGTCATTGGCCACAGCGCGCTGAAAGTCAGGCCGGCTTCTTCTTCGGCTTCGCGGTGGGCGACTTCTTCTGGCTGTTCGTCCTTGTCGATCAGGCCGGCAACCAGCTCGATCAGCCAAGGGTTGTCGGTTTTGCCCAGCGCGCCAACGCGGAACTGCTCGATCAGCACCACTTCGTCGCGCTGGGGATCGTAGGGCAGCACGCACACGGCATCGTGGCGCACGAACAGTTCGCGGCTGATTTCGCGGCCCATGCCCCCGGCAAACAGTTCATGGCGCAAGCGCAGCTTGTCGAGCTTGTAGAAGCCCTGGAAGCAATTGGCCCGCTCGATGACCTCGAAGCCCTTGGGCACTGAATTCAACACGTCTGACATGGAAATCCTCATTACCTCAAATACTGCTTCGCGCCATCCTACTCTGCACGACTGCCCGTTTCACCCCCTTCCGGCAACCGTTCGCGCGGTCGGGACAGCGGGCCTGCTCTCTGTTAGCTTAGTGGCGAACTGAAGGCCGCGCAGGCGGTCAAAGGCCGACTTTTCCCTGTACTGCAAGGATCATCATGACACTTGTCAAACTGACCTCCGTGGCTGTGCTGGCCTTGGCCCTGGGTGCCTGCCAGAGTCTGTTCACGCCCAATTACCGGGCCCCGCTTGAGGTCAAGCGTGACGCCTGGGAGCATGTGAAACCGGGGTGCAGCGCCAGTGACTGCCCGCTGGTGAACATCGACACCATCCACTTCCCGGACCTGCCCAAGCTCGACGGCATCGTCGAAAAACGCCTGTTGCAATTGACCGAAGACAACCAGCATGGCACCGCGCCCAGCACTTTGCAGGCGTATGAGCAGCAATACCTGGCCAACGCCGACAAACGTAACAGCAGCTACCTGCAAGCCAAGGTACGCGAACAGCATGACGGGCTGGTGATCATCGAATTGTCGAGCTACCTCGACAGCGGTGGTGCCCACGGCATGCCAGGCCGCGGCTTCATCAACTACTCGCGCAAGCTGGACAAGGAGCTGACCCTGCAGGACATGCTGCTGCCAGGCCAGGAAGACGCCTTCTGGAAGACGGTCGAGGAATCGCACCGCGCCTGGCTGATCAGCGTGGGCATGGACAAGGACGCCGAGTTCGTCAAAACCTGGCCATTCAAGAAGTCGCCGCACATCGCCCTGACGTACGGCGCGGTGGTGGTCAAGTACGAGGTCTACTCCATCGCGCCCTATTCCATGGGCCACGTGGAACTGAAGCTGCCCTACCCTCGCCTCAATGGCGTGCTCAAGCCTGAGCTGTTTCCCGGCCGCGGCTGAAGCTCAACAGCAGGTGCAGCCCACCTGCCAGCAGCAATGCTGGCAGGGTCGCACCTAGCTCCGGGGCTTGCGCGGCGATGATGTGATAAGCCGCAACGCCCACCGCCCAGGCCAGCAGTGCCTGCCAATGCCAGCCATCAACCTGCGCAGGCAAGCGGCGGCGGCGGATCACGTAGTGGTCCACCAGTACCACGCCGAACAGCGGTGCGAACACCGAACCAATCAAGAGCAGGAAGTTCTCGTACTGGGCCAGTGGCGCCAGCAAGGCGATCAGGGTGCACAGCACACCGATGGCCAGCGCCAGGTGCTCGACCTTCACGCGAACCAGCAAGCCGGTCGATACGGCTGCCGAGTGGATATCGGCAAAGGCCTTCTCCGATTCGTCCAGCAGAATCAACAGCAACGGAATCCCCATACCGGCACCCGCCAGGGCCAGCAGCAGCGCGTTTGCCTCACCGCTTGGTGCAAAAGCCAGGGTGTAGGCCACGCCCAGGCTCATCAGCCAGGTATTGCCAATGAAGTAACCGAGCACGGTGCCACCGAACACATGCTTGCCGTTGCGGGCGAAGCGCGAGTAGTCGGCAATCAGGGGCAACCATGACAGCGGCATGGCGATGACGATGTCGAAGCCGACAGCCAGCGACATCGAGCCGTCACCCGCCCGGTTCCACAACTCACCCAGGTCGGCCTTGGCCAACAGGTTCCAGGTCAGCCACAAGCAGGCGCCCAGCAGCACCCAGATGCCCCACTTGCGCAGCACCTTGCGCACGAACGCCAGCGGCCCGCTGACCGCGAGCAGGGTAGCCAGGCCACCGAAGCACAGGGTCCAGAACATCGGGCTGTTCCACAGGCTGCCTTCGCCGAAGGTGCGCGCCCCCAGCAGGCTGGCGGCGTCACGCATGACGATGATCTCGAACGCGCCCCAGCCCACCAGTTGCAGCAGGTTGAGCAAAGCCGGCAGACGCGCCCCGTGGCTACCCAGGCCAAGCCGCAGGGTGGCCATGGCGGACAGGCCGGTGTCGCTGCCGATGACGCCCGCGGCCCCCAGCAACAGCACGCCCACACCGGTGCCGAGGGCGATGGCCAGTACTGCGCCGGCCAGGCCAAGGCCCGGGGCGAGCATGGCGCCCACTTGCAGGACCATCAGGCCGATGCCGAGGGAGAACCACAGCGAGAACAGGTCGCGGCCGCCGAACGGGCGCTGGTGGGTGGGGACCGGGTGGTCGGGGGAGAAATGGCTGGGGGTTGTCATTGTTGTATCGCCGAAAGAGTTAAGTGAGCCAAACCCGTGAATCGGGCCAGTTGGGCTGCTTAGCAGCCCATCGCCGGCCAGCCCGCGCCCACAGGTACAGCGCCGCCCGGGCCATGCGCGAATACAGTAG